>JAKSSJ010000025.1 GCA_024403215.1 Clostridia bacterium
TTTCCTCGGAATCGTCTAACATTTTGGCCCTGTTTTTATTCCCCAAGTGACGATTAACTCTTTCTTAATTAAATCGTCTAACTTTTTGCCCCTGTTTTTATTCCCAAAGTGACGATTCTTAAAATATATTATGTTTCGTCTACTGAAATTCACAGTATTTAACAACCAGGTACAAAACAGCCTTGAATAAGTAGACGATTTGCTTAAATTAACACAAACCGGCACTTAGCCACCTGTTTTCCCTTTAAAAAGTTAGACGATTAGCTTAAATTAAGGCCAACCGTCACTTTTAAATAGGCTTACCTTGCCATTTGATTCAAAATAAGCATAAGTGGCAAGGTTTTAGGGCTTGTAAAAGTAGCCTACCTTGCCACTTATTCAAAAACTCCGCAAAGTGGCAAGGTTTTAGGGCCTGTAAAAGAAGCCTACCTTGCCACTTATTCAAAATACTTGCAAAGTGGCAAGGTTTTTGAAAGGATTTTAAACTTTTAGCGTAAAAAACCTTGCCACTTTTAAGGAAAACTAAAGATGTGGCAAGGTAGAAGTAAAAAAACAAGTGAAAAACCTTGCCATTTTGAAGGAAAACTAAAGATGTGGCAAGGTAGGTGCAAGATTATAGCAGCAAAACCTTGCCACTTTGCGTAAAATCTGCGGAAGTGGCAAGGTTATGTGCTGTAACAGTAGTGAATGTTAGCTGTAGCGCCAGCGAATGCGTGGTATAGAGGTAAAGATTATTGGTAGAAACGGTTGGAAGTAGTCCTGCGGTGGCCGTGAAGTGCCGGGCAGCGGAAAAAGAAGGGATGGTGCCCCTTAAGGAGCCCCGCCGAAGGCGGAACTTCGTAGAGTGGCGGAGGCCGGCGCCCGCCTATCCTGCCGCAGGCAGCGTAAAGTAGCACCGGCAAGCGTTAGCGCGCAGCGGAACACGCTTTGGCCAAGCAAAAATCTCTTGATTTTAAGGGGCAAAGTGGGTATAATAAGAACGTTCTAATCTAGACGAGAAAGGTGGTGAACCGTTATGGCACAGATTATCGTTAGAGAAGGCGAAAATTTGGAAAGCGCTCTTAAGAGATTTAAGCGTTCTTGTGCTAGAGACGGAGTTATGGCCGAGCTCAGAAAGAGAGAATGCTACGAAAAGCCAAGCGTAAAGCGTAAGAAGAAATCAGAGGCTGCTCGTAAGAAAGCTAATAAGAGATTCTAATCCAAATCATAAAGGCAGCTTGCAATTTCGCAGGCTGCTTTTTTAGTGTATAATGTTAATATGAAAGTTGCGTTTTATACCCTCGGGTGCAAAGTTAATCAATATGAAACTCAGGCTCTAAGCGAGCAGTTTAAAAAGGAAGGTTTTGAAGTTGTTCCTGAAGAAGACCTTGCCGATGTTTATATTGTTAACACCTGCACTGTTACGAGGATGGCCGATAGAAAATCTAGGCAGTATATAAGGCGCATGAAAAATAAAAATAAGGACGCCATTGTTGTAATGATGGGCTGTTACCCGCAGACTAATCCAGATGAGGCCTTAGAAATTGACGAGGCAGATATCATCATGGGTACAACAGATAAGATGATGGCGGTGGAATTAGTGAAAAAGCTAATTGCCTCAAAGTTGTCAAAGGGGTCAGACCCCATTGACAATATTGGCCGCAAGCACGTAAAAAAGTTGTCAATGGGGTCTGACCCCAATGACAACTCCAACGACAACTCCAATGACAACTTAAAGTACCAAGAGCTTGGAGAAGTAAACGGAATTGAGTCTAGAACCAGAGCGCTTATAAAAATAGAAGATGGCTGCAACAGGTTTTGTTCCTACTGCGTCATTCCTTACGCAAGAGGTCCGGTTAGATCAAGAAATCTTGATCTAATAGTTGCCGAAGCTAAACGGCTCATTGATGCTGGTTACAAGGAAATCGTTTTGACCGGCATTAACACAGCGCTTTACGGAACTGAAAATGGGTTCAGCACAGCGAGCGAGGCAAGCAGATTGCCAGCAGGCGGCGCGGACGCAGGCGGCGTGGCAAGCGGATTGCCCGCAGGCGGCGCGGACGCGAGCGGCATCTACGGAATTGAGCTCGTAGTAAAAGCACTCAACGAAATTCCAGGCGACTTTAGAATTAGGCTCGGATCTTTAGAACCAACTGTTGTTGATGCGAGCTACATTTTCAAATTATTAAAATATGATAAGCTCTGCCATCATGTTCATATGTCAGTTCAAAGCGGAAGCAGCAAAATAATCTCTGCAATGAACAGGCACTACACAAGAGAAGATTATCTTGCAATGGTAAAAACTCTAAGAGACTTCGACCCATTGTATGGAATAACTACAGATATTATCACTGGTTTTCCTGGAGAAAAAGAAGAGGACTTTAACGAGTCTATCTCGCTTGTAAGAGAAACGGAATTCTTAAAGGTACACTGCTTCCCATATTCAAAGAGACTTTACACCAAGGCCGCTTTGATGGAGAATCAAATCTCCCCTCCTGTCAAAAAGGAAAGAAACAGACGCCTCATAAACGCAGCAGAAGAAGCCGCAAACAATTTTAAATTCAAGATGGTTGGAAGCGTGCAAAGGGTTCTCGCAGAAGAGCTCGCGCCAAAGCCAGAGGAATGCGGCGGATGCGATGAGCTTTCTGGTCTCCTTCTTAAAAAGGGCGAGCTTCTTTGGAGGGGTCATGCATCAAACTTTATGGATGTATACTTTGCAGCAAAAGAAGGCGAAGATTTATCAAATACATTTGTTAACGTTAAAATTGCAGCGCCGTACGCTGACGGCGTGTTTGGAAGAAAGGAGTAGAAAATGTCAGACTGTATTTTTTGCAAGATTGCAAGCGGCGAGATTCCATCAAACAAGGTCTATGAAGATGACAAAATCTTATCGTTCTACGATTTAGATCCTCAGGCTCCTGTGCATGTTTTAATCATTCCAAAAAAGCATATTGGTTCTTTAGATGAAGCAACAGAGGAAGATAAGGAGCTTCTTTCTTACATTATGCTTAAGATTAAAGACATTGCAAAAAGTCTTGAGCTTGAAAATGGTTACCGCGTAGCAATTAATACTGGCGAGGATGGCGGACAAACAGTGCATCACCTGCACTTCCACCTGCTTGGAAAGAGATCAATGATTTGGCCACCAGGCTAGAGCAATAAAAAAGTTGTCAATGGGGTCTGACCCCATTGACAACATTGACAACATTGACAACTAGTAATAGATTCCTTTATATTCTTTGAGGCACAGCGCCTCGTCTTTAAATCTTGCAAACTCTGTTTTCTTCATTGAATCTCTTAATGGTCTAAACTCTAATTTAGATTCTGCATCGTTTAAATCGCAAACTCCAAAATAGTTGAGCCAGTCGCAAAGGCAAGTCTTGCCATCAAGCACTAAGTAAGATACAACGTGAACTTCTCCATATATTGTTGCACCATTGAGTCCATAAGCTTCAATACCGTTTAAATTCATCAGGATATTGAACAAGCTTGCGTGCGAGCCGCAGTCACCTGCAAGGTTTTTAAGCAGTGGATATGCACCATCTGTTTCCATGTAGCAAATAGAGTATTCTGGATGATGTGCTACATAGTTATAGAAGTCGAGAAAGGTTGAACCCGGGTGCTCTGCAATATATTTCTTCTCTGCACTTGTTGGTGCATAAGGCTGCCAGCCAAGTGAGTAATAGTATCTTGGCAAAAACTCTGCATAAGCTTCTGCAAGTTCTCTTTGAGTAGTAAAGTTCTTGTTATATACTGATTCCTCAAACTGAGCCTTAACAAGCTCTGCCATGAGATATGTTTCTATTACATGAGATGCAAGTTCTTCTTTTGTATATACAGGTGGCTGACCATCTGTTGTGATATAGAACTTGTTATCATTACCTGCATATGCGTAGCAAAGATAGCAATCAAGCCACTCACCAACTAAAGCTGCATATACAGTTCCAAGTGCACCGTAATCTCCAAGGCTTGCCGACCACTTAACGTTCTTTGGAGCCTTGATTGTCTTTGTATCATATTCCCAATCTCCTTTTAGATAAGAGATGAGGAAATTCTCTGTCCATTCAAGATCTGTCTTAGGATTATCGTGCCACTTCATATCCCGCATGCCATAAGCTTTAAGCATTTCGTTGTAATGCGGAATGTCATCTTTCTTTGGATCTGATACAATCTCACCTAATTTAGCATCTTCAAATTTTGCTTTTGTAAATACTCCATCAGCAATGAGCTTTTCTGCAAGAGTAGTAGCGCTATCCTTCATCTTGCCAAACAAAGCGTTCCAAGAAATGCTTGCGCAGTCTGCTCTTAAAAAGCCCTCATCAATTACAACAGAGTCTGTTACAACACCAAGACTTTTTGCAAGAGTAAATGGATCTCTCCAGTTAAAGTCTTTTCCTGTTCCGTCTTGATAACCCATTGCTCTTAAAACAAAGGTTACAAACTGAGCAGCTGTTGCATTACTTGTTCCAAACTCAGTTGCACTGATTCCATTTGTAAGTCCGTTTTGATAAGCATAACCAACATAGTTATTTGCCCACTTTGGAACGTCCTTAAACGGATGCTTAAACGAGCCAGCTAAAATTTCTGATTCTTTTCCAAGAAGTCTAAGCATTATTACCAATGCTTCAATTCTTGATGGTGCTCTGTTTAAATCAAATTCAGTATCTGATGTACCCTTAAATAAGCTAAGCCCCTTAAGTTTTGTTGCAATAGCTTCTTCTGTTATTGTTGTGCGAGCCTTACTATCCGCAAATACGCAGGCAGGCGCAAAGCTTAAAAGCAATGCAACTACAAGGACTATACTTAGGATACGTTTTTTCATAAAGGACCTCTTTCTTTAATTCCAGCCAGGGTTTACTCTAGAATCTGTTCCATCTGATGTGTAAATGATTTGATTTTGGAAGGAGTTTGTTTTGTAATAGCCATCCCAGTAAGAACCATAACTATAATATCCATCTGTTTTGCAATCACCCCAGTGATAGAAAACTGTACTTTCTTCCTCATAAGGGTCAAAATCGTCTATATAATCAGAATAAATTTCCCAGCCACTAAAGTTGCATTTACCGCAATCGTAAGTATGCTCTATTTCTTTATACTTATCCTTTTTACCGCAGTCATCTCCGCAGAACCTTACATAAGATGCATTAGTGTCATCGTTTAAGACAAGTGCTCCACCCTCTCCTCCTGCATAATTTTCAAAGAATCTGCAGTGAGCAAGTGTTGTTACGTCATCATTAATATATATTGCGCCGCCGTGATAGCCACTACCTGTCTTGTTCTGTTCAAAATAACCATAGGTTATTGAAACGCCATTACCATTATGCAAGTATATTGCTCCGCCATATTCTTTAGCATAATTATATCTAAAATCGCACATGGTTACCTTGCAGCTTGAGTCATCAATATATATAGCACCGCCGCCATCATCTGCTTTATTGCTTCTAAATGTGCAATCGTATACTTCACCTTCTGGATCGTATAAGCAAACAGCTCCGCCTGGGCCATCCGTTACTTCACATTGATCAAAATAGAAATAAGAAATTTTTGCTTTTTTTGAAGCATCACTAGAATTAAAATAATTATCTACGCAAACAGCTCCGCCGTAATCTTCGGATTTGCATTTATATACCTTTGTCATCTTATTTGGGTCTACAACGGTAAAAGCACCCTTTACCTTTGGAAGTCCACCTACAGTATCTTCAAAAGTAACCTTTGAAGTTCTTTTTAAATGCTGTCCATCAATAGCTCCGTAAACTTCTACGTTTGGACCACTTATGCCTAAAAAGCCACCTTCTTCTGCTTCGCATTCTTCAATAACGCATCTATCAAAATATACTCTTATGCCGTCATCATCTCCTGTAAGCCCGTTGCATAAAAGTGCTCCGCCAGTAGCATCTGGCGCAGTACATTTTTTAATAGTGCAGCCATAAAAATATGCCTTCTGATCCATACCTTGAACAATGGCTACAGCTCCTCCGCCTCCATTAGATTCGCCTTCAGTAGCTTTGCAGTTAGAGAAGTTACACTCATCAAAGGTAGCTCTTAGTTTACGACCCTCAAGATCAAATACTCCACCACAGCTACCTTGCAGATTCGAGAAGTTGCAGTCATAGCAGTCAACAATAACTTCATTATAGCCAGAGCCAATACTCTTTGTAGTACCAACGTACGATGAAAGACCATTGTCTAAAAGAACTAATCCTCCTCTATAGTCATGTTTAAAATCCTGAAAACTCGAGCTATACATGTGAAGCTCAAGCTTTTTACCAGTTTGCTGTTTCATGGTTAATAATCTTCTTGAGCCCTTACCATATACCTTAACGCCGTCAAAAGTAAGGCTTCCTGCTTTCATTTCAATAAGCGACTTATCTTTTGCACCAGAAGCATATAAAGTACCGTTAACAATATAAACATCAGAGGTTTCACTCTCAATCTTATACTCTTCTTTTGATGTTATTGTCAGTGTGTGCCCATTCAAATTAATGAGCATAGTATCGCCAGTTACAATTGGAAGCTGATCAAATGTTGCGTCAGCAAATAATGTCAGCTGTACAAAAGGCGCAATACAATCACCCTTCTTGTTAATAAACTCATCTTTTGTAGCAAACTTATAATACTTCTCCCAGTTGTTGCCGTCGCCACTTTTAGTCTTCATTGTCTTCTTTGTGGAAACTGTACAAAAGGCACCACGATATTTTGCGTCTGGAATTACGAATTGCTCATTTACCAAAAAAGCATACTCGTTGTCTACCTTGTCATCTCCTTCAGCAAATACAAAATCAAAGTTTGCAATTGTTGCACCAAATGACAACAATACTGTAAGTATTATTGCTATTGTTTTTTTGAATACTCTTTTCATATTCTTCCCCTCACTACTCTTCTTCTATATCCTTTTTACCAATACCCAGGAAAGAACTTCCTGACTGGTTCTTAACTTTTTTCTCGAGACGCTCTCTTGTCTCTTTTTCTTTTTGATATCTTGCATCTGCCTTCTTGGCAACTGCTACAGCCTCTTGAGCATTTTTGTTTGCTATGCTTACTGCTCTTTCCGCTGCCTTCTTTTCTTCAAGCGCTTGTTCTTTTAGAGTTCTTGCTTCTGCAATCTGTGCTGTGGCTTGGGTTATCATTTCCTTAGCCTCTGCCATCATACGCTCTGCTTTATCCTTAATGCCTTTAGACTCTGCCATTGACATTGCAACTTCTTTTTCGTAATTAACTCTTGCGTTTTCAGAAACTCTTTGCTTGTCATTTGCTTTTGCAACTGCTTCTTCTGCAGCCTGGTTTGTTTCCGCAACAAGCTGCTCAGCCCATGCCTTTGCTTTTCTAACCGCAACGTCTGCTTCTTCAAGAGCTCTTCTTGCTGTTTCTTCTGCAAACTGCTTTGCAGATTCAACGTCTATCTCTGCTTTAGCTTCTATTGCTTTTATTCTTTCTTGAATTTCATCATATGCAAGATTTGATGCATCTCTTTCTTGCTCTGCAAGCATCCTTGCGGATTCAGCTTCTTGCATTAGCTTTGTTGCTTCTTCTACAACTGCCCTGCATTCATCCTTTATGTTTTGAATACTTGCCTCGGCCCGTATATTAGCTTCTTCTATTGATCTATTTGCCCAATCCTTAGAGTTTGCAATTGCTTGATTAGCTTTGCTTTCGGCATCTGTGATTGCTTGGTTAGCCTTATTCTCAGCATCAGAGATTGCTTGATTAGCTTTGTTCTCCGCTAAATCTATTGCACGGTTTGCGCGCTCTTCAGCCTGCTTTATAGCCTCATTTGCTGCATCCTCTGCTTTTTTAATTGCTGCTGCAATCTGAGCCTGAGCGTTAAGCTTAGTTTCATTTGCACTGTTTATAGCTTCTGCGGCTGCAATCGCTGCTCTTTCCTTTTCTGCAACAGCATCAGATGCTACTTCTTCGGCAAGAGCCTTGGCTTTAATTGCCTGGTCTTTTATTTCTTCTGCTTCTTTTTTTGCAGCCAGGGCTTCATCTCTTGCAGCATTAGCATCTGCAATTTCTACGCCGGCCCTTTGAGAAATTTCTCTTGCAGCATTGGCAAGCTCTGTTGCTTTAGCTGCTTCTTCTAACGCCGTCTCCATACGAAGCCTCATGCTATCGGTCTCGTCTTGGAGTTTTTTATTTGCTTCTTTTATCTTTGCGTAATTTGCTTCTGCTTCTAGCTGCGCTTTTGTAACTTCTTCTACAAAGACTCTTCTGATTTCTACGTCTTCTATATCTGGGCTATCAACCTGCTGCTCTTCTATGCGCTTTACAAACTTTGGCTCCACCGTTTCTCTCTTGGTATCCAAAAGATTTGTGATGTCTCTTGCATCTGGACCGGAGAGAGTTCTAAGCAGAACATAGTTTGCAATCATGTTTGCATAAAGCTGAGCAATATGCGCATTATCAAACGAAAGCGCGCTCTCTTCTTGAATAATCTTGTAACCTATCTGATCATAGGAATCAAAGAAGTTCCACAAAGCTTTGCACTTTTGGTAATCTTCACTTCCTGCAATTAGCTCTGTATCTGTTATAGGGCCCTCGAGCTTTTTGCAGCCCTTCATGAGCTCGTAGAATGCAGAATTACCTACTGTTGAAACGATTCTTTTGAGTCTATCTATGCGCATGAAAATATTCATGTTCTCTGAATCGTTGGATGCATCACTTTGGGTATTGGTGATTCTCATCTCGAATCTGTATTCAAGCTTTTCGTAATCGTCGTCTACTATACTTTCAAAGGCGAGAAGACTTTGAGCCTCATCTCTGGTTTTCCAAAGAAGGACCTCGCTCCTTTTACCAATAAAATCGATAAGCCTTGAAATCAAAGTATATATAAAACGATTCTCATAAGAATCTTTATCGACAAATCTTGTTGTGCCATCGATCAACGCAAAAATTGATGGGAGAGTTTCCTCTACCATATTGACCCAAGTCTCATCTACTACCTTATGTAATAGTTTGTTTTTTTGCGAAATTGCGTTGTCGCCAGCCTGAACACATTCAAAAAGGTATCTAAAAAATCCGTCGTCCATTAGCTGTGGATAAACGTCTTTAAGATACCTTTGATAGAGTTCTAAAATATTGTCTGCCATAATGAAATATTATACCACAGGAATGCCTGTTTAGTCCATAATTTCAAGCAGTTTGACCTATTTTAATCCTCAAATAAATTCCTTATTTTTTCGGTCCAAGACTTCTTTTTTTCGTAGGAAGATGGGTCCGTTTTTGCCTCGCCAAATTTCCTAATATATTCCTTTTGCTCCGCTGTGAGCTTGGTTGGAACCTCAAGATTTACTTCTACGTAAATATCTCCAGGTTTACCAGTATTTACATTTGCAACGCCCTTTCCTTTGACCCTCAAAACGGTTCCTGGCTGGGTTCCGGCTGGAACCTTGCACGAAAGCTTGCCAGAAAGGCCCGGAATTGTAATTTCATCTCCAAGGGCTGCCTGAGCAAAGGTGATTGGCACTGAAAGCCACAAATCATCCCCCTGACGCTTGAAAATTGGGTGATTTCCAACGCTTAAGACTATGTATAGGTCTCCTGCTGGACCGCCGTTGTAGCCTGGCTCGCCCTGTCCTCTTAAGGTTATTACCGAGTTATTATCAACTCCGGCTGGGATTTTAACGTCAATATTGACTGTTTTCCTGATTCTTCCAGAACCGGAACAACTTGGGCAAGGAGAGTCTATAACCTGGCCAGAGCCAGAGCATCTCTCGCAAACCCTTGAGGATGCCATCTGTCCAAACATGGTGTTTTGAACGTACCTTACGCTGCCCTTTCCTCCGCAGTCTGGGCAGGTATGTTTGGAGGTTCCAGGCTTTGCGCCCGAGCCTTTGCAGTCCCCACAAGTGCAATATTTTGTGAGCTTGATAGTCTTTTTGCAGCCGAAAACTGCTTCGTTGAAGTCAATGGACATTCTCTTTTGAATGTCTGCGCCCTCTTGCGGACCTGAATAGTTTCTTGCTTGGCCAAAGCCGCCTCCAAACATATTGAAGATGTCTTCAAAACCACCAAAACCAGAAAAGCCCGAGAAGCCTCCTCCTGCTCCGCCGCCAAAGCCTGCGTTTGGATCTACTCCTGCAAAACCGAATCTATCATATTTGGCCTTTTTGTCTGGGTCGGAAAGAATTGAGTAAGCCTCATTGACTTCCTTAAATTTTTCCTCTGCCTCTTTATCACCTGGATTTCTGTCTGGGTGATATTTCATGGCCATCTTTCTAAATGCACTTTTTATTTCATCATCTGAAGCACCTTTTTGAATTCCAAGGGCTTCATAATAATCTCTTTTATCAGCCATCATTAAACCTCATAAATGCTGCGGGCGTGCCCGCAGCATTTATCTCTTTTATTATTTGATAAGTCAGAAATAATATTTTTAAAAAATATTATTTCTTGTCTTCGTCATCAACGACTTCAAAGTCAGCATCAACTGCTCCGTCTTTCTTGCTTCCGCCAGCAGCTCCTGCACCTGGGTTGAAGCCTGCGCCGCCCATATTAGGGTTGAAGCCAGCTCCAGCTCCTGCACCAGCGCCTTGCTGAGCCTGAGCCTGCTCATAAAGCTTTGTTGAAATTACGTGATACTCATTTGTGAGCGCTTCAAGCTTAGCCTTAATGTCTGCTGTTGTTCCGTTTTCAAGAACCTTCTTAAGCTCATCCTTTGCAGCTGTAATCTTATTCTTCTCATCATCAGAAAGCTTATCAGCAAGATCTGTGAGATTCTTTTCTGTTTCGTAAACCATAGTTTCTGCCTGGTTTCTAACTTCAATCTCTTCCTTCTTTGCCTTATCTGCTTCTGCAAATTCTTCAGCTTCCTTTACCTTTTGTTTGATTTCATCTTCAGAAAGCTTAGATGAAGAAGTAATTGTAATGTTCTGGCTCTTGCCTGTTCCAAGATCTTTTGCGCTTACGCTTACAATACCGTTTGCATCGATATCAAATGTAACTTCAATCTGTGGAATTCCACGTGGTGCAGCTGGGATTCCATTGAGCTGGAATCTTCCAAGTGTAATGTTGTCTGCTGCCATTTGGCGCTCGCCCTGCATTACGTGAATGTCTACTGCTGTCTGATTGTCTGCAGCTGTAGAGAAGATCTGACTCTTCTTTGTTGGGATTGTTGTATTTCTTTCGATGAGCTTTGTTGCAACTCCGCCAAGAGTTTCAATTGAAAGTGAAAGTGGTGTAACATCGAGAAGGAGTACATCGTTTACTTCACCTGTTAATACGCCGGCCTGAATTGCAGCGCCGCTTGCAACGCATTCATCTGGGTTGATTCCCTTGAATGGCTCTTTGCCTGTTACATTCTTTACTGCTTCTTGTACTGCAGGAATTCTTGTTGATCCACCAACTAAAATTACCTTTGCAATATCTGCGTTTGTAACGCCAGCATCTGCCATTGCTTTCTTCATTGGCTCGATTGTTCTTTGAACAAGGTGAGCTGTGAGCTGATCAAATTTTGCTCTTGTAATATCCATGTTCATGTGCAGTGGACCAGCTTGGTTTACTGTGATGAATGGAAGATTTACGTTTGTTGTTTGTGAAGAAGAAAGTTCCTTCTTTGCTTTTTCTGCAGCTTCTTTAAGTCTTTGCATAGCCATCTTATCATTTCTAAGATCTACGCCGTTTTCCTGTGCAAATGAATCTGCCATGAAGTTCATAAGAACGTTCTCAAAGTCATCTCCACCAAGCTTTGTATCTCCGTTTGTTGAGAGTACTTCAAATACTCCGTCGCCAAGCTGAAGAATGGATACATCGAATGTACCACCACCAAGGTCATATACTAAAACCTTGTGTGCGCTTGCATCCTTATCAAGTCCATAAGCAAGTGCTGCTGCTGTTGGCTCGTTTACGATTCTCTTTACATCAAGACCTGCAATTTTTCCAGCGTCCTTTGTTGCTTGCTTTTGGCTATCAGAGAAGTATGCAGGAACTGTGATAACTGCTTCTGTTACTTTCTGTCCAAGATAACTTTCTGCGTCTGCTTTAAGCTTTGAAAGTATCATTGCAGAAATATCTTGTGGTGTGTATGCTTTTCCATCAATAGATACTTCATAGGATGTTCCCATGTGTCTCTTGATAGAAGAGATTGTTCTTTCTGGATTTGTGATAGCTTGTCTTTTTGCTGTTTCGCCAACAAGTCTTTCTCCACCCTTTGTGAATCCAACAACTGATGGTGTTGTTCTATTTCCTTCTGCGTTTGCGATTACGACTGGCTCGCCGCCTTCAAGTACTGCTACGCAGCTATTTGTTGTACCAAGGTCAATACCAATTACTTTTCCCATTTTATTTTCCTCCGAATCTTTATTCTTTTGCGACCGCAACCATTGCAGGTCTGATTACTTTACTATTTAATATATATCCCTTTTGAAGAACTTGTGTTACTGTCTCTGCTTCCTTGCCTTCTCCTGCTGCTTCTGTCATAACTGCGTTATGGAAGTTTGGATCAAATGGCTTTCCTAAAGCTTCGATTTCTTTCACGTTATTCTTTTCAAGTACTGATACTAGTTGTTTGAGTATGAGCTCTATGCCATCTGCAAATTTATCATCTTCTGGTTTTGCACTCATTGCTCTTTCAAAGTTGTCTATTACCTCTAGCACATCGAGTGCAAATTTTTCATTTGCGTGTGCATAGATGTCTGACTTTTCTTTTGCTGTCCTGTTTCTGAAGTTCTGATACTCTGCCATTAGACGCATGTATTTGTCTTGCAGATCTTCAGTTTCTTCAGGCTTAGCTTCTTCAGGCTTAGCTTCTTCAGGCTTAGCTTCTTCAGGCTTAGCTTCCTCAGGCTTAGCGCTCTCGCCATGCGTTTCTGGTTCTTTTTCTTGTTCTACTTTTTCTTCTGTAGTTTCTTTTTCTTCAGCTTCAGCTTCTTCTGCTTTAGCTTCTTTTTCTTCAGCCTCGTTTACTGCTTCGGACTTACTTGCTACCTTTTCTACTTCGCTCATTCGTCTTCTCCTTCATCTGGCGCTTCTATTTCAAACGTCTGGTTCAAGTTTTCAGTAATATATTTAATGACCGATGTTACTTCATCGTATTTCATTCTCTTTGGTCCAATTACGCCAAGTCTTCCTACCATCTTGCCGTTTACTTTATAGTCTGCTGTGATTAATGCGCAGTCTGAAAGGTCTGGGGAGTTTTCATCTCCTATTGTGATTGATAGGCCTTGGTCTCTATTTACAAGTACATTTGTAAATTGATCTTTGTTTGTAACTGTGCTTAAAAAATCTTTTGCTTTATTTACGTCATTGTATTCTGGAAGTGCAAAAATATTTGAATAGCCATCCATATACAAATCTACATTGAGCATTTTCTCTAGGGTTTTCATAAATGATGGAACAACACTTCCGCCCATTTCTGAAAGAGCCTTCATATCGTTTTCAAACAAATCCGCAATGTTTGCTGTGAGTACTGCAGAAATTGTTTTGCCCTTAAAGTTATGTGTCATTACTTTGCTCATAAGGGTTAACTGATCTTCTTGGTACTTGCAATTCAGTTTGATTGCAGAGTTTGTAACCTTGCCATCCTCGCAAACTATCATAAGGACTACGGTTTCCTCATCTACTGGGAGGAAGTTGATGTAGTTTATTTTACTTTCAGATCTATTTGGCGTGATTGCAAAGCTTACTAGATTAGTCATCTCTGATAGAAGATGTGCAGCATGCTCTACTGTTTGATCAAGTTCTTCTGCATCTGAAGAAAGCTTTGCTTCTATTTCCTGCTTGTTTTGATCAGGCAAGTCTGAAGCACTCATGAGTTGATCTACATATAACCTGTAGGCTTTATCTGATGGAACTCTTCCAGCAGAAGTATGAGGATGTGTTAGATAACCCATATCCTCTAGATCACTCATTTCATTTCTTATTGTTGCAGGACTCAAATCAAGGTCTAATCTTTTTGAAAGCGTTCTGCTTCCTACAGGCTCTGAGGTGGATATAAAGTCCGCTACTATGGCCTGCAAAATCTTTAATTTTCGTTCATTTAAATCCATGTTTGTGCCTTTCATGCTGTTAGCACTCGAAAGGCATGAGTGCTAACAACGTATAATATACCCCCTGCGGCCGCATTTGTCAAGCCCTTTTAGGGATCTTGTCGGCGGGAGCAAAATGAGCTTTTCCGGGGCAGTAGTCCTCGCACGCTGTTAAACAATCGGCTCTGCTCGCTGCTCTCGTCGAATGGCTCCTTCGCAACGCTCGCATCGCCGTGTTTAACAACGCTTTGCTGTGGAGTGCCCCTTCAAAGCATCATTTTGCCTCCACGGCAATGGCATAATATTAGGCGCAAGTAATAAATAGACTTTCTTCACTTGCCGCTTCGCGAAGTCGTTCAGAAAGCTATTTAATTACTTGCGCCCTTATTACCGCATTTCTTGGTTGGTGGCTCAGCCATCGCCCGGGCTGCGCCCGTTCTCGCCTTCACCTACCAACAGAAATGCTTTCACTGTAATTCTACCTTCGGCGGGGCTCCTTAAGGGGTGCAGTTGATATGTTATTCCGCCCCGCCGCGCGCTGGCCGCCGCAAAAGTGACGAATTACGTTTTTTCTGCCTAATCGTCCACTTTTTTACGCTGCTTTTTATCCCATAAGTGACGAATCTTAAAATAAATCAAATATCGTCCACTATAATTCACAACATTTAACAACCAGGTACAAAATAGCTTTAAATAAGTAGACGATTTGCTCAAATTAATTCAAACCGGCACTTAGCCACCTGTTTTCCCTTTAAAAAGTTAGACGATTAGCTTAA
>JAKSSJ010000026.1 GCA_024403215.1 Clostridia bacterium
GGCAATAACATGAATTTGTGGGGGCATAACAGAATCAAACCCACCACAAATCCGGAAAAAACATAAATTTATGGTGGGTTTCTGATTAAAAAATGCAGCCAACCTTGCCACTTATTAAAAAATACCTGCAAAGTGGCAAGGTTTTAGAGCCTATAAAAGAAGCCTACCTTGCCACTTATTCAAAAACCCTGCAATGTGGCAAGGTTTTAGAGCCAATAAAAGAAGCCTACCTTGCCACATATTAAAAAATACCGCAAAGTGGCAAGGTTTTTGAAAGAATTTTAAACTTTTAGCGTAAAAAACCTTGCCACTTTTAAAGAAAACTAAAGATGTGGCAAGGTGGATGCAAAAAAACAAGTAAAAAACCTTGCCACTTTTAAGGAAAATTAAAGATGTGGCAAGGTAGATGCAAAAAAGCAGGTGAAAAACCTTGCCATTTTGAAGAAAAACTAAAGATGTGGCAAGGTGGATGTGAAAAAGTACATGAAAAACCTTGCCACTTTACGCAAATTCAGCGGAAGTGGCAAGGTTAGGCGCTGTAGCGGCGGCAAGCGGGAGCGCGCAGCTATTGCCGTTTTGGCGGCTGGGCCTGAGGCCCCTCCCAGGCCAGCAGGCCCAAAGCCGCCAACCCGGAATTATGGAATTAAGACGGAAGCAGCCGTAACAGATAATCCCGCATTTCTTGGTTGGTGGCTTAGGCTTCGCCTTTGGCTCGCCTTCGCCTACCAACAGAAATGCTATAAAAATCAAGCATTTTCGGAGAAAATGCTTGATTTTTTTCGCCGTTTTTGGTATTTTAGAGAAAAATAGTCGTTTTTAGGCGGCGCGTTGCCGTTTTTGAAGGCGCGTTGGCGTTATTGAAGGCATGCCGGTGATTTTGAAGGCATGTCGGTGATTTTGGAGGCGTTTTATGGCTATTGATAGCATTGATGCAAAAATTTTAGAGGTTCTGCAGGAAAATGCCAGAGTTTCTATTTCGGAGATCTCAAAGCGCATTAATCTTTCCCTGTCTGCTGTTTCTGACAGGCTTAAAAAGCTTGAGCAGAGTGGCATCATTGAGCAATACACCACTGTTCTTTCCCCAAAGGAAATGGATAGGGGTCTTCAGGCTGTTATGCTTGTTGGCGTTAATGGATCTCTTGATACCAAGGATCTTTTTAAGATAGTAAATGAATCAGATGAGATTTTGGAATGCTTCTTTGTTACCGGCTCATGTGACTATATAATTAAAATCGCAACAAAGGATACTGATTCCCTTGCTGCGCTTATGAAAAAAATCAAAGAAGTTAGAGGTGTCAGCATAACAGAAACTGATGTTGTCCTCGACCAAGTTAAATTAAAACATTCCGTTTCACCAGTTTAATAACACAAAAAATCTCGACCACATGGCCGAGATTTTTTTAAATCGGATACCCTTATACTACTTCTTTGATTTCTTTCCTTTGCTGTTTGCTTCTCTTTGTGCTTCTGCTGCTTTTTGCTTTGCGAGCTTAAGTTCTGCAACTCTCTTCTTTTCTTTAGAAACAGCCTTTGGAACTTCTCTTCCGCTAAGTGTAATTGACTTTGGTCCTTTTACGTGATAGAGGGATTCACTTCTTTGAGCTTCAAGCTCTGCTTCAATCTTTGCTTCAAGTGCATCGATTTCTGCTTGCTTTGCTGCTTCCTTCTTTGCAGCTTCTGCTTCGAGTTTTTCTTGCTCTTTCTTTTGCTTTGCTCTCTCCTTCTCAACTATTGCCTTAGCTTCATCGAGAGAAATATTCTTTTCCTTAGCAAGCTTGTATGGGTTTAAAGCTTCTTCCTTCTTCTTTGCGATTACCTTTGGATCATTAGCTTCGTTAGCTTTCTTCTGTGCTCTTGATGTTGCAATTACCATGATGAGCATCATACCAAACATCATCACAATTGAGATTAAACCGTCTGTCTTTGTGTTTCTTGTTTTGAAAGTAGATGTGAATCCAGAATTAAGCTTATCGCCATTAGATGCAACAATGCCATCTTCAACTACAATTTGAAATTCTTCATTAGGACTTACTGTTCCTTCAAGAACATACCAGAGCTCATTTGGATATTTGTCGGAGTGAACAAGCTTAACATTTCCCTTTGCAGCAGAATACTCAGACACAGCGCCGTTTTCATCCTTTACTGTTCCAAGAAGCTTAAATCTGGAAAGGTTTGTGCTATCATTTGCTTCGCTAGATACGTCTTCATTAAACTTTACCTTTACAGCCATGTTTGTTGTCTGCAGTCCCTTTTGGCCATCCTTTGGTGTGATGCCTGTGATTTCAAGACTGCCAGCAAATGCCATGCATGTAGCTGCAAGAATTAATGCGAGCGTAATGCCAAGACATACAATTTTTTTCTTCATTGTTTTTCCTCCGATGATCCTTTATTTTCTATGCGCCTTCTTTTAAAAAAGTCTCTTATTATTCTGGCGCACTCATCTGCTAAAATGCCATCTCTTGTTCCAACGTATACGTTATCAAAGCGTGCGAGCGAAATTGCACCGCTACACATTGGACAAGGATCTGTTGTGACATAAAGGTCACAGCCGTTAAGTCTCCACCTATCTAGCTGCCTGCACGCATTTCTTATTGCAGACATCTCTGCATGACAAGTTGGATCCTTATCGCTCTCCATAGTGTCATGGCCTCGTGCTATGATTTGGCCTTCAAAAACAACTACGGCGCCTATTGGAACTTCATCTATTTCTAAAGATTTTTGAGCCTCTATGAGGGCCTCCCTCATAAATTCTTCTTTCGTATATATAATGTCCATAAGCCTAAACATTTTACCATATTTTATAGTTGACGAAAAGACCCTTTTGAACGATAATGTGTAGGGTAGAAGCCTAGATTTGAGCTTTCTTACTAATATTATGCCTCCATAGTTAAATGGATATAACGTAGGTTTCCTAAACCTTTGTTCGCAGTTCGATTCTGCGTGGGGGTACCAAAAAACCTGGACAGAGGGCCAGGTTTTTATTTTCCTAAAGATGCCGTGGGGCTTGAAATTTCAACGTTCCCAAGCTTAGTAAGCGTAGGTCATTACGTATACAATGCCGTCCAGGCCGTAAAGGTCAAAGCCCTGGCCATATCCTAGAGCCTCAGACAGATCCGTCCACTTTAGAGTGTCCTTATTGTAGCACTGAAGCTCAGGGCTTATATTATACGTCCTGCCAGAAACAGTCTGAACCATCTTTTCTGATATTATCTCTTCTGCTTTTACAGAATTGAGATAAGAAAGTGGCTGAACGTTTACAAAATTCTTTCCATTATCATGAGCAAGGAAATAACCTTCTCCAACTTCATAATATGCAGCATTTCTTGAAAGTGTTCCATCTGCATTTGTGATTGTCATGTAATAGTAATCTGTCGGATGTTTATAGGTATAATCTGTTTCAAGCGTTACAACTCCATAACCTGCAACTGCCTTTCCACTCTGATAATCGTGGACAACAATTAAATCTATTTCTCCGTTTGCGTTTTCTCTTGCGTAGCTTACTGTTTTAACCGTAAGATCCTTAAGAGCAGTTTCTTCTCCGTTTTCAAATACTAATGCATTCTCTGCAATTTTTTTATTTCCAAGTGTTTTGGAAGTAAGATCTAAGTTTCCTTGACTAGATTTAAGTTCTTCAAAACTATACTTGTATGAATAACCTTGTCCATATTCATTGTATTCTCTGCTTACAAAGCTAAGTCTTACTGCTTTTCCGCAAAGAGAAAGGTCTTCCACTTTAATTGCAATGTCTGATAACTCATCACCGCAAATCATATGTGCGGTTCCATTTGTATCAACAACAAAGACTGCATTGTTTTGAGTTGTTGTATATCCGTAAGCTCCAACTTCTCCAACTCTTCCGTCTGCTGTAAAGTACAAGCTAACGTGGCTTCCTGCCTTGTTCTTTTCAAGACTTTTTGCTGCAGGAGATAAAACATCAAGAGTGCTTCCGCCGAGCACTGTAACAGAGCTTGCATTTGCTGGACTTGGATCTACACTTTCGAGCATTGCTGTAAGTTTGGTATCACAAACAACAATTTTGTTTTCGTCTTCTCTATATACAGCAACGTCGCCTGTTTTAATCTTGTCTACTGTTACTAAAGCACCGTTTTTATAAATGCTGTAATCACTTCTTCCCGCAAGAGCATTGAGCTCCGTAGCATCTGCTCCACGCTTTATAACTATGCATGCTCCGCCTTCAGCGTCCACTAGCGAGCTTGGCATAAAGGTAACAGCTTTGCCGTCTCCACTTCTTAATACAACATAACCGGTTTTACCAACAAGAGTCGATGTGCTCATGCTCTTAGACATTGAATAGCTCTGACCATTTTTTGTTGTGAGCGTTCTTGATCCAATGTTTACTGATTTTAAAGTTGTCTCACCAGAAAAACTAAATGAACTTCTTTTGTTTTGTGCATCGATCTTGATTGCATTAACAAAGAGGTTTGCAGCATCTCCTCTTGAGATTCCGCTTGATGCGCCCCCAGCATTAACGCCAACAAACATTCCTGCGCTCTCAGCAAAGTTCATATGACCATAAGGCCATACACCACCTATTTCTTCATCTGTATATCCAATCAGTCTAAGAAGAATGGTAACTGCTTCACCAGTTTTAATTTCATTAGCCGGCTTAAAGCTTCCGTCTGGCATGCCCTTTACTATGGCAAGTTCTTTTGCTGCCATATTTACATAAGGCGCAAACCACTCGCTTGCCTTAACGTCAGGGAAAATTGTCATGCTAGAATATTTGTTAAAGCTTGCTTCTGTATGCATAGCGATTACTGCAAGCTTACAAAATTCTGCTCTTGTTAGTTTTTCATCTGGATTATATTTTCCATCACCAACGCCATCAACAACTCCCATGAGCTTTAACACCTCAACAGCAGCTGCTGTTCTTGAATCAGTGATGTCTGTAAAGCTTGATGCTGCAAAGGAAAAGCTTACGCTTCCTAAAACTAATGCAAGCATCAGCATTATTGATAAAATTCTTTTCTTCATTGCAGATACTCCTATTCTGCTCTTAAAGCTTCAACAGGCTGAAGCTTTGCTGCCTGCGCTGCTGGATAAGATCCAAACAGCAGTCCCAATACTACCGATAAAGTAAATGTAAGCAGTGTTACCCAAACTGGTGGCAATATGCTCATCTGAAGTATGAGATGCCCCAGGATAATACTTGCTACATAACCAATTGCAATTCCTATGATGCCGCCCATTCCGCAAAGCATTCCAGCCTCTACAAGAAACTGTGCTATTATGCTTCCCTTTGTGGCACCAATGGCACGCCTTATACCAATCTCTTTGGTTCTCTCTGTTACTGTTACGAGCATTATATTCATAATACCAATACCACCAACAAGAAGCGAGATTGCTGCAATACCACCAAGTATCAGGCCTATCATATTAAGGGTTTCGTTCTCCTGCTGCTGCCAAGTGTTTTCTGAATAAACATCATAGCCACCAGTTGCAGTATTTACTGCACCCTTTAAGAATCCACCGATTAAAGAAATTGCTTCCTTTAGCGTCTTAGAATCCTTTGCCTTTACAACAAAGTTGTTGATCTCGCCACCAAGAGTTCTTTTTGCAGTGTATGGAATAAGGATAAAGTTGTCCATTGATTTATTGGAACCATCTTCTGATCTTGGAGCGTAAACACCAATGACTTCGTAGTTTGTTCCGTTAAACTGCATTTCTTTTCCGATTGGATCTAGCTTTCCAAAGAATGCTGTATATGCTTCTGATCCAAGAACACAAACGTTATTGTATTTTTCAAGATCTAAAACTGCAAGGTCTCTTCCTTTGACGAGCTTTAAGTTATTGCACATTGCATACTGCTCGCTGCCGTAGTAGAGCTGTGGTGGACCACTGATGTAGTTCCAGTTGTCATCATACTGATATTCCATATTAGCAGATGACTTGGTTCCGTATACTACAGTTGCATTGCAATATCCGTTTGGAGTAACTCCTATAACCTTATCAGGTATGCTGCTGCAGAACGATGAGAGCTCAGGATAATAGTCCTTGGTGTTCATGCTATTTCCTTGCTCATCGTACATCCAGGAATAAATAGAAACAGTAATTCTATTGCTTCCCATTGCAGAATACATCTCTGCTGTCTTTGCCTTCATTCCTTCCATTACAGATACTATGGTCATTACTGCCGCAATACCTATAAATATAGAAAGAACCGTAAGCATGGACCTTCCTCTTTTCCCTTTGATAGAACGCCAAGCGAACTTAATCGATTGTAAAATATTCACTACCAGTCCACCTCCTTTGTCCTATCCTCAATAATTTTTCCGTCTTGGAGTCTTACAATTCTTTTTGCCGTATCTGCAATTGAGTTGTCGTGAGTAATAAGTATTACTGTTGTTCCAAGTCTATTGAGCTGCTGAAGGAAGGAGAGTATGTCTTTTCCTGTGTGCGAGTCTAAGGCGCCAGTTGGCTCATCGGCCATTACAATGTTTGGCTTTGTTGCAATTGCTCTTGCAATAGCAACTCTTTGCTGCTGACCACCAGACATCTGCACAGGCTTATGTTTTTCTCTTCCTGCAAGGCCAACTCTTTCTAGAGCTTCCTTGGCCATGCGCTTTCTTTCTCCTGCTTCTATTCCTTGATATATGAGCGGCAGTTCAACGTTTTCTAAAACCGTGAGGCTCTGGATTAAGTTGTACTGCTGGAATATGAAGCCTATTTCTTTATTTCTAATTCTTGAAAGCTCTTTATCAGAGAGCGTCTTTACATCGACGCCGTTTAGATAAAAATCACCTCTTGTAGGAATATCCAGGCATCCAAGCACATTCATCATTGTTGATTTACCGCTTCCTGATTGCCCGACTATTGCTACAAATTCTCCCTTATCAATTTCCAGGGATACACCATCTAAGGCTCTGACTTCGCTCTCAAGACCTTCTGAGTATATCTTATACACAGAATCAATTTTGATTAGCTTTGCCATTTTACCCCCAGTATTGTTCTTGAATATATTGTGTGAATACTTCGTCGCCTTCGTTTACGCCAGAAATAATTTCTACGTTGCTGTTGTCGCTGATACCAATCTCAACTACAACAGGATCAAAGTCTGCTGGAATTTCTTCGTCTTGCCATGCAAGAGTTACAACATCCTCTGGATTTGCGTTTCTAACGTAGAGTATCTTAACCTCTGTTCCGTCTTCAAGCATAGAGTTTCTAACAGCCTGCAGTGGAACAACCAGACAATCATCGCTCTGGCTTGCTGTGATTGTGTAATTAATATAACTGTTGAGTTGAATCTGTCCACCAAAGTTATCAGCAACAATAGTAACTGGATAAGTTGCAACACCATTGTTGATGTTTGCAGCCCAGCTTACGGTCTCTACTGTACCAAAGGTCATGTTGCCCCATTGGTTGAGTTCAACGCTCATGCCAGGTTTAACAAAGCTGATATTTCTTTCATCAACTGTTCCATTTACGTAAATCTGATTTGAATCAGAAATTGTTACAAGTACAGAGTTCTCTGGAATTTCTTGGCCTGGCATTACTGAAAGTCCAATTACCTTGCCCGAGATTGGTGCAACAGCGTTGCAGTTATCAAAGTTCTTCTGAGCCTTTTCAAGTGCTGTTCTTGCATCGTCTAAAGCCTTTTCGAGCTCAAAGATTTCATTGTCTGCATTTTCTGCATCAATTACAACAAGAACCTCTCCTTCTTCTACTTCAAGATAATCAATAAGCTTTGAAGAAACAACTGTTCCTGTTACTGTAGATTTAAGATCTGAAATTCTGTTGTACTCAAGTGTAACTGCTTCATATGGGAAAACTGTCTCTCCATTTACATTAAGGCTTGCGTTTGCAGTCATGCCCTCAGTAAGCACTCCCTCGTTTGGAAGAGAAACCGTAATAGAGAAAAGCTTAGAACCTTCTTTTGTGATTCTGCTAACCATATTAACGGCTTCAACTTTTCCTTCGATAACAGCCATGAGTTCTGGAACAGAAACATCAATGCTTTGGCCAACATGGAAGCAATCCTTGTATGCGTAGCTAAAGTATTGTGTAAGCTTCATTGTTCTATCATCAATTAATGTTGCAAGCTTTGCATCCTTGTATACTTCGTCTCCTGGATTAAGCTTTACAACATTTATTACCTTGCCAGAATATTTTGGCGAAAGATTTAATCCTGCAATATCTTTTCTTGCTGCAGAAAGTTTTTTCTCATATCCTTCATAATTACTTCTAGCGCTTTCAAGAAGACTTCTTGCACCGGTAGAGGTAATTGTAAACAGTGGATCCCCTGCTTCCACTTCTTGTCCTTCTGTTACAAACACTTCATCGCATGTTCCAGATGAAAGCATTGTGAGTGTCTCTGTGTTCTTAGTTTTAGTTACGCCGCTTCCCTCGACCATAGATGTGATGGAACCACGCATTACAAAATCAGTCATAATATCCTGATTCTTTGCGCCTTTTTTAAAGAATTTAAAATAGGCGAAGATAAGGGCTGCAACTATAATAAGAACGATGATTATTGTTCCTATCTTTTTCTTTTTTGACATCTCTAACCTCCGTTTAGTAGAATGTAGCAACTGGATCTTCTAAGGCTTCGCACTTTTCTATCTTCTCGACAATAAGTACTGGACCTTTGTTGTTTCCATATGCTTTGTGTTTTTTTATAGCTATCTTTCCTGTTACTATTGCCCAGTCGCCTTTAGTTATTGGCTCACCAGACCATTCACAGCAAAGAGCTGCCATTTTAATATCTTGAACGCAGCAAGTCATAAGTTCCCTTCCGAAAACAAAGTCGCTGCCTTTTAGATCTTTTGAAGTGCCCAGAGCACCCTTTACTGTTACAATCTTTCCTTCATAACTATCCATGTCATCAGAAAGATCTCTGTACCAAAGAGCATAGTCTCTATCCTCAACAGTAAAGCTCTTCTTTTCTTTATCAAATGGAAGAGGATCTTCTATATCATCAACTCTTGCTTCTCTTGTGTAATCTTCATAGAAGATATCTGCACGTCTTGAGATTGCTCTTACAACCTTATGGAATTCCATAAAATCAAGCTTGGTATCATCAAATCTATTGAATACTATTACATCGCAGGTTTGAAGTTTATCAAACACGAGCTGTCTCATAGACTGGTTGTACATAAGGAAGCTGTCTGATTCAGCAAAGCTGTACTCTTGATATATCATCCAGTTTTCCGGCATTGCATCCACAAGAAGATTTATAAGCCACATGCCGTTATATTCAATCATAATTTTTTCGGCTTGGTATTTATCTTCTAGTCTTTCTAGATTAACTGGATTTAATTTTTTTTCTGATTCAAGATATTCAACGTGAATATTTTTTGTGCCTTGAGGAAATCTCTCTTCTGATAAATCAAGTTCTGTATCTCCTTGCTCGCACATCAACACAAGCGTTGATTCCTTTCCGTCATTAAAGCGCTCATCTTCTAGCGTTTCTTGAAGAAAAGTTGTTTTGCCTGAATCAATGAATCCGGTAAATAAATAACACGGTACTTCTCTTTTCATTGTTATCACCTTTGTTTATTTAACACCAAACAAATCTGCAACAGCATCTTCTTTTAAATCATGACCTATTACGCATATCATTCCAGTTGGTGCGGCTGCGCCTTTTCTAATATCTTTTTCTCCTGGTGTGTAATCAAAGTGAATCCAGCTTCCATCCGGCGCTTCAACAATTCCCTTTGCTCTAAGAACCATTCCGTATTTCTCTTCAAACTCGATGAGCGAAAGAACGTCATCAATTTCATCTTCAGTAAATCTCTTTGCGGTTTCTCTTCCCCAGCTTGTGAAGACATCATCTGCATGATGATGGTGATGATGTTCATGATCATGATGATGTTCATGATCGTGACAACTGCAATTTGGATCGTCACATTCTTCTTCATGTTCATGAACAAGTTCTTCAAGCTGCTCTTTGAGAAGATCTCTTCCTTCAATCAAAGAAAGAATTTCTTTTCCATCTAAGTCATCCCAGTTTGCAGTAACAATTGTTGCGTTTGGATTTTTTGCTTCAAGAAGTTCAACTGCATCTTCTGTAATTTTTGGATCAACACTTTGAGTTCTTGAAAGAAGAATTACTGTTGCTGTTTCAACTTGATCTCCAAAGAACTCGCCAAAGTTTTTAAGATATCTTTTGCACTTGCCAGCGTCTACTACAGTTGTAAGTCCACCAACCTTAAGATCTGCATCTGCATCCAAAACAGCATCAACTACTGTTGAAAGTGCACCAACTCCAGTTGGCTCGATAATAATCCTGTCTGGATTGTACTGCTCCACAACCATCTTTAGAGCTTCCTTAAAATCTCCAGAGAGCGAGCAGCAAATGCAGCCCGAATTCATTTCCTTTATATCAATGCCGGCTTCCTTTAAAAAACCGCCGTCTATGCCGATTTCACCAAATTCGTTCTCAATTAGCACGAGCTTTTGGCCAGCATAGGCCTCTTTTATTAACTTTTTGATGAGAGTTGTCTTACCAGCTCCTAAAAAACCTGAAAAAATATCTACTCTTGTCATCTTTTTGCCTCATTTTTTTGGTACAATACTAATAAGGGTGCCAGCGGCATCCTCCTTACTATTATAACAGGTTTACTGTGATGAATATAAGTATTATTTGTGTAGGAAAACTAAAAGAGGCTTTTTGGAAGGACGCTGCCGGGGAATATATTAAAAGACTTGGCCGTTTTGGAAAAGTAAGCATAACTGAGCTCGCGGAAAGCAAAACAGACGACATCTCTGAAGAAAGCAGCAGGATTTGCCAGAAACTGGCAGAGATTGGTCGCGGGAGCAGCGCAAGCTTTATTTTTGCTTTAGACATTGGCGGCAAGTCTTATAGCTCAGAGGCCTTTGCCGAAAAGATCAATAATCTGGGAATATCTGGTATTAGCAACCTAATTTTTGTTATCGGTGGCTCAAATGGCTATGATGACAGCGTAAGGGCTCTTGCCAACGAAAGGATATCCTTTTCTGATTTCACCTTCCCGCACCAACTGATGAGAGTCATACTCTTAGAACAGATTTACCGCAGCTTTAAGATCAACGCCAACGAAAAATATCACAAATAAGCTGAAAAAATCCAAATAAATCAAAAAATACTTGACACTGACGTAACGTCATAGCATATTATTTAACTGTAAATATGCTATGACGTTTTTAACTAGATATGCGCGCAATACTTGAAATTTCAAGTATAAAATAATCCTTGACCTAACGTCATAGTATGTGGTATAATCGACGCAAATGATGACAGTTAATGAAGTAAGTAAAAAAACCGGAGTTAGTATTAGAACTCTGCATTATTACGACCAAATTGGTTTGCTCACCCCTCACGAAGTGACGGAGTCAGGTTATCGTCTCTATGATGATGAGGATCTAAAGAGATTAAAGGATATCCTTTTCTTTAAAGAATTGGAGTTTACCCTTAAACAGATCAAGGAAATCATAGATAATCCAAATTATGATAGGCAAAAGGCTCTAAAGCAGCAAATCAATCTCCTTAACATGCAAAAGGCTCACCTAGAAGACCTTATCTCATTTGCGCTTAAAAATTGCGAGGAGGAAGGAGACTATATGAACTTTGATGTGTTTGATTCTTCAAAAATGGAAGAATATGCAAAAAAGGCTAAGGAAGAGTGGGGTCAGACAGAAGCTTATAAAGAATTTGAGGAAAAGACTAAGGACAACACTGAGCAAGAAAACAAGGATCTTGGTCAGTACCTGCTCTCCATTTTCGTTAAATTTGGCAAGCTTATGGCAGAAGGAGGCCCGGCTTCAGTCCCAGAAAGTGCCAAAGCCCAGCAAATGGTTAAAGAGCTGCAGGATTTCATCACAAACAACTATTACACCTGCACCAACCAGATTCTAAATGGTCTTGGCCAAATGTATTCTGCAGAGGGGGAAATGAAGCAAAATATTGATAAAACAGCCGGCAGAGGCACCGCAGACTTTGTCGCAAAAGCAATAAACGTCTACTGCAGACTAAATAAGTAAACAAAAATCTCAGCCTTTGGCTGAGATTTTGATTTTTTGTCAATGGGGTCTGACCCCATTGACAACTTTCTAGCAAAACTTGGTGCAGCCCTTAATGCCCCAAAATTTCTCAAGTTCTCTTTTGATTCGATTAACCGGGAAGCCCATTACGTTATTTAAGTCCCCTTCTACCCTGTCCACAAAGCCATCGCCATAAAGCTGTATGCCATAAGCACCGGCTTTATCATAAGGCTCCGGGGTATCGCAGTAAGCCTGAATCTTTGCTTCCTGCTCTTCTGTCAGAGGATTAAAGATAACTTTTGTGATTTCGCAAAACTTTAACTCCTCTGAATCTGATACAAATGCTACTCCACTTACAACATACTGAGGATCCTTGCATTCATCACGCAGCATTCTTACTGCGTCATCTCTATCCTTTGGCTTTCCTAATATTTCATTTGGAAGTGCAACAGATGTATCACAGCCGATTATGATAAAATCTTTTTCTCCTCTTGCAACTAAAATTTCTTTTGCAGCTTTTGCTTTTGCAAGCGCAAGCTCCATGGATACGACACAAGCAATATCTTGCATTGGTCCATGATCTTCATCGTGTACGCAAAAGCGTTTATAAAGTTTTTCTTCAATGGCACGCTCATCAACATTTGGAACAAGAATCTCAAAATCATTTGAAATTCTTTGCATTAATTCTTTTCTTCTTGGCGAGCCACTTGCAAGAACGTATTTCATTTCTTTAAACCTTATCAAAAATATTTTTTGTTTTTATAACAACGTAGTTAATTGATTTACCGAAGCCAGAAAATTTATCTTCATATTCTGTGTGAATATTTTTTTCTTCATATGGACTCTTTGCTAAATCTCTTGTCATCTCTAGCATTTCAAGCCCTAAAGCTTCTATCTCTTCTAAGGTAAATTCAAACAGAGGATCGTTATCGGTTTTAAATTGAATAAGCTTTTCTTCTCCAAGAACCTTGCAATACTCTGTTAGCTTATCTCTATTTGTTAATCTTCTTTTGATATGTCTTTTCTTTGGCCACGGATCACAGAAGTTGATGAAAACCTTATCAAGCTCTCCGTCTTCAAAAAATTCAGTTGCATGATCCATAAAGCATGGAATAATCAAAAGATTATTAATATTATCTGCAAGACATTTCTCAACTATGCGAACGTAAACATCATCTAAGCCTTCGCAAGCTAAGAAATTAATTTCTGGATGCAGCTTTGCAAGCCCTGTTAAAAATTGTCCCTTTCCGCTTCCTATCTCAAGCCAAATTGGATTATCGTTTTTAAAAAGAGCTTTCCACTTACCTTTATTGTCTCTTGGCTCGCCAGGCACTATATACTCTGATCCTGCAGCAAGAGTTGCTTCTTTTGTTCTTACTATTCTATGTCTCATGCCTTAAATAAAAAAGATGCTAAGCTGACCAGGTCTTTGACCCCACACTTGCCTTTACCGGATTTTCCGAGGACTTACTTCTAAACTATGCCATGCTCACACGTCTTATATCTATTGGCGTGCTTACGTGGGTCCCTTTGCCCATAGCTGGCTTGGACTTTCAACCTCAGGCCTTAGCATCTATTTAATTGTATCATATATTAGCGATTGCGCTACAAAATTATTGCACTACAAAACTATTGTGAGAAGGAGTTTAACGATGAACGCCATTATCCATGCCAAAATGCATTGGAAAGCAATTACGCCTATGGCTGACTTTGTATCAAGCTCTCTTTTTACTGCGGCAATGGCTGCCACGCAAGGTGTATAAAGGTGGCAGAACACAAGAAGTGCTGCTGCAGCTGGAATGCTAAGACCCATTGCTGTTGTTCCGAGAAGAACGTTAAGCGTTGATACAACGCTCTCCTTTGCGACAAAGCCTGCAACCAGCGCTGTTACATAGGTCCACTCGCCAAAACCAAGAGGCTTAAATATTGGAGCGATAAAGCCTGCTATCGCAGC
>JAKSSJ010000027.1 GCA_024403215.1 Clostridia bacterium
CTGACGTTTCCAGGATTGCAATTCAGCCCAATAGTGAAGAAAGTCTATTTATTACCTGCGCCCATTTTTTCGCAAAAAAGTGGAGGAAAATCCCTAATTTTCTCTATTATATATTGACAAAACCTCAAAAGTGGAGTAAAGTGGAGAGGAAATTATGAAGAGGAGGAGTCTGTCCAATGCTAATGGGCATCCATGAAAACTCAATAGATGCAAAGAACAGAATTGCTGTACCTGCAAAATTCAGAGAAGAGCTCGGCAGCAAGTGTATTCTTACGCGTGGATTAGACGACTGTCTCATTCTTTATCCAATCAAAACTTGGGAGCAGCAACAGAAGAAACTCGCTGTTCTTCCAAAATCGGATAAGAGCGCCAGAGCTTTCCTTCGTTACATCTATGCAAATGCAGAAGAAGTTGATGTAGATAAGCAGGGAAGAATAGTTCTTTCAGCAAGGTATAGAGAATTGGCTCACATAGAAAAAGAGCTCGTTACTATCGGTATGCTGGACAGAATAGAAGTCTGGGCAAAGCAAGTCTACGATGCTGATGAAAAGGGTGGAAAGCTTTCTCCTGAAGATTTCAATCAGTTCTCGGAGACTTACCAGGTATAGCTCATGGAATTCTCCCATGTACCAGTTCTGTTTGATGAGGTAATGGAAGGCCTAAACATTAGAGATGGCCTTACTTACGTCGATGGAACTTTAGGAGGCGGAGGCCATAGCAGCGGAATTTGCGAGCGCTTAAACGGAAGCGGCCTACTTATAGGCATAGATAAAGATCAGGATGCTCTTGATGCTGCTAGCAAAAGATTAGAAGAGTATAGCTGCGAGAAAAGATTTGTTCATAGCAACTATTCAGATATAAAGCTTGTTCTAAACGAGCAAGGAATTGAAAAAATCGATGGAGCGCTTTTAGATCTGGGGGTTTCGTCCTTCCAGCTTGATAATCCCGAAAGAGGATTTTCTTACATGCATGACGCAAAGCTTGATATGCGCATGAATGAAGAAGATAGCCTCACAGCAGAGGGTGTAGTCAATGATTATTCCAAAGCAGAGCTTACAAGAATAATTAAAGATTATGGCGAGGAAAGATGGGCTGCAAGAATTGCAGAGTTCATCGATAAGGAAAGAAAGAATAAGAGAATCACAAGTACATTTGAACTTGTTGACATTATAAAAGCTGCAATGCCGGCCGCAGCAAGACGCGAGGGCCCTCATCCAGCTAAAAGAACCTTTCAGGCAATCAGAATAGAAGTTAATGATGAGCTTGGCCATCTAAGAAGAGCGGTTGACGATTTTGTAGATGTGCTTGCTCCTGGCGGAAGACTTGCAATCATAACCTTCCATTCGCTTGAAGACAGAATTGTAAAAGAAAGCTTTGCTAAAAGATTGAATCCATGCACATGTCCACCGGAATTACCGATGTGTGTATGCGGCAAAGTTGCTGATATAAAGAAGGTTACAAATAAACCTAGTGTCGCTGACGCAAAAGAGCTTGAGCGGAATCCAAGATCGCGTAGCGCAAAATTGAGGATAATTGAGAAAAAATGAAATCAGTATTAACTGACAAAACTAAGATCTTATTGATCTTAATAATTTCGGCATTGCTCTGTCTTGGCCTCATTGGCCTTACAGCATATTCAACATCTCTGCAGTATGACATCAATGCTCTAAACAATAAGATTCAGGATAGACAATGGGCACAAAGAAATCTCGAAGTAGAGATTAAGAGTGCTAACACACTTGCAAACTTAGAAGCAAGAGCACTTGAGCTTGGACTTGAATCTCCTAGCTTTGATGAGATTGTTTATTTGAATACAGAAGATACAACAGTTCACGATTTTGCTCAAGTATTAAAAGAAACTGCATATAACAAATAAACGAGCGCGGCTTATTTGCTGCGCCGTTTTTTATATTTTTGACTAAAAAAACTGATAGGATATTAATTTTGCATGAAGGCATCTAAGATAAACAATGATCATAGAACAAGACTTTTAGTAGTTTTTGGTTTTTTTGTTTTACTTTTTGTGCTTCTAATTGCACGTCTTGGATGGATTCAGATTATTAAAGCTGATGAATATGCGCAAAAAGCATTAAAGCAGCAGACTATAGACAGCAGCGTTTCTGCACTAAGGGGCGAGATACTTGATTCTACGGGTCAGCAGCTTGCTGCTAGTGTAACTAAAAACACTATTTGGGTAAGACCATCATCGGTAAATAAAAACGGTAAATCTGATTTAGAGATTGAGGCAAATGCAAAAGCAGAGGCTGCAACTCTTGCCGCAATATTGAACTTAGACGAAAAAGAAGTATTAGAAACTATTACAACAACAGGTAAAACAATCGTTAAGGTTAAAAAGTATGTCGATGCTGCAACTGCTGCAAAGATTAGAGAAGAAAAGCTTGTTGGCATAGAAATCGTTGAAGATTCTAGCAGAAGTTATCCTTTTGGCACCTTTGCTTCTCACATAGTCGGTTTTACAAATGACGATAATGAAGGCCAGGGAGGACTTGAGCTTTATTACGATAGATTGCTTTCCGGTGTAAACGGAAGATATATCACAAGAAAAGATAAGAATAAAAGTTCACTTGTCTATGCTTCAAGTAAATATTATGAGGCAGAAGATGGATACACAGTAGTAACAACTATTGACGAACATATTCAATACATGGTTGAGCAAAGGCTTGACGAATACAAGGAGTCAACAGGAGCATCAAGAATCATTTGCATAATGATGGAGCCTAAGACGGGAAGAATTATTGCAATGGCTCAGACAAATGATTACGATCCTAATAATCCAAGAGCTGCAAGAGAGGGCGAGGAAGAAGCTTACGCAGCAATGACGGATGAGGAGAAGCTTTCGTATTGGTACAAGCTTTGGAGATGCTTTGCGATAAGTGATACTTACGAGCCTGGTTCAACATTTAAGCTCATAACAACAAGTATAGCTTTAGATACTGGCGTTACAAGACTTGGAGAAACATTTACATGTAACGGAACAATTAAAGTTGCAGATAGAACTTTAAAGTGCTGGTATTATCCAAGAGTTCATGGAGTAGAAACTCTTGAACAAGCTGTAGGAAATTCCTGCAACCCTGTAATGGTTCAGCTCATTCAAAGAATGGGTCTTAAGCAATACTATGAAGGGCTTGATGCATTTGGTTTAACAAGAAAAACTGGAGTTGATTATCCTGGTGAAGGTTCAAATATTATTTACGATGATTCAGATGTAGGTCCAGTTGAGCTTGCAACAATGTCTTATGGACAAGGTATATCTGTAACACCTATTAGTGCTATTACGGCTATTTCTTCTCTTGCAAATGGTGGTTATGTAATGAAACCGCATTTTCTTGATAAGGTAATAGACTCAAATGGCAATATTGTTGAAGAGTTTGAGCCTGAGATTACAAGTGTATCTGTATCTGCACAAACAGCAAAGGATATGCTTAATATTATGGAGAAGGTAGTTTCTGAAGGCGGCGGCGGAAGCGCAAAAATTGCAGGCTATCGGATTGGTGGTAAGACAGGTACAGCAAGTAAGCCAACAGTCGGAGGATACTCTGACACAGACTTCTTTGCATCGTTTATCGGTGTTGCACCTGTTGATGATCCGCAGTTTGTAGTTCTCGTACTAACTGACTCTCCAAAAGGAAGAGTCCACGGTTCTGAAGCTGCAGCACCTTGCGCAAAGCTTATCATGCAAGATGTTCTTCAGTATTTAAATATTCAACCACAGTATTCCGATGCACAAAAGAAGGCTTTGGCAAGCAAGAAGACAACAGTTCCTGATGTTACTGAAAAGGCCCTTGATGATGCAATAGGAAGACTTGCAGGACTTGATTTGACATATCAGTTATCGCCTGCCTTAGTTGATACAGAAGGAGAGATTATCATTGTGGATCAATTCCCTAAGGCTGGAGAAGAAGTACTCAAAAATTCTGCAGTAACACTATATTATGAAGTAGTACAAAAAGAGGAAGAGTAAATGAGACCAACTGGTGTAAAATTTTTAGCTGCTGCATGTGAAGATGCAATAATCCTTGGGAATCCTAGACGTATAGTTAAGGATGTAAAAATTGATTCCAGGGAATGCAAAGCAGGAGACATGTTTGTCTGCATTAAAGGAGAAAAAACAGACGGACATGATTATATAATTGCTGCGTACAATAAAGGATGCAGATGCTTTTTAGTAACAAAAGAACAAAACATCTACGACGCAACATTTATCGTTGTAAAAGATACAGTTAAGGCATTTTGCGATATGGCTGCAGCTTATCTTAATGAATTTAAACTCAGAAAAGTTGCAGTTACAGGAAGCGTTGGAAAGACAACAACTAAAATGCTTACAGCAGCAGTGCTTTCCTCAAAATTTAGAACTATCGCTACAAAGAAAAATTTAAATACAGATTTAGGTATAGCACTTACATCGTTTGATGCTGATGGATCAACTCAGGCTGTAGTATTTGAAATGGGCATGGATAAGCCTGGTGAGATTGCGGGCTATGTAAAAAGAGTTCACCCAGAAGTTGCTATCATTACTAATGTTGGAATTTCGCATCTTGAAAGACTCGGAACACGAGATGCAATTGCTGATGCAAAACTCGAGATAGTTTCTGAGTTTGACGCAAGTAATGTGCTCATTGTAAATTCATCATCAGACTATTTGAAAACAAAGGAAGAAATAAGAACAAGAGCAAAGAATAAAGAACACTTTAAGATAGTAGGTGTTGGCTCTGATATGATGCTTGAAAATGTACGTGCTCAAGGAACATCAGGAATAGAGTTTAACTTAAACGGTGTTCATTTTGAACTTCCGCTTATCGGCGAGCACAACGCCGTAGATGCTGCCCTTGCGGCATCTTGCGGTATTGAATATGGCATTCCTTTAAAGAAGGCCGCTGATGCACTTCGCAATGTGAGTGCAACAGAAAAAAGATTAAAGCTTGAAGATTTATCCGGTATTATCCTCATAGACGATAGCTACAATGCTAGCCCAGATTCCGTAGTGGCTGGCATTGCCGCTATCGGCAGCATAACTGCGCAAAGAAAGATACTGGTTTTAGGTGATATGCTTGAGCTTGGAAGCGAAAGCGTTAGAGGCCACAATAGAGTGGGAGAAGCTGCAGCAAGACTTGGTGTTAACATGGTTGTGGCTTATGGAGACAACAAAGAAGAATACCTTGATGGTATGAGAAGCGTAGAAGGCAATAGATGTGCTTATATGGGTCTTAATACCTTAGATGAGGTAAAAGAATATGTTTTAAAAATTATTAGAAAGGGAGACGCTGTGCTTGTTAAGGGGTCTAACTCAACAAAGATTTCTGAAGTAGCAGAGCTCATTAGAAAAACCTATCATGCTAAGTGAAGATCAAAGATTATTGCTGGCAATAGTACTTGCCGTTATAGCATTTATAATAGCAGCCCTTTTAGAGGCGCTGCTTTTACCCGTGCTCAGAAGGCTTAAGGCTGGGCAAAGCATTAGAGAGGAAGGACCAAAAGCTCACATGGCTAAAAGCGGCACTCCTACAATGGGCGGACTTGCTATAGTTTTGGGCTTTGTACTCTGTTCTTTAAATTATGGTTTATTCTTCAGCCCTGAAAAAACGATTTCAAGGGATACACTTGTAATTTGCTTTGTTACTTTAGCTTATGCAGCAATAGGCTTTATTGATGACTATATTAAGGTTGTTAAGAAAAGAAATTTAGGACTTACTGCAATTCAAAAGCTTGCACTTCAAATATTTGTTGCACTAATTCTTGCAATATATGCAGGTAATGCCTATGGCACTATGGTAGGCTTCCCAATACTTGGGCTTACTATTAACTTTAGATTATTCTATTATCCGTTTGTTGTGTTTGTTGTTGTTGCAATGACTAATGCAGTAAATCTTACAGATGGACTTGATGGTCTTGCATCATCAGTTACAGCAATTGTTGCTCTCTGCTTTACAGTAGTTGCAAGAAACAATTTAAATGCTTTTGCTGCAGCAATAATTCTGTATGGTTGCTGTTTGGCATTTCTTCTTTTCAACCATCATCCTGCAAAGGTATTTATGGGGGATACAGGTTCTTTAGCTCTCGGCGGGGCACTCTCTGCAATTGCTATTATATCTAAAACGGAATTTGTTCTTCCTGTTGCAGGAATCATATATGTAATAGAGGCACTCTCTGTTATCATTCAAGTCTTTGTATTTAAAACGCAAAATGGAAGACGTTTCTTTAGAATGGCTCCTATTCACCACCACTTTGAGCTTGGTGGAATGAAGGAGACTAAAGTGGTTATTATGTTTTGCATAGTTACAACAGTTTTCTGTGCGCTAGAAATATTGGTAGGTTAGATTATGGAAAAGATTTTAATAATGGGCATTGGCAAATCAGGTATGGCAGCTGCAAGGCTATTGCGCGGTGATGCGCAGCTTGCTGTATGGGATGCAAAAGCAGAGGAAGAACTTGATGCAGATAATGTTACATGGCTTAAAGACCATGGCATCAAATGTTATTTTGCTGAAATGCCAACAGAACAATATGATAGAGCAATTATTAGCCCTGGTATTAATCCTCATACTGAAGTAGCAAGCTTTGGGAAAGAATTAATTGGAGAGCTTGAGCTTGCCTATGAAAAGTCAAAGGGAACATTTATTGCTATCACAGGAACTAATGGCAAAACAACAGTTACAACTCTTCTTGGTATGATTACAAAGGACGCTGGCTTTGAAAGCTTTACTGTTGGAAATATCGGAAACCCTGTTTGTGATATTGCATTGCAGACAACAGAGAATAGCATTTTAGTTACTGAAGTTTCAAATTATCAGCTTGAGACTATTAAAAGCTTTAGACCTCATATTGCGTGCATCACAAATTTAAGTCCTGATCATTTGGATAGACATGGAACAGCAGAGGAATACTACAGATGCAAAGAAAGAATTTTTGAAAACCAGACTGAGGAAGACATCTTAGTGTATAACGCAGATGACGAGCAGACTGTAGTTTCAATTGCAAAAGCAAAATCAAAGAAAGTAATGTTTACAAGAACAAAGACCGAAGCTGATCTTAATGGAGTCAGTGACGCTGCTTTCTTAAAAGATAATATCATTGTTGTTAGAAAAGACGGAAAAGATCAGGAAATCTTTGATGTCTCTATGCTTAATATACTTGGTAATCACAATATTGAAAATGTTCTTTGTGCGTGCGCAATGGCAATATTTGCTGGAGTAAAGGCAAAGACTATTGAAAAGGTACTTAAAAACTTTAAGGGTGTAGAGCACAGACTTGAGTTTGTAAGAGAAATAAAAGGCGTTAGATATATCAACGATTCTAAGGGAACAAATACTGCATCATCAATTAGAGCAATTGAGGCAATTGATGGCCCTATCATTTTGATTGCAGGCGGTTATGATAAGAATTTAGATTTCTCTGATTTTATTAATTCCTTTGGCAAGAAGGTTAGATATTTAATTCTTCTTGGTAAGACTGCAGACAAAATTGCTAAAAAAGCAATTGAGCTTGGTTTTGATGATGAAAACATCATAAAGTGCGAAAGTCTTGATGCTTGCGTTGCCTCTGCTGCAAGACTTGGTGAAAAAGGCGATACAGTTCTTCTGTCTCCTGCTTGCGCAAGCTGGGATATGTATAAAAGCTTTGAAGAAAGAGGAGACGAGTTTAAGGCATTAGTAAAGGCTCTTTAATTAGTAATGAAGAAAAAATTTGTGAGCAAATTTCATGAGGGCGATTTTGGAATGATAATTACTACTATCATTCTATCTTTGTTTGGCCTAATCATGGTTTTCTCTGCAAGTTATTATACTGGACTAAGTAAGTATGGAGACCCAGTGTATTTTCTTAAGGATGATTTGAAATGGATGATACTCGGGTGGATTGCATTTTTGGTTTGCTCTTTTATTGATTATCATTTTTTGAAATGGCTTGCCATTCCTGCAATTTTTATTGGTTTTGTACTTCTTGGCCTTATTTGGACACCTCTTGGAATTACTATAAACAATGCAACAAGATGGCTTGATTTTAAGCTATTTACAGTAATGCCTGGTGAGGTAATTAAAACTTGTATCATATTATTCTTTGCTTGGCTTTATTCAACCAAGATGGATTTAAAGGATAAAAAATTTGTTAATGCGCTTCCTGGTCTTGGAATAACGGGCCTAGCTTTTATATTGGTATTTAAGCAACCAAATTTCTCAACAGCAGGAATAGTTGCATTAATTGGCATTGGAGTAATGTTTCTTGCTGGTCTTTCCATCTCTTGGATAGTATTTGGAGGAGCAGCAGCTGTAGCAGGTGTTGGCGCCTTAGTATTTATGAAAGGTGGCTACATGCTCGAAAGAATCACGGGTTTCTGGGATCCTTTTGCTGATTCTCTTGGAAAAGGCTATCAGGTTGCTCAGGGACTTTTGGCATTTGGATCTGGTGGAGTAACTGGTCTTGGTCTTGGCAAAAGTGTTCAAAAGGCTTTATATCTTCCAGAACCTATGAACGATTTCATTCTCCCAATAATAGGAGAAGAGCTAGGTTTTATCGGAGTTACAGCTCTTATTGCAGTGTTTATAGTTCTTGTGTGGAGAATATTTACTGTCTCCATTCATGCTAAAGATAAATTTGGTATGCTACTTGCTGGCGGCGTTGCAATGCACCTTGCATTTCAAGTAATAATTAATATAGCAGTAGTTACTGCAAGCTTCCCACCAACTGGTGTGGTACTTCCTCTTATTAGTTTGGGAGGAACTGCAACCATACTTATGATGGCTGAGCTTGGAATAGCGTATAATGTCTCAAAACAAACGAGGGTAACCTTATGAGAGTACTATTAAGCTGTGGCGGCACGGGAGGACATATTTATCCTGCCATTGCTATTGCCGACAAAATTAAAGAAAAAGATCCAAGCTCTGAAATTCTTTTCATAGGAACAAAGACTGGAATGGAAAATAAATTAGTTCCAGAGGCTGGTTATGAAATTAGAGGAGTAGATGCAAGTGGCTTTAAAAGAAAGCTGCTTATTAGAAATATTAAAACTCTTCACAATGCAATTGAGGGTGGCAAGGAAGTAGAAAAAATTCTAGCCGAGTTTAAACCTGATCTTGCAATTGGAACAGGTGCTTATGTAACTGGCATAGTGCTTCTTCATGCTCATAGAGCTGGAATTCCTTGCATGATACACGAGCAGAATGCTGTTCCTGGAATGACTAATAAAATTCTAAGCAGCTTTGTTGATAGAGTGTTTATAAGCTTTAGAAATACCGAGAAGGCCTTTGCTCATCCTGATAGAGTAATGTTTTCCGGCAACCCTATTAGATCTGATTTTGAAAAACTCGATGAAGCAAAGTGCAGAGAAGAACTTGGCTTTTCAAAGGACGATATAATTGTACTTGCAACGGGCGGAAGCCTTGGCGCAAATGTGCTCAATAGAGAAGTAATTGATTTTGCTAAAAAGGTAGATCAGTTTAATGTTAAGCTTATCTTTGTTACTGGCAAAAGATATTATGATGAAGTAAAGGAAAAGCTTAGCGCAAAGAATGTGATGCTAATTGACTATGCAAATAATATGCCAACTCTTATGAAGGCTGCTGATGTTGTTGTAAGTAGAGCTGGTGCTATTGCAGTGTCTGAGATTTTGGCAAGTGGTAAACCATCAATACTTGTGCCAAGTCCTAATGTTACAAACAATCATCAATATCATAATGCTAAAGCAATTGCTGATGAAGGTGCTGCTATTTTAGTTGAGGAAAGCTCTCTTGTAGAAGGAGAGGAAGTATTAGCATCTGAAATTCTTAGTTTAATATCAAGGCCAGAAGATTTATCTGGCATGAAGGTAAGAGCAAAATCTCTTGCACATACTGATGCGGCTGATATAATATTTGATAATTTGATTATTAAATAAATGGGTGAAGAAAGAATAAGCCCGGAGGAATATCTTCAAAGACTTCAGACAGAGATGTCTGCAAATAAGTCCAAAGAAGATGCCGAGGCCCAAGAGGCCCAGGAAGCTCCGCAGGCCGAAACAACTGAACAAAAGGAAGTAAAAAAGAAGAAAAAGAAGAAGAGAAAAAAGAAAAATTATCTTCTTCGTTTTGCTATATTTTAGTTTTAGGCGGAATAATCTACGCCCTGCAATCGCCTTTATTTTATGTAAACAATATTGAAGTTGTAGGGAATGAGTTCTATACTCCGGCTCAGGTAATCGAGCTTAGTGGTCTTACAACGGGTAAGAATTTGATCTTTGAGGTTAAGACAAAACCGGCAAGAGACAGGCTCCTTGAAACCCCTTACATTAGGCTCGCAAAAATTCAAAAGATCCCTATGGGTACGCTTAGAATTAATTTGACGGAAAGAATTGAATATGCCTGCATTCCATTTGAAGAGGGCTATATTCTTATTGATAACGAGGGCATGGTTTTAAGCATTACAGATAAAAAACCAGAGCTTACCGTGCTCGACGGCATGATTATTAAAACTATGGAACCGGGGGTTCCTTTGGGCATAGAGCAGGCCTACCTTCTGACGGACACTTTGGACCTATTAAAGGCTGTAGAAAACACTGATTTGTACTTCCAAAGAGTATATTTTTCTACCGTCCTTGTTAGGGCCTATATCAACGAAAATTACTATTGCGAGGGTAGCCCGTCGGAGATTATGAACAACATAGACGGCATAAGAAGGCTCATGGAGGAGCAATATAGCCAGGGAATTAGCAAGGGAGTTATAAGGGTTGGAAGCGACGGTTATTTCTCATTTAGCCCGAAAATCGATTAATTTAGGAAAATATGGAAAATTCGAGGCATAACAAAAAATGTTGTGCCTCGTTTTTTTTATTTCTACTATATATTGTTTTTTATTTACACAAAAGCCGCTTTGTGCTATCATTAAGTGTACTATATTATATTTAGGTTATTAGGAGGCCAAAATATGTCCCCAATGTTACAATTTGAAACACCAGAAGATGCTGCTGCTAATATCAAGGTTGTTGGTATTGGAGGAGCAGGATGCAATGCTGTAAATCGCATGATAGATGCAAATCTTCAGGGCATTAATTTTATTGCTGTTAATACAGATAAACAGGCATTAAAAAATTCAAAAGCTGAAACAAAAATTCAGATTGGTGAAAAGCTTACAAGAGGACTTGGTGCAGGTGGAAATCCAGAAGTAGGACAAAAGTCTGCAGAGGAAAGTCTTGAGAATATAGAAAAATACCTTGAAGGTTCTGATATGGTATTTATCACCGCAGGTATGGGTGGCGGAACAGGAACAGGAGCAGCTCCAATTGTTGCAAAGGCAGCAAAGCTTTCTGGAGCTTTAACTGTTGGTGTTGTTACAAAGCCATTCACATTTGAAGGTAAAAAGAGAAGAGAACACGCAGAGCTTGGAATTAAGTTCTTAAAGAACTATGTAGATTCCCTCGTTGTTGTTCCTAATGATAGACTTCTTTCAATTTCTGAAAAGAACACAAGCATCATAGAGGCATTTACTATGGCTGACGAAGTTCTTAAAGAAGGTGTAGAAGGTATCTCTGGTCTTATTTCTGATGCAGGACTTATCAACCTTGACTTTGCCGATGTTAAGACAGTAATGACAGATAAGGGCATTGCTCATATGGGCGTTGGTAAGGCAAGCGGAGAGAACAGAGTTGAAAAGGCTATTCAAAACGCAATCGAAAGCCCACTTCTTGAAACAAATATTAAGGGAGCAAAGGCAGTTCTTCTCAACATCATGGGTGGCTACGACCTTGGTATGCTCGAGGTTAATGCAGCAGCAGACGTTGTTGCAAAAGAAGCTGATGAAGATGCAATCATCATCTTTGGTACATCAATCAAAGAAGAAATGCATGATGAAATTAAAGTTACAGTAATTGCAACAGGATTTGAAGGAGATCTTGGCAGATCTGCAGCACTTGATGCTTCAGCATCTGATTTTAATGAAGCAAAGAAAGAAGAACCTGTAGATCCTGAAATTGAAGAAAGAAAAGCTGCAGACGAAGAAAAGATTGAAGAGGCCTTTAATACTTTAACTTCTGGTTCTAGTTATAACCCAGATACAGATTTTCCAATCCCAGAATTTTTAAAGAATACTCCAGATCTTAAGCTGTAGCCATAAGGCAAATTTGAAGCCGGCTTTAAGCCGGCTTCTTTTGATAATATGCAAAGAAAGTATTTTAATGCAAACAATTAGTTCTAAGGAAAATAGAATAATTAAAGAGGCGGCATCGCTATTTGAAAAGAAATATCGTGACGAGCTCGGATTGTTTTTGCTAGAGGGCCCAAACATTGTTAAGGAAGCAATGGAAGAGGGTGGAAGAGTGAGATTCATCTTTACCCTGGCTGGGTCTAGCTCAGAAGAGGTGCAAGAGATTGCAGCTTTAGCTGAAGAAAAGAACCTGGCCGTTTACGAACTATCTAGTGAAGCATTTGCAAAGGTGACTCAAACAAACAGTCCTCAAGATATTGTGGCTGTTATGGAAAAGAGGCAAATGACTGAGGATGAGTTCTTTAAACTAGTGCAAAATGGTAATGTTGTTGTGCTCGATAGACTTCAAGATCCAGGCAATGTTGGAACTATTATTAGAACAGCAGAGGCTTTGGGCTTTAAGGGCCTTGCAGTAATAAAAGGTACTGCAGACGTATATCAACCAAAGGTTGTAAGAGCTGCAGCAGGAAGCATGCTTAGATTTCCTATCATCTTCTTTGAAGATGAGGACACGCTTACAACTGTATTTAAAAACCATGGTAAGAAGCTATATACAACAGCCATGCAGGCAAAAAGCGTATATGATGCAGACATAAAAGAAAATTCCTGCATTGTAATCGGTAATGAAGGTAATGGTGTTTCTAAAAAGCTTTTAGAAAATTCTGAAACTCTTTCTATTCCTATGGAAGGAAAAACAGAAAGTCTAAACGCTGCAATATCTGCAAGCATTATTATGTATGAATCACTTCGTCAAAGGAGATAAAAATGACAGAACGTCTTAAAGACATATTAGCGCAGGCTAAGGAAAAACTTGAAAAAGCTGAAAGCGTTCAAGATGCCGAAGCGCTGCGTATTGAATTTTTAGGTAAGAAGGGACAGCTTACTGAAATTTTAAAGTCCATGAAAGACCTTGCTCCAGAAGAAAGAAAAACTATGGGACAGGTTGCAAACCAAACTAAGGCTCAGATAGAAGAGCTTTTGTCAAATGCTATGACGCAGCTAAAAGCAAAAGAGCAGGAAGCTGAGTTTAAGCGTCAGGCAGTAGATGTTACAGAGCCAGGTATTATTAAACCAGTTGGCACAAAGCATCTAATCACTCAGACAATAGAAGAGATTACAAAGATCTTTGGATCTATGGGCTTTTCTGTTTCTGAAGGACCAGAAGTAGAAACTGTTTATAATAACTTTGATGCTCTTAATGCAGGACCAAATCATCCAGCAAGAGATATCACAGATACTTTCTATATCACAGATGATGTTCTTTTAAGAACTCAGACATCTTGCGTACAGGTTAGAACATTGAAAAGTCAGAAGCCTCCAATTAGAGTAATCGCTCCAGGAAGATGCTTTAGATGTGATACTCCAGATGCAACTCATTCACCAATGTTCCATCAGGTTGAAGGACTTGTTGTTGATGAGGGCATTACAATGGCAGATCTTAAGGGAGTTTTAGATTCATTTGCAAAGCAAATGTTTGGATCTTCTATTAAGACCAACTTTAGACCTCACCACTTCCCATTCACTGAGCCAAGTGCAGAAATGGATGTAAGCTGCTTTAAGTGCGGAGGACGTGGTTGCAGCGTTTGCAAAGGATCTGGATGGATTGAAATCCTTGGCTGCGGTATGGTTCATCCAAATGTACTTAAGGTTGGAGGAATT
>JAKSSJ010000028.1 GCA_024403215.1 Clostridia bacterium
CTTCGCTGGGCTCTTTCCAAAAGTAATTTAAAAGGCGGCCTTTAAGGCCGCCTTTAGCTTTAGTCTTTTTTAATTACAAGTGCTGTTAGTGCAAAGAGCGCTAATGCGTTTGGAATTACCATCAGGTTGTTAAACATATCTGTAAGTTCCCAAACAAGATCGTTAGATGCAATAGTTCCAATGAATACAAACACCAAAGCGATGATTGAATAAACTAGTGTGCAAGCTTTTGGATTCTTCTTTCCAAACAGGAAGTTTGCATTAATCTTACCAAACAGGTTCCAAGAAAGAATTGTTGAGAATGCAAAGAAGAATAGGCAGATTGCAACAAAGATTGCACCAAAGCTTTCGCCAAATACTGTTCCGAATGCAGTTTGTGCGAGGTTTGCTTTTCCTATTCCATCAGGAATTGTTCCGTCATAGAGTATGCCGTCTTTGGTGTAAAGTGTAGATATGATTACAAGTGCGTTTAATGTGAGCACTACAAATGTATCAATAAATACACCAATCATAGCAACAACGCCTTGATCATGTGGATCTTTTACGTTTGCTTGAGCGTGAGCATGAGGTGTTGAACCCATACCAGCTTCATTGCTGAATAATCCTCTCTTAGCGCCTTGGCTTATAGCTGTTTTAATTGCATAACCAAAACCACCGCCGATGATTGCTTGTGGCTCGAAAGCATATTTAAAAATCATTCCAATTGTTGCTGGAATATATTTAATTCTTGCGATAAGAACTGCAAGTCCGCCGATGAGGAAGATTGTTGCCATGATAGGAACAATCTTTTCTGTAACAGATGCAAGGCGGCTAACTCCGCCAATGAAAATGATACCGCAAATAACTACAAGAATGATACCAACAATCCATGAAGGGATTCCAAAGGCTGTTTCCATTGTTGAACCAATAGAGTTTGATTGTACCATGCAGCCCATAAAGCCAAGGGCAAGTACAATGGCTACAGCAAAGAAGCCTGCAAGGAATTTTCCAAAGCCTCCTTTGAATGCGGTTGTAATATAGTAAACTGGACCGCCTTTTATGGTTCCGTCTTTTTCAACGGTTCTTGTCTTAAGGGCTAGGGTTGCTTCTGCGTAAATTGTTGCCATTCCAAAGAAAGCAATAATCCACATCCAAAAGATTGCGCCAGGACCACCTGTTAAGATTGCGCCGGATGCACCTACGATATTTCCTGTACCAACCTGGGCAGCTATTGCTGTTGCAAGGGCTTGAAATGATGTCATGCCGCTGCTTTGTTTTTCCCCCTTAAGCTTTAGGGTACCGAACACCTTCTTCATTCCTTCGCCAAAGCATCTTACCTGAACGAAGCGAGTCTTGATAGAATACCAAAGACCAACTGCTACAAGAAGGAATACCAGGATGTAGTTTGATAGATATGTGTTTATATCACATACAATTTTGTAAAGAGCTTCTTCCATTTTTTTCTCCTTTTCTGAACTAAAAAAGCCGCCATCTTGGCGACTCTGGAAGAACAATGCAAAATATTAATCTGTTTTGCCATCTGTCCTTTTGCCTGAGAGATTCGGCCACGGGTTATCCCTTGCCTTGCACCTTCGGCACCCAATTTAATGGGATTCTCCAGAGTTCCCTAAGCAAGCAGTCTTTTCATTCTGCCTACCTCAACGGGACTGTATTAATTTAATGTTAGGATTATAGCACCAGAAAGCTCCAATTGCAAGTAAAAAGAAGGTAATATGGACGAGGTGGTCCTTGGCTACTATAAAAATGCAAGGAAATATGGTAAAATATTTTGTTATAAATAATGTTACAAATGCGGGGCAACCAGCTTGCTGCCGCAGTGACTAAAGAAAGGACCATAAAATGAAATACGAGATTCAAGGCGGAAATCTTCCGGTAGTAATTTGTACACTTGAGGCTGGAGAAGCAATGACAAATCAGGGCGGCTCTATGGCTTGGATGAGCCCAAATATGAGCATGCAAACAGAGGGCGGAGGCTCTTTTGGCAAGGCCCTTGGTAGAATGTTCTCTGGCGAGAAGATTTTTAGAAACATTTATACAGCTCAAGGTGGAGAGGGCATGATTGCTTTTGCAAGTAGCTTCCCTGGAAACATTGTTGCCCTTGAAGTAACAGATAGCCACCCTATCATTTTCCAAAAGTCAGCCTTCCTTGCTTCCACAATGGGAGTAACAACCGAGGTCTTCTTTAACAAGAAGTTTGGAGCTGGCCTATTTGGCGGTGAAGGCTTTATTATGCAAAAGGCTATTGGCAATGGAATCGTATTTTTAGAGATAGATGGATCTGCAGTTTCCTACGCACTTGAGGCAGGACAGCAGATGTTAATTGATACAGGAAGCCTTGCTATTATGGATGCAAGCTGCAGTCTTGATATTCAGACAGTAAAGGGCGCAAAGAATGTATTGTTTGGTGGTGAGGGACTCTTCCTTACAGTAGTAACTGGCCCTGGCAATATTACTCTTCAGACCATGCCTCTTTCTGAGTTTGCAAAACGTCTTGCTCCTTATATGCAGCAGTACATGCCATCAGGCGGAGATAGCTCAAGCGGAGCAACAATTACTTTTGGAAGCAAGAAATAGTTAAGGACATTATTTAGGAATATTATTATGGGAAATACATTTTATTTTAACTGGGAAGTTTCCTTGATGGAATTTCTTCAGGCACATCTTGGAAAGTTTGGAATTGCGTTTGCATCTTTTTGCTCAACACTTGGACAAGAGATGGTAATGATTGCAGTGTTGGGATTTTTCTATTGGGCATGGGACAAAAAGTGCGGAAAGCATATAGGCCTTAACATAGTTGTAGGCGGAGTTTTGTTCCCAATGATTAAAAACATTGCACTAAGAAGAAGACCTTATATGGATCATCCTAGCATTCAGTGCCTTAAAAAGGTTGATGCTGATGCAGACATTATGGACATTGCTGCACAGGGATATTCATTCCCATCAGGACATGCAACAAACTCTATGCTTGCATATGGATCTGTAGCTCAGTACCAAAAGAAGAAGCCGATTACAATTATAGTTACTATAGTAATTGCACTAATCGGTATTTCAAGATTTTGTGTAGGCGTTCATTATCCAACAGATGTTCTTTGCGGTTGGGCACTTGGCCTTATAGTTATGGCTATAATTCCTAGGCTTTCTGCAATTATTAAAAAAGACTGGGTATTATTCTTAATACTTCTCGTTGTTGGTCTTCCAGGATTTTTCTATTGCACAAGCAATGATTTTTATACAAGCTACGGAATGATGCTCGGCGGCTTTATGGGCTTTCTCTTTGAAGAGCGCTATGTAAACTTTGAGGGTACTAGAAAGCCACTTCAGATTGTACTTAGAGTAGTAATAGGTGCTGGTTTATTCTTTGCATTAAATACAGCTTTAAAGCTTCCGTTCTCTTCTGCTTTCCTTGACTCAGGAACAACGGCAGCACTGCTTGTAAGAACATTTAGATATGCAATAGTAATCTTCCTTCTTATTGGAGTTTATCCATTGTCATTTAAACTTTTAGATAAGATTGGTCAGAAGAGGGGTTAATAGGTGGACATATTTCTAGGCGTGCTAGCCAATGCAGCTTTCGTTATAGTAGGCTCTTTAATTGGTAGCATATTTAAGTCAGAAAAATTAAAAAGAGTTGGCGAAAGAATCTATCAGGTCTTCGCCATCTTTGTTTTGTGCATGGGTATAAACGGTGCGGCTGACAATGACGATCCAGTTAAGCTGCTTCTGTGCCTTATTGTGGGCGTAGCTATTGGCGAGCTTATTGACATTGATAAGCAATTTACAAGGCTGGGCAATTGGGCTGAAAAGAAGCTCATCAAAAATAAGGTCGAGGCTGACGCAGAGAGCGAGCCAAATTCAAAGTTTGCGGAAGGCTTTGTTGGCGCATCGCTACTATTTTGCATAGGCTCCATGACTTTTATGGGCGCTTTAGAATCAGGCATATCCCACCAACACACAATATATTTGACCAAGGGCGTATTAGACGGAATATCCGCCATTACGCTTTCAATGGGCTGCGGAATAGGTGTAATGCTTTCGGCAGCATCAATATTAATCTATCAGGGACTTTTAACAGTTTTAGCTAGCCTTCTTGCAGATGTACTTCTGCCGGAGGTTGTAGGAATGGCAACAGCTATTGGAAGCCTATTTTTAGTGGGGATAGGACTTAACATGCTTGGCATAACAAAGATTAAGGTTGCAAACTTTTTGCCAGCAATGTTTATGCCAATTATTTGGGAGTTAATTGTGAAATTATGTTCAACTTTATAATCACAAATCTATTACTAGGCTTTGGGCTTGCTATGGATACTTTTTCGGTTTCTATAGTAAATACCCTCAACGAGCCTAACATGAGCAGAAAGAAAATGACCCTAATGTCATTTGTCTACGGATTCTTCCAGGCCTTAATGCCGCTTATTGGATGGTTTTGTGTCCATACAGTAGTGGAGCAATTTGTTAAGGTCCAGCCTTTTATCCCATGGATAGCTTTAATACTTCTTGTTTGGATAGGTGGAAGGATGCTAATGGAGGGCTTAAGAAGCGAAGGCAGGGTCTATGAGGGCACTGCAAAGGTTTTAAGCTTTGGTGCTCTTATGCTGCAAGGCATAGCAACAGCCATTGATGCCCTTTCTGTTGGCTTTACAATAGCCGAATATGACGCAGTAAAGGCTGTTTTAGCAGCGCTAATCATAGGGCTTATAACCTTTGTAATTTCAATGATTGGGGCCTTACTAGGCAAAAAGCTGGGCAACAAGGTGCAGGAAAAAGCTTCCATTTTGGGCGGCGTGGTTCTCATCATCATTGGAATTAAGATTTGTTTCTTCTAAAAAAGCCAAAAAAGCTTAAAATTTTCGTTGACATAGCCAAATTGCTTTGGTATTCTTATTGGGTATCACTATGCCGCAGGAGGCATTGTGTATTTTGAAATGGAGGAACCATTAAAATGGCAAAAGCAGGTAACAGAGTTAAGGTAATTCTCTCATGCTCTGAATGCAAACAGAGAAATTACAACACTACAAAAAACAAGAAGAATGATCCTGATCGTATCGAACTTCAAAAGTATTGCAAGTTCTGCAAGAAGGAAACACTTCACAAGGAAACAAAGTAGGAAGGGACTACAGACATGGCAGAACAAGCTGTTGTTAAGAAAAAAGGTTTCGCAAGAGTTGCTGAATACTTCAAGGGAGTAGGAGCAGAACTTAAAAAGGTTGTATGGCCTACAAAGAAGGAAACATATAAGTACACACTCGTAGTAATCGTAGTATGTGCATTATTTGCTTTACTTTTCTGGGTGCTTGATACAGTCTTCCTTGCACTCTTAGGACTTATCGTATAGGAGCATTAGAATGTCCGACGAAATGATTTTAGAGCCAACTGCTGCTATGCAGGAACCAGAAGAACTAGAAGAAGAAAAACCGGTTAAGCCTTTTGCAAGACCAGTTGATAGATCTGCTAGTGGAATGCATGGTCAGACTGTTTCAGTAGCAAGAGAGGCTGATGAGATTCCAGCAGGATTTTTTAGACGTCTTAAGGAACCAAAGTGGTACATTGTTCATACTTACTCCGGACACGAGGATAAGGTTAAAACCAATCTTGAAAAATTGGTAGAAAACAGAGGCATGCAGGACTTAGTACTTGCAGTCATCGTGCCAAAGGAAACAGTAATTGAACATAAAGAGACCGGAAGCAAATCCAGAGAACGTAAAGTTTTCCCTGGCTATGTTTTAGTTAAGATGATAGTAACAAATGAATCATGGTACTTAGTTCGTAACACCCAGGGTGTTACTGGTTTTGTTGGCCAAGGTTCAGAACCTATTCCACTTTCTGATGAGGAAATCAGAAGACTTGGAATTGAAAAGGTTGAAATCATCCTTAATATTCAGGCTCGCGACAACGTTAAAATCATTAGCGGACCATTCAAGGGCTTTACTGGTCTTGTTGAAGAGGTTAATGCTGACAAGCAGACTCTTAAGACCAAGGTTGATATGTTCGGAAGAGCTACTCCAGTTGAGCTAGAATTCGATCAAGTTGATAAGCTTAACTAAGAAGCAACTGATAATTGTAGAAAACAACTCAATTAAATATAGATAAAAATAATAGGGTCGCCCTATAGAAAGGAGAGGCTTATGGCAAAACAAGTTGATGCTTTAATTAAACTTCAGATTGCTGCCGGCGCTGCTAACCCAGCTCCTCCAGTAGGTCCTGCACTTGGACAGCATGGTGTAAACATCATGGATTTCTGCAAACAGTTTAATGCTAAGACTGCTGATCAAAGCGGAATGACTATTCCAGTAGTTATCACCGTTTACAAGGATAAGAGCTTTACATTCATTTGCAAAACTCCACCAGCACCAGTTCTTATTAAAAAGGCTGCAGGAATTGATAAAGCATCTGGAGAACCAAACAAGAAGAAGGTTGCCACAATCACAACTGCTCAGGCTAGAGAAATCGCTGAGAAGAAGATGCCAGATCTTAATGCTGCAAACGTTGACACAGCAACAGAGATGATTAAGGGAACCGCAAGAAGCATGGGCATACTTGTCCAGGATTAATTGGTGGGAGGCATAATAGCCGCTAGTACCACAAGGAGGTAACACTATGGCCAAGAAAGGCAAAAAGTACCAAGAAGTAGCAAAGCTTATTAACAAAGCTGAGCTCTACGACGTTGAACCAGCATTTGAAATTCTTGCTAAGACAGCAACAGCTAAGTTCGACGAAACAGTTGAAGCACATTTCAGAATGGGCTTAGACGGAAGACATGCTGATCAACAGATCAGAGGAGCTATCGTACTTCCACACGGCACAGGCAAGAGCGTTAAGGTTCTTGTATTTGCTAAGGGAGAAAAAGAACACGAAGCACAGGCAGCAGGAGCTGACTATGTAGGTGGCGAAGAGCTCGCACAAAAGATTCAAAAAGAAAATTGGTTTGACTTTGACGTAGTTGTAGCAACGCCAGATATGATGGGCGTTGTTGGTAAGCTCGGTAAAGTATTAGGACCAAAAGGTCTTATGCCAAACCCAAAGTCAGGAACAGTAACAATGGACCTCGAGAAAGCTCTTAAGGAGATTAAAGCAGGTAAAGTTGAGTACCGTCTTGACAAACAAAACATTGTTCACACACAAATTGGTAAGGTATCATTCGGTGCACAGAAGCTTCAAGAAAACTTCCTCGCAATCGTTGATGCTATTAACAAGGCAAAGCCAGCAGCAGCAAAAGGACAGTACATTAAGTCTGCATCCGTTGCTTGCACAATGGGTCCTGGAATCAAGATTAACCCAGCAAAGCTTGGCTAGAAAACGGCTTGTTAAAGATCGCAACTTAGACAGAATACAATAGCTGTAGACAGCGAGTGAATCAAATGATTCTTAATTTCTCGCCGAGGTTACGATTCATAAATATAGCCTTTTCAGTCTTCGGACATCGAAATAGGTTTTCCAAGGAAGGAAACCGGAAAGGAGAGTAAATGTCAGTAGAAAGTCTGAAAATTAAATCAGCTGTAGTTGACGAGATCAAGGCAAAACTTGATGGAGCACAATCCGCAGTAGTAATTGACTACATGGGAACAACTGTTGAACAAGCAACAGCTATGAGAAAAGCGCTTCGTGAGGCAGGTGTTGACTACACAGTATACAAAAACACACTTATTGCTAGAGCAATTGAAGGAACTGAATTTGAAGGAATAAAAGATGCATTAACAGGTCCTACAGCACTTGCAATCAGCAAGGACGATGCAATTGCACCAGCAAGAATTATCAATAAGGCAATCAAGGATACAAACAAGATGGCCTTTAAGGCAGGTATCGTAGAAGGAATCGTTTATGATGCAGAAGGTCTTAAGACTCTTGCAGCAATTCCATCCAGAAACGAACTCATTGCAAAATTCATGGGATCTATCCAGAGCCCAGTTGGCAAGTTTGTTCGCACTCTTGCAGCAATTGCCGACGAAAAAGCAAAAGAAGCATAGTTTAGTAGTTAATTATTAGGAGAATTAAAATGAATAAAGATCAAATTATTGAAGCTATAAAGGGTATGACAGTGCTCGAGCTTAATGAACTCGTTAAAGCTTGCGAAGAAGAATTTGGCGTTTCCGCAGCAGCTCCAGTAGCAGTTGCAGCAGCAGGTGCTGGCGAAGCAGCAGCTGAAAAGGATAGCTTTGATGTAATCCTTGCAGAAGCAGGCGCAGAAAAGATTAAGGTTATTAAGGTTGTTAGAGAAATCACAGGACTCGGACTTAAGGAAGCTAAGGATCTCGTTGATGGAGCTCCAAAGGCTGTTAAGGAAGGTGCTGGTAAGGAAGAAGCTAACCAGATCAAGGCTCAACTCGAAGAAGTTGGCGCTAAGGTTGAACTTAAATAAGTTTACTTACAAAAAATATACGCTAAGGGTTGTCATTTAGGGCAACCCTTTTGGCGTTATTTTAGGAATACAAAAAAACATAAAAATTAGAGAATTTATTTAGATTTTTTTAAAATTCAGGAGGGACACACATGCCACATGCAGTGAAAATAGGCAAGAAAGAGCGCATGAGCTTCTCAAGAATAGAAGCTGTACAGCAGATGCCTAACCTCATCGCCATCCAAAAGGATTCCTATGATTGGTTCATTAAGGAAGGCCTTGCAGAGGTGTTTGAGGATATCAGCCCTATAAGGGACTACGCTGATAATCTCGCGCTCGAATTCGTGGACCATTCCATCTCAGATGAAACAAAATACGATCAGGAAGAATGCAAAGAAAGAGACGCTACATACGCAGCACCTCTTAAGGTTAAAGTACGCCTGATCAATCAGGAAACTGGTGAAGTCAAAGAGCAGGAAGTCTTCATGGGAGATTTTCCTATCATGACTGAAAAGGGTACCTTCATTTACAACGGTGCCGAAAGAGTTGTTGTAACACAGCTGGTTAGATCCCCTGGACCTTACTATGCAGTTGCAACAGATAAATCAAATAACAAACTCTTTAGTGCAACAATCATTCCAAACCGTGGTGCATGGCTTGAGTATGAAACAGATGCAGCACTCAGTCTTTCTGTCAGAGTAGACAGAACAAGAAAGCTGCCTATTACTGCACTCTTAAGAGCTCTGTCTTATAGATCCGTTGAAGAAAAAGTAGAAGCTGAAAAACGTAAGAACCCAAGCATGAGTGAAGACGATATCAGAAAGAAAGTTCGTAGATACGGCGAGTATAAGACAAACACTGCTTCTATCCTCTATGAGGGTACAACAGAAGAAATCACCGAAATTTTTGGTAGTGATATTGAAAGACTTAACCTTACTTTCGAAAAGGATACCACTCACAATTTCGACGAAGGACTTAAGGAAATTTACAGAAAACTTAGACCTGGCGAACCAGCAACATTTGAAAGTGCTTATGATTTAATCGAAGCATTATTCTTTGATGCAAAGCGTTATGACCTGGCTAAAGTTGGTCGTTATAAATACAACAAGAAGCTCGGTCTTGCTGAAAGAATTACTGGCTGCACACTTATGGAGAGCGCAGTTATTCCTTCAACAGGAGAGATTCTCTTTAGAAAAGGCACCAAGCTTACAAAGGAAAGCGCTGCACTTATCCAAAGCTATGGTATTGAATACGTAATGGTTGAAAGTAAGGTAAACGAAGGCAAGGCTGTTAAGGTTATCGGCAACAACTTTGTTCCTTTCTCTGATTACCTTGAATTTGACCCAGCAGAATATAGACTTCCAGATGAAGTTTTCTATCCTGCAATGTCTGCACTTCTTGAAGATTTCCAAGCTGCAAATCCAAAGAAGGGCAAATCAAAAGAAGCAAAGAAGGAATACAACGATAAGCTTGCTGCATTCCTTTATGCTCATAGAAATGAACTCTCACCAAAGCATATTATCTTTGATGATATTATTGCTTCCATCTCATATCAGTTTGGTCTTCAAGAAGGCATCGGTTCTGTAGATGATATCGACCATCTCGGAAACAGAAGACTTAGAACTGTTGGTGAGCTTCTCCAAAACCAATTCAGAATTGGTCTTGCAAGAATGGAGAGAGTTGTTAAAGAAAGAATGACAATTCAAGATACAGAGGCAACAACACCTCAGAACTTGATTAACATTCGTCCAGTAACTGCTGCAATCAAGGAGTTCTTCGGATCTTCTCAGCTTTCACAGTTTATGGATCAGACAAACCCACTTTCTGAACTTACTCACAAGAGAAGACTTTCTGCTCTTGGACCTGGCGGTCTTTCAAGAGAAAGAGCAGGATTCGAAGTAAGAGATGTACACCATTCCCACTACGGAAGAATGTGCCCAATTGAAACTCCAGAAGGTCCAAACATTGGACTTATCGGTTCTCTTACAACATACGGAATCATCAATAAATACGGATTTATTGAGACTCCATACAGAAGAGTAAGCAAGGGTGTTGTATCAAAAGAAATTGATTATCTTGCTGCTGATGAGGAAGAAGGACTTATCATTGCACAGGCAAACGAACCACTTGATAAGAACGGAAAGTTTGTAAACGAAAAAGTTCTTGCAAGAGGACACCTGGGTGAAATCGATCTCTTCCCAAGGAATGCAGTTCATTACATGGACGTTTCTCCACGTCAGGTAGTATCCATTGCAACAGCAATGATTCCATTCCTTGAAAACGACGACGCTAACCGTGCCCTGATGGGTTCTAACATGCAGCGTCAGGCAGTTCCACTTCTTGTTACAGATGCACCATTTATTGCAACTGGTGTTGAGTATTCTGCTGCACATGACTCTGGTGTTTGCGTAATTGCTAAAAGAGCAGGTGTTGTTGAATACGTAGATGCAACAAGAGTAATTGTAAGAACAGAAGACGGAGATAAAGACGAATACAAGCTCCTTAAATACAAGCGCTCTAACCAGGGTACTTGCGTAAACCAAAAGCCTATCGTTTCTCACGGTGAAAAAGTTGAGGCAGGAGAAGTTCTTGCTGATGGTCCATCAACAGACCACGGTGAAATTTCCTTAGGTAAGAACCTCCTAATCGGTTTCATGACTTGGGAAGGATATAACTACGAGGACGCTGTAATCCTTAATGAAAGACTGGTTATGGACGATGTTCTCACTTCAATTCATATTGAAGAGTATGAACAAGAAGCAAGAGATACAAAGCTTGGACCAGAAGAAATTACAAGAGATATTCCAAACGTTGGTGACGATGCACTTAAAGATCTTGATGAGGATGGTATTGTAAGAATCGGTGCTGAAGTTGATTCTTCTGACATTCTTGTTGGTAAGGTTACTCCAAAGGGAGAAACAGAGCTTACTGCAGAAGAGAGACTTTTAAGAGCTATCTTTGGTGAGAAGGCAAGAGAAGTAAGAGATACATCTCTTAGAGTTCCTCACGGAGAAACAGGTATTGTAGTAGACGTAAGAGTTTTCTCAAGAGAAAATAACGATGAACTTCCTCCAGGAGTAAATAAGCTCGTTAGAGTATATATTGCTACAAAGAGAAAGATTCAAGTCGGAGATAAGATGTCCGGTCGTCACGGAAACAAGGGCGTTATTTCAAGAGTACTTCCAGTAGAGGATATGCCATTCATGGAAGATGGAACTCCACTTCAGGTTATGCTTAACCCACTGGGCGTTCCTTCTCGTATGAACATTGGACAGGTACTTGAGGTTCACCTTGGCCTTGCAGCAAGAAAGAAGGGTTGGTATATTGCAACTCCTGTATTTGATGGTGCAAAGGAAAGTGAAATCATTGACCTTCTTGAAGAATGCGGTTATCCAAGATCAGGTAAACTGCAGCTTAGAGATGGTAGAACAGGACAACCATTTGATAACCCAGTTACAGTAGGTATCATGTACATGCTTAAGCTCCACCATCTTGTTGATGATAAGATTCACGCAAGATCTACGGGCCCGTACTCACTGGTAACACAGCAGCCACTCGGTGGTAAAGCACAGTTTGGTGGCCAGCGTTTCGGAGAAATGGAAGTTTGGGCACTTGAAGCTTACGGTGCTGCATATACACTTCAGGAAATCTTAACAGTTAAGTCCGATGACGTAATCGGAAGAGTTAAGACTTACGAAGCAATCGTAAAGGACGAGAATATTCCAGAGCCAGGCATTCCAGAATCATTCAAGGTTCTCATTAAGGAAATGCAGAGCTTAGCACTGGATGTTAAGGTTCTTGGCGAGAATGATGAAGAAGTTGAACTTAAGGATACATCAGATCTTGAGGGAGCAACATCATTCAACGCAATCGAATTTGAAAACCTTAAACGTGAAGAAGAATTCTTTGGTGAAGGTTCTGGCTTTGGTGCAGTAAGTGCTGAAGGCGAAGAGCTCGACTCATACACAGATCCTTTGTATGATACCGAAGAAGAAGAGGAAGAGGATTTCCCAGGAGAGGAGGAGTAAGATATGGATATTAATTTCGAATCATTACAAATTGGTCTTGCTTCTACTGAGAAAATTCTTTCTTGGTCTCACGGTGAAGTTAAAAAGCCAGAAACAATTAACTATAGAACTTTAAAGCCTGAAAGAGATGGACTCTTCTGCGAAAGAATCTTTGGACCAACCAAAGACTGGGAGTGCCATTGCGGTAAGTACAAGAGAATTCGTTACAAAGGAATTATCTGCGACCGCTGCGGTGTAGAAGTTACAAAGGCAAAAGTAAGAAGAGAGAGAATGGGCCATATTACATTGGCTACACCAGTATCTCATATCTGGTACTTTAAGGGCATTCCTTCAAGAATTGGTTTGGTTCTTGATATGTCTCCAAGAGTACTTGAAAAGGTTTTATACTACGCTTCTTACATTGTTACAGATCCAGGTACAACAACACTTAAGTACATGGAAGTTCTTACAGAGCAAGAATATAGAGAAGCTCGCGAAGAATTTGGCATGGCATTTAAGGCTGGAATGGGCGGAGAAGCAATTAGAGAGCTTCTTGCAGCAATCGACTTAGATGCACTTGCTGAAGAATTAAGAGATGCTCTTAAGACAGCACAGGGACAGAAGAAGGTTAAGGTTGTAAGAAGACTTGAAGTTATCGAAGCTTTAAGAGCTTCTGGCAACAGACCTGAATGGATGATACTAGAAGTTGTTCCAGTAATCCCACCAGATCTTCGTCCTATGGTTCAGCTCGATGGTGGCAGATTTGCAACATCAGACCTTAACGATTTATACAGAAGAGTAATTAACAGAAATAACAGACTTAAAAGACTCTTAGATCTTGGAGCTCCAGACATCATTGTAAGAAATGAAAAGAGAATGCTTCAAGAAGCAGTAGATGCTCTTATTGATAACGGAAGACGCGGAAGACCAGTTACAGGTCCTGGCGGAAGGCCACTTAAGTCACTTTCCGATATGCTTAAGGGTAAGCAGGGTAGATTTAGACAGAACCTTCTTGGTAAACGTGTAGACTATTCTGGACGTTCTGTAATTGTTGTAGGACCAGAGCTTAAGTTCTATCAGTGCGGTCTTCCAAAGTAGATGGCTCTTGAACTTTTCAAGCCTTTCATCATGAAGAAGCTTGTTGCTGATGGTAATGCACACAACATTAAGAGCGCAAAGAGAATGGTTGAAAAGGTAAGACCAGAAGTTTGGGATGCTCTTGATGAAATCATTAAGGACCACCCAGTTCTTTTAAACCGTGCTCCTACACTTCATAGACTTGGTATTCAGGCATTCGAGCCAGTACTTG
>JAKSSJ010000029.1 GCA_024403215.1 Clostridia bacterium
CTCCAACCTAGTAGCTTTACTCGTTCTGTAAGGTTAAGACTGTCAATTAGGTTTTGCAGTTCTCCTTTTAATGGTCCCTGGCCGGCTATTACGTAGTAATAATTCTTTGCCATGCCTTCTGGGGTTTTCATTAATTCAGCCAAAGCTTTTATCACAATCTGATGGTTCTTGTTTTCATTAAGTTCACCAACTGATAACAGAAGGAATGCATCTTCTGGAACACCTAGTTCCTTGCGCTTTGCTGCTTTATCTACAACAGTATTGGCAAACTTATCTACATCTATTCCAACGCCTGGAACATATTCAACCTTGCAGCCTTCAAACTGTTTGTTCTTTCCAAGCCCTTCAAATTTGTTTTTTGCTAGATTGTAGTCTTCTTTGTTAATGGTGATTAACACATCAGTCCATTTAGCACAAAGTTTCTCTATTGGATAGAATATTATCCAGTTCTTCCTTGGAGCGCCTTTATAAAAATGAAACCCATGCGCCGTATAAAACACGCGCAGTGGGCTTTTGGTATTTATTCTTTGTTTTCTTAATTTCTTGCATGCTATCCTTGTGCAAACAGATGCAATTGGAGTATGGCAATGAACTATGTCATACTCATTTTCTTTAACAAGTTTCTTGATTTGTTTGATACACTTAATGTTACCTATACTTAAAATAGACCTTGAGCAATCGATGTGTGTGGATTTCAAGCCCAACTCTTTAACATCTTGGGGATAATCCCACTCCGTTTCATTCGATGCCAATTCTACAATATTTCCATCATCAACTAATTCTTTAAAAAACGATTTAAAGAATGTCATTGTTGCTCCTACTGTTGTTACATATAGAATCTTCATCTAACTATCTATACAACCCATCTACGTTATTTACGTGTATTGCGCGTATGCCTAAAGTTTCTGGAGCAATAAAGTCCTTGCTCTTGTTGTCCCCTATATACGCCATCTTGGCATACGGCACGTTAAAGTATTCCTGCATCATTTCATATGCTTTAGGATTTGGTTTTCTAAACTGAATGCCTAGAGAATCTGTAATGATAATTTTATCTACAAAAGATTGAAGCTTTAATGCATCGATCTTTGCTTGCTGCGCTTCTACTCTGCCATCGGTTATAACCCCTAGCTTTTTGCCCTGGGCACGCAGAACTTTAAGACACTCTTCTGCACCACTTACAAACTTGGTACCAGGCTTATGGTTTCTATAACTATCAAGCATAAGCTTAAGATTATCTTCTGTAAAAAGTCCTTCTTCGTTTAGAACTTTATCAAATGGTCTTTCTTTGTTTGTAAAAGCTGAAAATAGCTTTGCATAGCAATCACTGATTTGAGGGAAGGCTTTAGCTACTGCCTCAAATCCGGATTTAACATAATCTATTTCATTAGCAAGGGTATCGTCCAAATCAAAGATTACAACATCTATGTCCTGCAAATATTCTATGCATTCTTGTATATTGTTAATCTCTATCATTTTACTTTTACTGCTTGATCAAATCTTGAATATACAGCACCGTCTTCTGCTGCACCATCTTCATAAGACAACTTCTCTCCCGCAACAAGCCTTAGCAATGCTTTTGGACTATTTGCTCCGGCCTTAATGGATAAAGGAGCTCCGCCACCATAGCGCGGATTAATTTCGATATAGTGATCATTTCCTTCTGCATCACGTATTAATTGCACTGTTATTGCACCAACAGGTCTAAAGTCTGCAAGAAGGACTTTCATTTCGTTTATAATCTTCTGGTCCTGGACTATTTGTGTTTTTAAGACTTCCCCAGATCTTACAGCAAGTCTAATTCTTGGAGTAATATAAATTGGATTGCCCTCATAATCACAAAATGCATCTACTGTGTATTCCGTACCTTCAACGCAAGGCTGAATGATATAGTCTGGTACAACCTGTGCAAATGCATCAAGCTCTGTTTGTGATTTTAGCTTGTATGCAGAAATGCTGCTACTTCCATCAAGTGGCTTGATAAATGCTGGGAAGCCTAGGTTGTAGCTTTTTGCATCATCAAAGGTTTTTGGAGAAGAAAGTCCCAGGCCTTCACGGTATTCTGCTGTTAACCTCTTGTCCCTGCAAATCTTTATCTTATCTTCTGCGGATATAAACACTTTGGTACCAATTTCATCAAAGCATATACTATGCGCTGATAAGGTTAAAAGATCTGTATCAATTGTTGGGATAAGAGCCTCGACCTTTTCCTCTTTGCATATTCTAAGAAGTTCAGAGATATAGTTGTTTTCTTTTATCTTTGGAACCTGTACTTTTTTATCGCAAAAATATAAAGCAGGTGCATCTAGAACACTATCTGCACCTATAACATTTAAATCAATATTTAATTCGCTAGCAGCGGCTTTAAAGCACTGAACAAGCTCAACCCTTCTGCCTACACAAGTAAAAAGAATATTCATGCTTCTACTTTTCCGTTCCCATAAATTCTTCCATTGTTGCGGATGTGTCGGAACTGATGCCTTCTTTTTTTAGTACTGCACCTATTGTTCCAAAGAATACCTTGCAGTCCATGGCAAAGGATTCTTTTTCTACATACTCAACGTCTAACTTAAATTTCTCTTCCCAAGAGATTGCATTGCGGCCATTTATCTGGGCCCAGCCTGTTAGGCCTGGTCTTACGTTGTGGCGCTTTCTTTGCTCTTCTGTATATCTTGGAATGTATTGCACCAGTAGTGGCCGTGGGCCTACTATGGACATGTCGCCTTTGAATATGTTCCATAGCTCTGGAAGTTCGTCCAAAGATGTTGCTCTTAGTTTTTTGCCAAAGGATGGGAGGCGGTCTTCGTCTGGAAGAAGATTTCCGTTTGCATCCTTTGCATCTGTCATGGATCTAAACTTGTAGAGCTTGAAGATTTTTTCTTCTCCTGTTTTTTTGTCTATTCTTCCAGGGCGCTCCTGGGAGAAGATTACTGGACTACCTAATTTACTTTTTACCATCAGGGCTAGTATGCCCATTGGGATGGCAAGGATAATTAAAGCAATGCCAGACAGGATAATATCTAACAATCTTTTTATATATTTGTCGTAAAAACTAGAATGCATTCTTGATTGTATCTACGATAAGCTGCATGTCTTCTTCTGTGTTCTTGATGTCTGACGGGAGGCAGATTCCTCTTGCAAAGACATCGTCGCCTACTTTATCTCCAAGGCTTACAAATGGTGCCTTTTTGTAAAGTGGCTGAAGGTGCATTGGTTTCCAAATTGGTCTTGAGTCAATGTTTTTATCTGCCAAAAGCTTTGCAAGCTTTTCTGGCGTAGCAATTTTCATTGCGTCTTTATTGATTGTAAGACAAGACAGCCAGAAGTTTGGTGTATCGCCTTCTTTGTATGGATTCATTTCTACTGGAAGGTTTTTAAATGCCTCCTTGTAGTAGTTATAGATCCACTCCTTCTTTTTTCTATGCTCTTCAATGTATGGCAGCTGGCCAAGGCCAACGCCTGCAATGATGTTGCTCATGCGGTAGTTATAGCCTACTTCTGAATGCTCGTACCATGCTGCATCATCTCTTGCCTGGGTAGACCAGAATCTTGCCTTCAAAACTGCATCGGCATCATCTGATAAGAGCATTCCGCCGCCAGATGTGGTTATTATCTTATTTCCGTTAAATGAGATTGCGTTGTATTTTCCAAAGGTTCCTGTGTTTCTCTTTGTGCCATCGGACATTCTAACTGATGCACCAAGTGATTCTGCTGCATCCTCAATTAGAATTGCATTGTGGGCTTTTGCAATCTTTTGTATTTCTTCGAGTTGTGATGGGGTTCCGTAAAGATTGGCTACAAGTACTATCTTTGCCTGTGGATATTGTTTGAAGGCTTCTTCTAGTGCTTCTGGATTCATGTTCCATGTAGTTCTTTCAGACTCAATAAAGACATGTTTTCCGCCTTCATATGCAACTGGGTTTACTGTTGCGGCAAAGGTCATATCAGAGCAAAGTACTACTGGGAGCTCTTTGCCTTGTTCTCTTAGCATTTCTCCTACTGTCTGGGCACCTTTATTGTCCCCGTAGAGTTCTTTGAATGCCAATTTTGTAGCCAAATGAAGTGCGGCAGTGCCAGATGTAAGGGCTGCTGCATATTTTGTGCCTACAAATTCTGCCATTTGTCTTTCAAACTCGTCCACGTTTTTGCCTAGTGGCGCTATCCAGTTTGTATCAAAGGCTTCTTTTATGTATTTTTGTTCTTCGCCATGCATTGTTGGCGATGACAAGTAGATTTTTTTCATAGATTACCCCACAATAAATCAACTTATATTATACAATGTATAGTAACAATATGCAAGAAAATAAGGGGCCGGGCCGCCCTGCCGGGCGGCCCCACGGCCCCAATGTTGGCATAATAAAAGCCCTAGGCAAAGCCTAGAGCTTCATTAGAATCTTGTAGGACTGCACGGCTGGGGCGAGGGCGCTTAGGTCCACGTTTTCGTTGATGCTGTGGACACTGTCTTCCTGCTCCCTGGTGCATATCATTGGGGTAAATCTGTATACATCCTTACAGATACTTGTAAAGTAGTTTGAATCTGTGGCTCCTAGCATTAGGAATGGCTCAATTTTGGCTTCCGGGTAGACGTCCTTTATGGACTTTACTATCTTGTCAAATACTGGGCCGGATGTTGCGGAGATTGGAGATTCAAGGCCGTCAAAAAGGACGTTTACCTCAACTCCGTACTTTTCTGCCAGCTTTGTTACATTTTCAATACTGCTTTTTGTTCCCTGGTGGTGGCTGCATCTCATGCTGCAGATAACCGATGCCCTTGTTGGGAGGACGTTTCTTGCATCTGAGCCTTTGGCCATGGTAAATGCAATTGTGGTCTTTTCCATCTCACCTGTTTCTTCTACGTACTTTTCTGGGAAAAGATCTTCTGCATCATCTACGGCTGCCATAAATCTTCCCAGCTTTACAAGTGGAGAATTCTTTGGTGGCTTGCTTGCGTGGCCGCCTTTTGAGCTTGCAACAAATTCAAGCTCAACTACTGCTTTTTCTGCAACTCCAATTTGTGCAACAAGGCCGCCTTCTTCTTTCATAATCTTGCCGCCTTCGTCGTAAACAAATTCAAGGTCTACGCCTCTTTCTTTTAGAAGGGCTGCAATCTTTCTTGCGCCGCCTCCAGAAACCTCTTCGTTGCATGCAGATTCAAAATATATATCGTGCTCTGGGATAAAGCCCTCGCTGGCCAGCTCTTCTGCAGCCTGCAGCATTATAAACAAGCCGCCCTTGGTGTCTTGGGTGCCTCTGCCCCAAAGCTTTCCTTCTGCAATCTCGCCGGAGAATGGTGGGTACTTCCAATCGCCGCTTGCTTCTACAACGTCCATATGGTTCATAAATAGCGTAGGCTTTTTGCTTTTTCCGCTGCCTGGCCATTTTAAAAGCATGCTGCCATCAATATTTTCATATTCACATTTTGCAAAGATGTTTGGAAAAAGTTCTTTAAGTAAATCATGCATTTTCAAAAACTTTGTAAGGTCTGTCTGATCTACTTTAGAGATTGTTTCCTGCTGTATCATCCTTGCTAGTTTTTCTTCGTAAGTCATTGCTGCTCCTTAGATTAAAACCTTGGATAGGAAATCTTTTAAACGCTCGCACTGCGGATGATTAAATATATCATCTGGAGTTCCTTCCTCCATCAGATGGCCATCTGCCATGAAGAGCACTCTATTGCCTACTTCTTTTGCAAAGCCCATCTCGTGTGTTACTACTACCATGGTCATGCCCTGCTGTGCGAGCTCCTTCATTACGTCTAATACCTCGCCTACCATTTCTGGATCTAGGGCCGATGTTGGCTCGTCAAAGAGCATTACGTCTGGTTCCATCATAAGGGCTCTTACGATTGCGATTCTTTGCTTTTGGCCGCCCGAGAGCTGGATTGGATAAGCATCTGCTCTATCTTCAAGGCCTACTCTTTGCAAAAGCTGCATTGCTTTTTCTTTTGCTTCCTCTTCAGTCATTCTCTTGAGTGTAACTGGAGCGAGCGTCATGTTTTCTAATATTGTTTTATGAGGGAAAAGATTAAAGTGTTGGAACACCATGCCCATCTTTTGGCGATGCTTATCAAGGTCTAGCTTTACCATCTTTCCATTTGGATCTGGAATTTTCTTTTTGGTAATGTCTACGCCTTCAAACATTATCTCGCCGCTTGTTGGTACTTCCATTAAATTTAAGGAACGAAGGAATGTGGACTTACCAGAGCCTGATGGTCCGATGATTACGGTTACATCGCCTCTTTTAATGTCTACGGTGATTCCGTCTAAAGCTTTAATCTCGCCTTTTTTATAATACTTCTTAAGATCGTTTACACGAATCAAGTAACTCATATTATCTCTTATCCCCCTTACTCATCTTGCGCTCGAAGTGAGCGATTATCTTACTTGTTGGGAAAGTAAGGCAGAAATAAATTACTGCAGACATAATCAGTGGTTCTGCGATTGAATATGTAGATCCCTTTACTGCATTTACTGCGTACATGATGTCTTGTACACCAATTGTATATGTAATTGATGATTCCTTAATGATGGTTACAAATTCATTTGCTATTGCTGGCAGAATGTTTTTGATTGCCTGAGGAAGCACAATTAGCTTTAGTGTTTGCCATGATGACAAGCCAAGAGATCTTGATGCTTCTGTTTGTCCGCCATCAATTGATTGTATTCCGGAACGGATAATTTCTGAAAGATATGCACCCGAGTTTAATGCCAGCGCAACAACACCTGGGATAAATCTTTCAAATCTAATTCTTCCAACCAACATGAAGCGTGGAATGCTAAACGGCAGCACAGGAAAGATGATGTAGTAAATTACAAACAGCTGCACCAGCATTGGTGTGGCCCTTATAACCTCCACATAACATGTTGCAATAAATGATACTGGATTAAACTGCGACAGTGCTCCAATAAATCCTGTTTTCTGCGAGCCGTATTTATCTATTCCAAGTGCTCTAAATGGTTTAATATCTGAGAGTCTCATGATTGCAAGTATCATTGCCAGTATAAAGCCGAAGAATACGGTTAATGCTGATAACGACAGTGTGCAAATGAAACCATCAACAAACATTTTCCAAAACTTAAATGCTTTTAGAAAGCCTGCTTTTGAAATCATTGTGTTCTCCTATGGCGCATTTTTGCTGCACCCGGTGCCGGCACGTTGCTCATGCTGCACCCCCTATAAACGCCCAAAAGGGCGAGCCTTTGGCTCGTCCTTTTAGAAATATATTTTTTTAGCTATTTTACTACTTCTCTGGAATACCTTCGAAGATGTTTCCTGTTGAATCTTCGTTTGCCTTTGCAACAAACTTATCCATTGATCCATCAGCAAGTGCCTTTGCAATTGCTTCATTGATGCCCTTCATGAGTGCTGCGTTATCCTTTACAACACCAACTGCGGATCCTTCCTGATCATATGGTACATCAAACTTTACAACAAGGTCTGGATAGCTGATTGCATATGTTTCTGCTACAGCCTTTTCAATGTATGCGCCTTCAATATTTCCTGCAAGAAGATCTGCAATAATTTCTGTTACCTTTGTTTGTGGAATGATGTCTGCTTTTGGTGAGAATTCATTTGCAAGATCCATCTGAATAGATCCGTTCTGTGCACCGATCTGGTACTTTGGATTGTTTGTATCTTCAAGACTTGCAAAGAGTGTATCGTTCTTCTTTGCTACGCAGAAGCTTTGGCCTCCCTTGTAGTATAAATCGGAGAAGTCCATCTTATCCATACGTGTTGGGTCTGGTGAAAGTCCTGCAAATACGCAGTCAACATTCTTTGCTGCAAGTTCTGCGAGGCATCCATCAAAGTCCATTGGGATTACGTCGAGTTCAAGTCCGAGGTAATCTGCTGCATACTGTGCCATTGCTGGGTCGAAGCCTGCAAGTGTATAGTTACCAGCTGCATCTACTACATAGAATTCATAAGGTGCAAAGTCTGGTGATGTAGCTACTGTAAGTTTTCCTGGGTTTACAAGTCCGAGTGGATTCTTATCCTCTTGTGGGCCTTGTGCGTCTTCTTTCTTTCCGCAAGCTGCGAAAGAAAATACCATTGCGAGTGCAAGTAATAATGCTAAAACTTTTTTCATAATATTTAAACTCCTTTTAATTCCTGAAAAAGTATAGCTGTATTTTACTCGCATATTTATGCAAAGTCAACCCCGTTTTATGCGAATTTTATGCATAATTCATGATTTTTTGCATTTTTTATGCAAAAATCAATGAATAATGCCTTTGTTCTCAACAACATTCTCTTTCTGAAGCTGTTGATTCTTTGCAGCTGCTTCAATCTTCTTTTGCTCTTTTACAAACAGATTGTATTTATTTAATGCAACCTTTGTTTGAGCAAGAGGGTCGCCCTCTTTAGAGCAAAGAATCTTCATGTCATCAATCTTCATATTTGTAATGAAGGTATTAAAGTGCTTATCATTAAGTATGTCTTGTGTTCCTTTTTTGATAGCGTTTTCCTCAAGAGCCTTGTTCATTTCTTTAGTATTCTTCTTGCTGCCCTCGCCAAACTTTTGAGTAGCTGCAGTTACATAGAAGAGCTTTGCAATGTTTTCTTTGATTTCCATCTGGTTCTTGGTTATGCTCTGCTCAAGATTCAATTTAACCTGAGATACAAGATCTGTTTTCTTTGTTTCAACAACCTGAGCCTTTTGATCTTCTTGCTGCTTTATTTCGGTAAGCTTGCCCATGTTGTTCTCGAAATTATTTATTAAATCCTTAGATTCTAAGATAACGTTTCTTTCTTTGAGCTGCTTTTCGTATGCTTCCTTTCTTGGCTTATGGCCTGTTCTTAGGCTTGTAAACCAGTCTGCAATTGATCCCATCCATCCAACTGATTGTGGCATATCAGGAACGGCCTTATTCTTAATCTTAGCATTATCCTTAAGCATATCCATTCTTGTGTATGGCATGTCTTCGGATAACTTAAATTTTAATTCGATTTCAGGATGATCCGGATGAACAAGGGTTACATTTGAATCTTTGTCTCTGGCGCCAAGAATGTTATAGAAAGTCTTCAGATCTCCTGTTTTTGGATTCTTGACCATAAAATCCTCTGGGTTTAGACCCATCTCTCTAATATGATTCTTTATGGCATTGACCTCACCGTTAAGTGCAGCATTCTTTACAACACTTGCGTTTTCAAAACTATTGACAAAAGTCGTTAACGATGGTGGCATATTGTCAGTTTCACCTATGTCATTCATAATGTCTGGATGTTCATATGAGTCGTAATACGGATAACCTACGCCATATATATTATCAAGTCGCAGCTTTAAGTATGTAATATAGTCTCCGCATGCATTGTAGGCATCCATTATCTGAGAGCATTCTTCAGCCTCAATACCCCACGCAGCAAAGTTACCTTTAATATTGTCAAACTGTCCCTGAAGTAGTGCTAGGGCGTGAATATCCCCTGCCTTGTCAGCAAGCTCCTCATCTGTCATGTCAGTAGTAGCTAGTTTTTCAAGATCAAGAACATGTAACCTTCTAAGGTACCCTCTATGAAGCTCTACAAAATCTTCTTTATCCTTTTTAACCTGTTCAACAACCTTTGGGTCCTCTGATAAAAAGGCTGCTGAATCCGGTTTAAAATCTCCATTTTGAGCTCTTACAATAAGATCTGTTACTCTTTGGTTAAACGGAAGATCCACCTCTGGGTCTCCAGTTACCTTCATTATTGCATCAGAAAAATAGCGCTCACCAAAATCTCTAGTCCTATGGCTGTCATACTTTCTCCTATAGTAGTATCCCCTTGAAAAATTATCGACAACCTTTTTTTGCAGTGCTTTTCTTTCTTCTATTTTTTCACGACTAAAAGGCTTACACGCTTTAAGACCCTTACGCTTTACATACGCATTTAGTTCATCAAGCTGGTCCCTGTCATAGAATGGTTTGAGATTTGCATATACAGCTGCAAGAAATTTTTCCTCTGTTTCAGTTGCTTCCTCTGGAATGCTTGAAAAAGTAATAGACTTTCCCTCAAGTGATCCGCCGTTTACTAATCCCTCTAATATCATTGTTTTCTCCTTTACTTTATCTCAATACACTACTTTTCAGCTATCCATTTTAGAGCAGTGGCACCAGAGCTTCTTTGTTTTTGTTGTCGTTTTTATTAACTTTTGGTGCTTTTTCTTTTTCAGTCATTCTTGCGTCAAGCATAGCATCATCAAGCTCGGATTGTTTAAACGTTTTTGTTACATCCTTTAACATCGACTTAGCCATATCAACCAACGGCTTATCAGCAAACATAACGCATTCTCTTACCTCTGTAAGTTTCATCGTGCACATTTCTTTGAATGTTTTTGTTTGTTTAATACTATTAACTAGTCTCTCGCTAAAATCTTCGTGACCAAGTAGTTTAAGAGATGGGCTCTGAAGCTCACCGACTGAGAGGCATTGCTTCTTATCATTATTAACAACCATAGAAGCTATCTTTGATGCCATATAGTCTGCATACATATCTCTTAATTCATTTGGAGTGTCGCATTTGTTGTTAAGAATTCTGCTCTTTGCAATTAGTCCTTTTTCATGAATCCTATTCAGTTCGCGCGATTGCTTCATATAGCTTGCTGCACCAATGAAGCTCTTTGAAAATTCGTTCTTGCTATTCTGCGCAATTGGCTTTGTAAATTTTCTATACTCTTTATCAACCTGATACTCTACTGTGTTTGTTGCTTCGTGCAGCGATGGCGCAATAGATGGATTATCATTGTTGTATATTGAAAGCGATGCAAGGGTTTGCATTGCCTCACCATACATGCTCATGAGTGCCAGCGGCTTTGGTGAATCACCAAGAGCTTCTTTTCTTACTTGCTCAAAAGTAACATGGGCCTTCTCGATAAACTCCTGTACATCACCTCTATTTTTGAAATCTGTATCAGTAAGGAAATTCGTGATGAACTTCAGCTTGTTTTCATATGGAGAAGCATTGCCTGGGAATTCTTCTGCAGGAAGACCTAAAATAGAAATCTGTGCAACTTCTACATCATTTTTAACAGCTCTCCAGCCTATCTTTTTTGCCCTTCCTTCCATCACCTTATTCTTTTCGGCAATAACATTAGGGTCGGTTGATTTCTTCCACTCTAATGGATCTTCAATGTTTCTTAGTGGATCATTTCCCCAGCGCTGCGCTATTATAATATCCTGCTCTTTGCTAAGGTCCTTGCGAGCATTATAAACACGCTCTTCATCTTGCTGTGCTTCTTCTTTTAGCTCGTTTGAAGTTATGCCAACGTCCTTATACTTTTTATCAAACTCCTCGTCTTTCTTGGCAAAGTCCTTTGTTCTATTGTCTTTATCTTCTCTAAATTTTTGTCTTTCCTCTTGTTCCTTAACTCTTTCTTTTTGGCGCCTCTTTTCTTCTTCTTCCTCTTTGCGCCACTTCTCTTCTAACGCATCTTTTCTAGTTGTAGCTAATACAATACATTCTTTAGTAGCTGCAATACCTTCATCCATTTCTTCTTTGAATTGTTCAAGCTCTGCTTTATCAAGAATTTTTTCGGCATCTTTTTTGATTTTTTCTAAAGTTTCAGAAAGCTCTTGGAACTTTTCTAAAGTTTCTTCGTCTGGAAAGAGCTTGCTGACATTTTCGCGATACTGCTTTGCAAACTTGCACAGTATTCCTGCTGTATTTATAGCATCTAGCTGCGTAATTGCACCATTGTTAGATGGAACTATTTTCTTCAGCTCGTACTGGAAGGCAAACATATTATTACTGAGGTTATAACCTCTTTCACGATCACCAAGTTCTTTTTCTCCGCGAACGTATGCATCCAGTTCTTTTCCAATTTCTTTTATCTCGTCAACATATCTTTTTGACGCGCCACCCATCATTTCACCTGGGTTTTCTTGCTCATATCTTGCAGCTGCGTCCTTTTCTTCAATAACAACTTGCTTTGCATACTTTAAAGCTTCTGCATAGAGCTGCTCGTCAGAAATAGTATCAGCAAGTTCCTTCATCTTAGCGTCAGGATCTACGTCTTTTGGAAGTCCATTTGGATATGCCTTATCCATCAGCTCAAAGGTCATCCTGTCTTTAACAGTTGCAAGAACATCGTCAACTGAAATATCAGAACCCTGCAGCGCAGCAAAAATTTTGCCCTTTGCATTCTGGACAAAATTATGCCTATATATTTTTGCATTATCATATTGTGCGCTTGGTGCCTCGTCATAAGTAACTATTTCCCAATCAGAGTCTGGCATCACGGCAAGCTCGGCCTCAGCCTTCCACTTCTTTTCGTATACTAAAAGATTATTTATGAGTTTTTGCTTATGCTTTAATGCAGCAAGGAATGGGCCTTTTGGAGGGAACTTCCACTTTTCAACTTTATCATTGTATGTGTATCCTCTGTATGGAACTTTGATATTATCGCTGTTTCCCTTTGCCTTGTCTTCCTTAGCCTTTTTATCATTTTTATAATCTTCTATATCAACAATGTCATACTCGCAGGACAAATCATTAAGCACGTTGGTAATCTCTGCGCCCGCGTGAAGTAATGCCCAATTACTGAGTATGAATGATCTTGCCTCTTCTTCTGATTTCGGAACTAAATCTTCATCCCTTAACTTTAGTATATCCTCGCACATGTTAGAGATGATATTTGCTCTAGCAACAATACGTCCTGAATCATACCCATTAATGAGGTCGCTATATCTATCCTGGGTACTGTTGCTTAGAGTAGTATAATAATATGGCCATACCTTCTTAAGATAGTTTGGAACTTCTGGATATTTTTCCAAACCTCTTTCTTTTGTTTTAATTTCATCGACAGTATCAATGAATCTTTGGCGTTCTGATTTTTTTGACTGACTTTGTTTAACAACGTTTTCTAAATCTTTTTCGTTGATTTCTTCGGCGTCGCCATTCCACAAAAGAAGTGCATAGTAAGTATCCTGCACCTTCCTTGCTGCTGCAGTATCTATCTTCTCTTCAGCTATTAACATCTTATACTGATTCTTCAGCATAGAAATGTAATCATTAAACCCTACAACATTACCCTTTTTTGTCTTAATACGCTTTGGCATTTCCTTCCCCCCTATACGTTACTGTATTATTATACCATATTTACACAAAAAATCACTGAAAATCGCAAAATTATGTCACCACCCAGCTTTCCCCCGGCCCTGCAAAAGCATAAAAAAAGAAGATACCCAAAATGGATATCTTCTCTTTTGCCTTTGTCACTTTTTAAAGCCTTCAGGTGGTTCGCCCGGAAAACCAGCTGGTTTTTCCTTTCTTTCACCGGAATCAAACTCGCCTTGCTGGCCGCCAGGGTTAAACTCGCCCCGTGGACCTCCTTGATTAAATCCACCTTGTGGATCATTTGGCCTCATCATGCCGCCTTTAATTCCTGCCGTGTTTTCAATAACTGTAGCTTTCTCGTCTACAAATGTGCCGTCCTCAGAATCCAACATATCATCTGCAACAGAAGGGCTGGCACCGGCAATTATGCCGCCGTTTATATTGATGTATCCATTAGAATCAATTACATCGCCCTCTGCGCCCTGGCCTGCAAAGATTGTCAAGCGTCCGCTATTTAATGTGAACACCGAAACATGATCTTCGTTGACATTGATACCATCGTCCTCAGACACTATGTTAATATACCCACCATTGATTGTCAGA
>JAKSSJ010000003.1 GCA_024403215.1 Clostridia bacterium
CTCGTACTCAACACCAAACTCTATTTCCAAGCCACAACCATCTACATCAAAGAATTCTTTCTCTTGATAATCCTGTATATTAAGAATCTTCATGTAGCGCTTTTTATCTTTGTTTTCCTTAACTGATTTCTTAACACTATTTATCATCTTATGTCCTTTCCGAGTAAATCTGTGCGCCGGTTTTTACAAACTCAGAAAATAATTCTACAAATCGTTCAGCATCTTCTTTCCCCATGCGCATAAATATTTCGTTAATAAATGCATGATATTTTTTGCTCAACTCCTTGCGATAGTTCTTACCTGCCTCAGTGAGCCTGACATCTGTCCTTCTATGGTCCTCTTTATCTGGTATTCGCTCTATGTATCCTGTTTTTTCAAGATGGTTTAACAGCACGGCCATTTGGGCTGTAGTAATTGATAAATCTTCCGCCATCCTATTTGGATGTACATTAGCGTCATGTCCATCGATATATGTCAGTATTTGAGTTATATTAAAAGACTTTTGAGCAAACGCCCTTAAATAGTCCCTATACTCTTGGCTTGACCTCATATTAATAAACGATTGAGTGATTTGTGCTTCTATTTCCATAATATTCCTCTAATATTTAACTAACACTATTAGCAATATTATCCCACGAAATTCTTCGTTCTGTCAACCAACAAATCTATTTATCTTCATTCAATAAAATGGTAAGATAACTTACTGATACAGGTAATTGACGAAAGGGGAAATATAATGTCAGCGTCTTATCTATTTAAAACAGAAGAACAAACAGTTACTGCACAGATTATTGGTAGTATTAACTCGGGAAATGCAGCAGAATTTGAAACAGAGTTATTCAAAGGTATTGGAGACACTCCAAATGTTGTTTTAGACCTTGGGCAGCTACAATATATTTCTAGCGCAGGTCTTAGAGTTCTTCTTAAACTCAAAAAAAGTGGGCACAAAACCACTATGATTAATGTTACAAGCGAGGTTTTTGAAATTTTATCCGTAACCGGATTTGCAGACCTATTTGAAATTGTAAAGAGCAGAAGAAAACTTTCAGCAGAGGGTTGCAAAGAAATTGCTCGCGGAGCAATGGGCGTTATTTATCGCTTAGACGACGAAACCATCTTAAAAGTATATGATAAGTCTCTTCCTTTGGATGTAATTTATGCTGGTCAGACAACTTTAAAGAAGCTTTTCATCAACGATATTCCATGTGCAATTCCATTTGACATAGTAGATGTTGAAGATACTCATGGAGCTGTCTATGAATTACTAAATGCAGATACGCTTGCTCAATACATTATGGATCATCCAGAAGAAGTTGAAAATGTTGCAGAAAAAGCAGCAACGCTTCTAAAAGAAATGCATCAAAGAGAACTTCCAGATGGTTTTTTGGGAAATGCTAAAGAACTACTCAACACGTGGCTTGAGGGCGGAAGACCATATCTTCCAACAGAAGACGCAGATAAACTTGCAGCAATTATTGCGCAATTTAAAGATGCAAAAACTTTCCTCCACCTCGATTTCCATACAAAGAACGTAATGATTAGAGAGGGAGAACTAACCATCATTGATTTAGATGATGCCTGCGTTGGAGATCCACTTATTGATATTGCATGCATACTCATGTCCATGGGTAATCCTGCATATGGAGACAAGGAATGCCTTAAGTTTGTTGGAATGACAAAGGAGTTGAAGGATAAATATATTAAGAAATTCCTTGAAGTATACTTTGGAACAAACGATGAATCAGAAATTGATGCAACGCTGACAAAGCTAAGACCAATAACTGGACTTAGAACGCTGTATGCTAGAATCCATAGGGTTGGTATGACAGATGAAGAAAGAAAAGTAGTTATTGATGCAGCAATTGCAGCAATCCACGAATCACTTAAAAAGCTATAGCTATAACGTAATAAAAAGCCTGAAACCTTACTGGTTTCAGGCTTTTTTGTCCATAAAGTTGTCAATGGGGTCTGACCCCATTGACAACTTATTCTGCATGAAAAACGTCTGTTATTTCACTTAAAGTGATGTACGCCATTGGGTCAATCTCGTGAACAATATCAGTCATTTTAGTAACTTGAAATCTGTTCACAACAAAATAAACAATAACCTTTTCAGATTTTGAATAACTACCCTTTGCAGCAATTGTTGTAGCCCCACATTCAAAAGCATTTGCAAGTGCATCGCAAATCTCATCGGGTTTTGTAGTTACAATCATCGCACCCCTTGCCTTATCAAGGCCATCTACAATGGCATCTATTACCTTAAGACCCGCATAGTATGTAATCATTGAATACAGCGGAATGATCCAAGAATTAAAGATTAAGCCTGCAATGATATAGATAAGTACATTGTACACCATACAAAATGTACCAACGGTGATATTAAGGCGCTTTGCAAATATAACAGCCATAACCTCAATACCATCCATGGCTCCACCAAACCTTATCGCGAGTCCCGAACCTATTCCCGAAATTACTCCGCCAAAGATTGCACACAAAAGTAAATCCATCTTTGCAATTGGTGAACCAAAAGTAAAGTCTATGTTGAAAACATTCGTTATTAAAAATGCAAATAAAGAGTAGATGCCTACTGTATAAATTGCGTAGATTGTAAATAATCCCCCCTGTTTTTTTAATCCGATTAAAAACAATGGTATGTTGAGCACTAAGAGAAATATTGAAAGAGACACCGGTGTAACAGATGACAGCAACATGGACGTTCCTGATATTCCGCTATCATATAACCCAACAGGATTTAAAAACAAAGTAATACCGCAAGCATTTATAATGCCTGCAAGAGTAAGCATAATCACATTTTTAATCTTAATCTTCTTTATCATCTATTGCTATAATTTAGGTGCTTGATTGAGGTCTTCTTTTTTAACCTCCTGTTTCTGCTGAGCTTTTTTCTGTTGCTCAATCTGGTTTTGCTTAACAAAATCTGAATATCCCTTATATAGTTGTCCTTTTGGTGCTTTGAGCATTGCGTCTAATACTTCAGGTTGCGAATTTGCAAGAATTTCAAATTCTTTGCTCTGCTTTATTTCATTCATCGTCTTTACCAAGGCTTCATGATTTGTGAAAATTTGAAGTCCTTGTTTCCTCACAGATGGCTTCCAGCTTTCTCTGCAAGCAGCAGCTTTTTCCAAAGCAAGCTTTTCAGCGAGCTTGGTTTTTAAATCCTGTGGGAATAAATCGCCATTTTTTCTTTTTTCAAGAAGACACAGAATTTTAGATGCAACTTTCAGTCTTTCATGTTGACGGTAGCTGAGGTTCCAATTGTCGGCATGGTTTTTCTGATATTCCCTAGCACCTCTTGCTAGAAATTCCAGTTCACCAGTAATAAATTCTTCGTCTGAATTAAATTTATTCTTACCGTCACCGTTTGTCCTGTGCACACGATCCTGCTCTAATCTGGCAGCAAAAGTTGAAAATACCTTTTTTAGACCTTCGTATGCAGGGCTGCCTTGTGAACCACTTTCTGTTTTCAGCAGTTCATCTTTAAGTTTATTAATTTCATTGATGTAAGCCCCTACAGCTGTTGTTTTCTCTACCCCAGCAAATGCAGTTACTCCAGCATATACAAGCGTTGGTTTTTTATCGCCTGCATTTGCATTAATGTACAATTCCCTTCCTTTTGCAAGTTCCTTTCCAAGTGCGTTCATGCAGGCAATTTCACTGTTGCTATCTGCTTTAATTGGTTTTCCATCTACATCAAATACACCATCTTTGATAATATCAACCAATTCTTTGTTAAGCTTTTTCTTAAGCTTGTTTAGCATTGGATTATATATAGGCGATATGAAACAGTTTAGACCTTTGCTAGCTATTTTTTTCTCTTTTTCCGTAAGATAAGTTCCGCTCTTACTTCCCATTTGCGCACAATCATTCAGTAATTCTCTTGATTTAGCGTCTTTAAAGAGTCCAGGATGTTTCTTTCCTGATACGCAAACAAGCCTCTTGGTGTTATACCATTTCATTTTATCGGTATAGGCTTCAATTCTTTCTTTTTTCTTTTCTTCTGTTAATTTTAAATTTTGTATTATATCAACAGTACCAGGTAAATCTTTTGCAATAAAGTTTGATATATCAGCTAGGGCAAGAAAGTTACCTGCAAAAGTTTTGAAGGTATCCTCATCCATATCATACTTTTCCATGGTTTGATTTTTATTACCCTTGTCCCAACAAGTGTATTCAAATACCTGAGCTTCGCTGCCCTTTGCATTGATAAAAGTTGACAGCGGTTGATTAAGCTCAAAACCACTATACTGTACGCAAAGCTTGCCCTGCTGAGCTTTTTGATAGAGAAATTCTTTCAGCTCATAGGAAGGCTCAGTTGTAATATTCTTATTAAGAAACTCAGCATAATTTGTATTATCGAATGGTATAGGCTCCATGTGCTGATCTTTGCCTTCACCCACACTAGTATATGCAAACGCTGGGTACATATTGTCGGTATATACCAATGTCCTTTCGTCCTGCGAAAGATTGTGATCTTTCATATACTTCTGGACTTTTTCGTTGTAATGTTCAACGTTATTTCCTGACAAGCTTTCTACATCCGCTTCGGAATAATCTGGAAGAACCTGAAACAGTCCTAAGGTATAAGGGTCGGACATGTTATACCCCTTTTCTTCCATTTGATTTTTTAGGCTTGCGTACCAAGCTTCTACCTCTTGTCTATTTGGCATTTCGTTTCTCCTTACCCATCATCTGAAACTTGTCAATGGGGTCTGACCCCATTGACAACATTAACGTCTAATATATACATTATATACCATTATTGCACTAACTGCATTATAAAAATTCAAAATAACCTGACAAATTTATGACAAAATGCGGCATTAACAGGCGCAAGTATGTAAATAGCATTAATTCATACCTTGAATCATATTCTTTAGCCATTTACCCGACGCATAGCGCTTGAGCAAAATAGCAATCTTAAGAAGGCTCTCGCACTGAACAAGGAGTAGCACCCAATGCACAGGAAGCTTAAGTACAAGAGCAAAGATAAATGCAGCTGGCACTGAATAGAGCCACATTATTGAAATCTCTGTTGTTGCAGCAAACCTTACATCCCCTCCAGCTCTAAACATTCCACTGATTAGAAGTGCATTGAGAAGATTTGCCGGAAGTAAAACTGCCCTGACAATATTAAGGTAGCCGGCATACATATAGCCCTCTTCTGTGAGGGTAAACAGGGTTAGAATCGGTTTGTTGAAAATAATAAGAAGAGCCGCAGTTACTATGCCGACCTCAAGGCAAGCCCTAATGAGCCAGCCAGACATTTTTTTAGCTTCATCAATTTGATTCTTGCCGAGCTGCTCGCCAATTAGAATAAGCGTTGCATCACCTATGCAATAGCCAGCCGTCTGGAAAAGATCCATAATTGTTCTTGACGCCTGAACCGCTGCAAATTCTGTAACACCTATTCTGCCAAACGCAGCATTTTGCATGGCAACAGCGCTGCTCCACAAGGTTTCATTAAGAGTTGTGACCCAAGCGTTTTTGATAACGCTAATAGCAAAGTCCTTGCTATATGAAAAATACTCTTTTATTGGTCCAGCTAGGATATTCTTCTTTCCGAATATAACGATTATGAAAAGCACAAGCTCTAAAGCTCTTGCAATAACAGTTGCGATGGCTGCACCCTTAACTCCAAGTCTTGGAAAGCCAAACTTTCCAAAGATGAGAAGATAGTTAAAAACAAGGTCAGTAAAAAACGACGCTGCTGAAATCATCATTGGGGTCATGGTCTGCTGGGTAGATCTTAGTGCATCCGCAATAGGCATAGTAATTCCAAGAATCACAAAGTTGATTGCTGCATATTTTAAATACTCTGCGCCAAGCTCGGCAGCCTCCGAAGAATTTGTAAAAATCTTCAAAACTCCAACTGGCCAAATTATTGACACCATAAAGAACAGAAAGCTGATTAAAAAGCTCGCTGTAAGTGCAACGCCTAAAACCTTCTTAATGCTCTTAATATCCCTTGCACCCCAAAACTGAGTAAAAAAGGTTGCACAGCCCGTTGTAAAGCCAAAAACAACCATAAACTGTACCGAAAATAGCTGCGATGCGAGCCCTACGGCAGCCAAAGGTAGCTCCCCGAGCTTATTTACCATAAGCGTGTCAAGAAGCGTCAGAGAGGACATTATGAGGCTTTGGAGGGCTATTGGAAGGGCTATCCTAACCAGCCTTTTATTGAACTCTTTTCTTTCAGTTTTTAGTGCGATTTCATTAGACATAACTTATATAGTATAGTACATACTTTTCTCTTAATCAAGGAGATGGTATAATTAGACGAATGTGCCGAATAAGGCGGAGGTGAGATATGAAAAGCGTTAAAACCGTATTAAAGGTTGGACATGGTCCATCAAGCTCTCATACTGTAGGTCCATATATTGCAGCTCAGGAAATGCAAAAAAGATTCCCTGGCGCAGATTTTGATGTTACGCTTTATGGTTCTTTAGCCTTTACTGGCCACGGCCATGGAACCGGCCAGGCAGTTTCAGATGTAATGCCAAAAGCAAATATTATTTACGATGTCACAACAAAAGATCTCCCTCACCCAAACACTATGCTCTTTGTTGCAAAAAAAGATGGCAAAGAAATTGGACGAGCTAGAGTATTTAGCATCGGTGGTGGCACAATAGAAATCGAAGGTGAAGGCATCTTAGGTGGTGAAGAAGTATACCCAGAAAAATCTTTATCAGAGATTTTAGATAAATGCGAGAAAATGTGCCTCACACTTCCTGAGTTTGTATATGAAAGAGAAGGAAGTGAAGTTAAAGAAAATCTCACGCTTGCTTGGGAAACAATGCAAAAGTGTATAGAGGCAGGCTTAAGCACAGAAGGCATACTTCCTGGAGGCCTCGACCTTGCAAGAAAAGCAAAACGACTTTTTACTACCGTAAGCCATAATGAAAGCGCCGATATCACAATGGAAAGACTTATCGCATCATTTTCTTATGCTGTATGCGAGGAAAACGCCAGCGGTAATATTGTTGTTACTGCACCAACCTGCGGTGCAAGCGGAGTAATTCCTTCAATTATGTATTACATGAAAAACTACAAAGGCTTTTCTGAAGATGAGATAATAGATGCGCTTTGCGTTGCAGCTCTTGTAGGAAATGTTATTAGAACTAATGCATCCATCTCTGGTGCCGAGTGCGGTTGCCAGGCAGAGGTTGGTAGTGCTTGCTCTATGGCGGCAGCTGCTGTTGCTCACCTTTATGGACTGAACCTAAGGCAGATAGAATATGCAGCAGAAGTTGCAATGGAACACAATCTTGGTTTAACCTGCGACCCAGTAATGGGTCTAGTGCAAATTCCTTGCATAGAAAGAAATGCGGTTGCAGCAATGAGAGCCTTAAATGCTGTTAACCTTTCAAGATTCCTCTACGGAACAAGAAGAATTTCATTTGATGATGTAATAGCCACCATGTATAGAACAGGTCTTGATATGAACGAAAAATATAGAGAGACCTCTCACGGCGGACTTGCACAACTGTATAAGTAAAACAAAGGGTTCTGTTTCAAACAGAACCCTTTTTAATATCATTTTCTTGCTTTGTTTAAGTAGAGTAAATATATTATCTCACCAACTGCTATAAGCAGAGTTTCTATAAGCACTGCTGTAGTTTGGTTCATGCTAAGCGCCTTATTTTTAGGATCACTTAAAATTACCAGCATCTGAGCGCAAGCCCAGAAAAGAAGAAAAGCAATTCTAGCAGTACCTGCACTGCTTGCAAGCTTTTCCTTTTTCATCTTTTGGAAAACTTCCATAAGTGCAGTAAGTGTAAGATAAACAACTAGTAGCTCACAAAGATCATCTAAGGCATTACCAATAGTCTCAAGTGACTGAAGCGTAGAATCACTATTGAAAATATGACCAACAACATAAGCTACGCAAGCCACCATACCTACTATGGTCATCTTATACGCCTTTCTAAAATTAGAACCTAATTCTTTGCACTGCTTTAAGGCGTCAAAACACATATAATATGCAGCAATATCTATGAGCACCAGTATAACGGCTATATAGATATTTTTTTCTATTACAAGATCACTAAAGCCGCCAACTATGGTTAAGATTTCTGCAATAAATAATTTATTTGTTCCCTTTTGAACTAATTCTCTATTCATTATTTTCCCTCTATTTGCATTAGTTTTTCTGAATATTAGTTTTAATAATATTTGCTGATATTTTACCACTAAAGTAGTATAATTTCTATGTATTTAGCGGAGGCAAAAGCATGCAAAAACTAAAAAAACTCTTTGGCGAGTACAATCTTACTTGGACAAAGCTGATTATATTTTCGGTGATAATAGGCGTTTACGCAGGACTTATCAAGGTTCCTTTGGCTTTAAAGGACACCTCATTTCAAGATATTGCAGTATATCTTGAATGGTGGTTTTTCTTTGGAATTTTTATCATTTCAAATTGCAAAACCTGGCATGAGGCTTCAGCTAAAACCTTTGTGTTTTTCTTAATCAGCCAGCCCCTCATCTACCTTGTTCAGGTTCCTTTTGCAAGACTTGGCTGGCAGCTATTTATGTATTATAAACGCTGGGCAATTGCAACAGTTTTAACTATCCCAGGGGCAGCAATTGCATTTTTATTTAAGAAAAAGAACTGGCTAAGCGCTGTAATCTTAGCAGTTCCTTCTGCATACATGGCGTGGGGAGCAGTAAACTACGCATATTCTTGCAGTCTGCATTTCCCATTACATCTTTTAAGCACAATAAGCTGCGTTCTTATGGCAATCTTATTTCCGCTTGTTTTACTTGATGAGAAAAAGCATCGCATCTTTGACTGGGCGGTTTTCGCGCTTGCTGCAGCCGGCTGCTTCATCTACTACTTTTAATTAAGTCCTCAAAATAAATTCTAAATAATAAGGCTCGCCTTTTGGCGAGCCTTTTAGTTTTCTATTCTCTTGCTTTTATCATCAGGGTTTGATCTGATTCCATTACGCAAACGTCGTCTTGATTTACAAGCTTAACATTTTGCTTTAGTATGCCTTTGCCTGGCTTACTGGAATGCTTAACTTCTGTTGGAACAAGAACAACTCTTACTGTATCTCCTATCTTAAGAGGTGCTGGATATTTTACTGTACACTCAAGGAAAGCAATTGTGGTTCCCTCAGCAATTCCCATCATATTGGAAAGTCCTGTTGAAATAATAAATCCAAGTGCACCATGTGCAATTCTTGTTCCAAAAATGCCCTGCTTTGCAAAGGTTTCATCCATGTGAAGAGGATTAAAATCTCCAGAAAGACCTGCAAAATTTACAACATCTGCTTCGGTTATAGTCCTGCTTTGGCTAACATATTCCTTGCCAATTACATAATCTTCAAGATAAAGGCCCTGAGCCTCGTGCTGTGCGTACATATTACACCTCCTGCTAATCACTATAAATATTATTATATCATAATAGCCCCTGATATTTGACCAATTTTGTTAAGATTGGTAGAATATTATTATAAGGAGGTCAGGATAAACAATGAAAAAAGTTAGTTTAAATCCCGGCGATCTTCTGGCGCCACTGCCATGTGTAATGGTAAGTCTTGGAGATAAAGAAAAGTCAAATATTATAACCATAGCGTGGACTGGAATAATAAATTCTACCCCACCAATGACCTACATAAGTGTAAGACCAAGCCGCTACTCATATAATATTCTTAAGGAAACAAAGGAGTTTGTAATTAACCTTTGCAATGAAGACCTGGCTTATGCCATGGATTACTGCGGCAATACAACAGGCGCAAAAATAGATAAGTTTAAAGAAATGCATCTTACTAAAAGCAAGGCCAGCCTTGTGTCCTGCCCTATGATTAAGGAAGCACCTTTAAACATAGAATGCAAGGTAACAGAGATTAAGCATCTTGGTTCCCATGACATGTTCCTTGCAGAAATAGTTGCAGTACACGCCAACGAAGATTTAATGCAAGAAAGCGGCCGTCTGGCTCTTGAAAAAGCAAATCTTACAGCCTATATGCACGGCGAGTATTTTGGCATGAAAACAAGAAGGCTCGGAACCTATGGTTATTCAGTAATGAAACCATCTACCGCTAAAAAACGCAGAAGCGAAGGAAAGTCCTTTGGCGGAAAAAAACCTCACTTTTACAAGTGAGGTCCTTTCTTTTGAAGTACTGGTTCATTCTTTTGAAGTATTGGTCCATCTTTTTGAAGCATTGGTTCGTCCCATTTTTTAACTAGCTCTTGCTTAATAGCAATTGCATTTTTCATCTTAAATACAACGCCTATTACTGACTGTGTTTCTTCGTCGGAAAGAGCTGTTCCCTTCTGAGACATATCAATCATCAAATCAACTGCAGCCTTGCCATGAACAATCTCATTGCCAAGCTCTGCAACATTTCTTGCAACGCTAATTTGCTTTGTGTTAAGTCCGCACTTTTTAACAAGCTCTGGGTTTGTATCAAGCACATAAAGCACTTCGCTTACGTAAGTAGCCCACTCAATAGCTCTATCCTCACGCTTTTCTGCTGCAAACATCTCGCAGCTTTTCTTAAGACCTTCACCAAGCATCTTTGCAACAGCTTCGGATTTTCCATCCATATATGCTTCAAGAGCAAGGTGTGCCTTCTTTACGCAGTTACCTCTAATATCTTCAAGCTTTGCTGTGTCTTTTTGTTTTGTCTTTGGATTGCCTTTATATCTTCCACCAATCGCATCTGCAACAGTTTTAAAATCCTTGCCAGAAGCACAGAATGAAAGAGTTGCAAAATGATCCTCTGTCAACTTAAGTTCAGCAAGTTCCTTTTTAACCTTCTTTCCAAACTCACTATTTGGATCAAGCTTAAAGAAGGCTGCCTTTCTTTTGATAACATTGTCTCTTACTGCAATCATATCATCAAAAATGCCCTTAATTGATTTAAGCTTACCAGTAATCTCTAGCTGCAGTGAATCAAAGAATTTCGCAATTCTATCAATACTTTTCTTTTCTTTTGCAGCTTCGACTATGTCGATGTATGCAGCAGTAAAATAGTTTAGAGCTGCTTTTCTTTCTTTTTCCTTTTCCTTGCGCTCTTCTTCTTCGCGTTTTGCCTTTTCAAGTTCTTCTTCGCTTAGCTTATCTTTACTAAGTAACATAAGTACTCCCCCTCCCCTATAACAATGAGCCAAGAATCATTTCCATAGCAACAGGATTCTTGCCGCCCTCTGGGACTATAACATCTGCAATAGCTTTAAAAGGTTCAACATAAGCTAGGTGCATAGGCTTTACTGTGCTAAAATATTGCTCTTTAACAGATTCAAAGCTTCTTGCACGTTCTCTCATGTCTCTTTCCATACGTCTAACAAGGCGCACATCAGCGTCTGTATCGACAAAAATCTTTCTATCTAAAAGCCTAACAACCTCAGGGATAGCAAATAGGAGAACTCCTTCTATGATTACTACAGGGGCACTATCAACCTTGGTCCAAGGCTTATCACTTCTATTGTGAATAGTAAAATCATAAACAGGAATAGTAGTGGACTTGCCTTCCTTAAGTTCAGTAAGACACTTTGCCATAACATCTACGTCAAATGCACTTGGATGATCGTAATTTGTCTTGCAACGCTCTTCATAGGTTGTATCTGGCTGATATTTATAGAATGAATCCATGCTAATAAGTACGGCCTTGCCGCCGAGCTTTTTTGCAAGTCCTTTAGCAAGCGTTGTTTTTCCGCTTCCAGATCCTCCGCAGATTCCAATAACCAAGCTGTCCATGATTTTCTCCTTAAATAATGTACTAACTATATAATTCTATTCTGCAAGCTTTGCAGCGAGCTTCTTTCCGCCAGGAATTAAAAGTCCGCCAAATACGTTACCAAGACTTATTACAACAAGTCTTAAAATAGCATCGCCCTTAAACAGCTCTCCTGCTACAGCATAGTAGAACATATCTGCAACGCTGTGCTCTGAACCAATGAGGATGAATACTGAAACACCAAGAATAAGTGCAAGGTACTTTCCAAATTCGTGTGGGTTGCTCTTATATCCTTCAACAGCAATGTAAATTAAAACATTGCAAATTGCACCAAGGAAGAAAAGACTCAAAAGTGAATCTGCGTTCTTTGCTGCTGTAAGCATTTGTGCTGCAGCAGCAAAGCTTGGAGCAAGTCTTGTAAGGCTTACAAAGAGTGACATAATCCAAGTTCCAACAAGGTTACCAATCCAAATAACAACAAGTGTTAAATGATATGATGGCTTGTTATCTAAAATGTAGCACGCCTTGCCTGTAAACAGGTTAAGACCGTGAGTACAAATTGTAAAAAGACCAACAGAGAATAAGATTGCACCAAGAGGTTTATTTGTTCCAAGAAGTGCTAAAAATACATCTCCGCCTACGCCAATACAAAAACCGGCAAGTACTGCTTTAATAAATGTGCTAACTGTTTGTTTCATTTTTAATGCCTTTCTCTTTTCATTAATTTTTGAGCCTGCTCAAATACATGCTCTTTTGTCAGTCTGAATTTCTTGCGCTAAATACTTTATATATTCTGGACTGCTTCCGCAGCAAGCTCCAGCAAAGCCTACGTCCTTAAGGCAAGGCGCAAGCTCTTTTGCAAAACTTTTAGCATCAAGCTCTCCTGCATTTGGTTTAACAAGGAGAGGAAGCTTTGTTACTTTCTTAAACTCTTCTACTAAAGACACTGTAAGTCTTGGTCCAACAGAACAGTTTGTGCCTATACCAGCAAGATTAAAGCTCTCTAATCTTTCTGCCATATCCTTTGGACTATTTCCAAGAAGAGTTCTTTTTCCATCAGGAAAAGTCATAGAGCAGATGAGAGGAATCTTAGTCTGGCAAGCAACACTTGCTGCAACTTCTAGCATATTAAGATCCATAAAGGTTTCAAGCACTATGTAATCCGGATTTTCTAAAACTGCATAATCAAGTGCCTCTTTATACACATCCATTACTTCTTCCCTTGTCATGGTTCCAAATGGCTCCATCATTTTGGATAAAGGCCCAACCGAATATGCAAGCTTTGCATCTGAAGCTTCCCTTACTAATCTAAGACCACTTCTTATAACGGCTTCTAGCTTATCCTCTTCATGCTCTGCTTCTAAGATGGTTCTTATTGCAACAAAGGTATTTGAATAAATTATCTCAGACCCTGCCTTGTCATAAGCATTAATTATAGCTTCGACAAGCTCTGGGTGTTCTATGTTATATCGCCAAGTTGATACTTTTTCTACGCCTCTTTTTTCTGCCTCTTCCCAAAGGCATGTTCCAAAGGCTCCATCTAATACTATAGGTTTCATGCAATCCTACTTTTCTTGTCCTTGATCCTTGCGATAAGCTTTTAAATCTTTTCTAAGTTCAAGCCATGGAATAAATACTTCTGCGTAGATATACATTGCAATTGCTGCAAATGGAATTGCCAGCAGCATTCCAAGAACGCCCATATATGCACCAAATATAATGATGAAAATTAAGATGAGAACGCCAGGAACATTTAGCACCTCACCAAACATACGAGGCTTGAAGATATATCCATCCACTGTCTGAAGAACAATAGTCCAAATGATAAATATTATTACTGAGCCTGGTGAGAGCAGCAGCAGGATAAACACTCCAATTACAAGTCCAATTACAGGACCAAAGTTTGGAACAAGGTTTGTAAGTCCCACAACCACAGAGATAAACAAAGCATCTGGCATACCAACAATCAGCATAAAGATGTAGTTTACAGCAAATACTGCTATTGCATCAATGAGATCGCATGCAATGTATTTTGAAAAGATTGTATTGAACTTTGTAGCAATTATGGTAAGACGCTCATATTTTAATGGGCTAAGCATGAGAACAAAAAGTTTTGCAAAGCTTCTCTTAATTCCATTCTTTGCAAGAAGGAAGTAGATTGCAAATATTCCTCCGATAAGACTGCTTACTGCGGCACTTCCAATGCTTGTTGTTTTTTCGACTATTACAGCTGCATTCTCTTGGAGCAAATCACCGATGCGGCTAAATAGTCCGCCATCTGCATATACAAATTCCTTAAGCTTGCCTATAACAAGCTGACTTCCTAAAAGCCCTTTCCTGCCTTCAAGGAAACCAACAAATCTGTCAATATAATCTTGATAGTTAGTTGCAAGGGATGCAATGTTATCTGCTATTTCTGGAATAAGTGAGGCAATTAAAACTGCAAGTACTGCAAGGACTATGAGAATGGTAAGAAATACAGAGAAAGCCCATTTAATTTTATCTTTTTTAATAAACTTAAAAATAGACTTTTCAAAGAACATTGCCAATGGGTTTACAATGTAGGCAATAGCAAAGCCAATGATTACTGGCTTTAAAATTCCAACAAATCTTCCAATGACGGAGAATATTCCGCCAAGATTAGTGATTATTGCAAAAAATAACACGCAGACACATCCTGCCAGCGCATATTCTTTCCATTTTTTGTCTATATTCTTGAGATTTAGTTTCATAAGCCCCCTACCCTGGCAAAACTGCCCCATAGCCATCTACTATAATATAATGCTTAATTATATCACAAATAGAGGGGCTTAGTAACGATTAAACACAAAATCCAACAATAATGTACAGGACAAGGCTAATTGCGGCCACTACAAGCGCATACGGCACTTGAGTTGAAACATGGCTTAAATGATTGCAGCCAGATCCAGCCGAAGACATTATTGTGGTATCGGAAATAGGACTGCAGTGATCTCCAAACACCGAGCCAGCAAGACAGGCAGCTAGGGATATTACACCCAATTCTTCTGTAAGCGGAACCATTTCAATAACAATAGGAATTAGTATTCCAAAGGTACCCCATGAGGTTCCAGAAGAAAACGCCAAAAAAGCAGAAAAAGCAAAGACTATAGCAGGGATAAAATGCATAAAACCTGGCCCTAAGGTTTTAACAACATTACTTACAAAATAGCCAGTGCCAAGCTGACTAATTTCTATCTTTAAGGTCCATGCAAAGATGAGTATAAGAATTACAGGCATCATCATCTTAGCACCCTCTGGAAGTGCTTCTATGCAGCGCTTATACGTAAGCACCTTATTAACTGAATAGAATACTATAGTAAAAATGAGCGCAATTGACGAGCCATATACAAAGCCCAAAGGGGCATTTGATTCTGAAACAGCTGTATAAAATGATGCTCCCTCAAACAGTCCACCTGTGTATAGCATGCCTATTATGCATGCAGTAATCAGCACAATAAACGGAATAACAAGGTATGATGCTTTAGTGCCATAATGATCCTGAGTTTCTTTGCTAATAACTTCCCTAGCCTTTGCCATTGGTCCAAAATCCTTATTAGACACTATAATTACTATCACAAATATTAGTGTACAAATTGCATAGAAGTTATACGGAATAGTTCTAATAAACCAATAAAGTCCATTACCATCTGAAACGTAAGCGCTCACAGCAGCGCCCCATGATGATATTGGCATGAGTATGCAAACCGGAGCCGCAGTTGAATCTACTATGTATGCAAGCTTTTCTCTAGAAATGCCCTTTTCATCGCATACAGGACGCATAATATTGCTTACTGAAAGACAGCTAAATCCGTCATCAATAAAGAACAAAACGCCAAGCAGCATAGTCGCAAGCTGGGCACCAATCTTTGTTTTAATTCTTAAAGCTACCCAATGGCCAAAGGCCATAGCGCCTCCGGACCACTCCAAAAGCTTTACAATGGCACCAAGTATGATAACAAAAACAATAACAGACATGTTGCTCATGTCTGTTATTGATACCAGGAATCCTTCCTTGAAAATATGTACAATTGTCTTACCCACACTAAAATTAGTATTCATCAAAGCACCACAAACGATGCCGATAAAAAGAGATGAATAAACTTCCTTAGTTATTAGTGTGAGCATGATTGCAACTAGCGGAGGCAAAAGAGCCCAAGCAGTTGCGTAAAAAACATTTGCCATCTTATCTATCCTCTTTGGCTACGCCAAATCAGGATATATCCTAGCAAAACTCTGATAAGACGCGCTCAAAAACTTCTTCTCTATTTTCTTCTGTCATGTGAATAAACTCAACGCCTGGATAATCTCTTATCTCTTTAAGGTAATCAATATCCATTCTCTCCTTGAGCATAAGAAGTACAGGATTTTCAGACTGAAGCACTTCAAAGATTTTCGCTTTAAACCTTTCTGCATTCATTTCTAAAAAGCCAACTTCATCCATAACTATTATGGTATCTTTATCCTCACATGTCAAATATTCAACACCCAAAGTGTTAAAAACTTCGTAGTTTGTATAATGCTGCCCGCAATTGCAAAGCCCCACACAATGCTCATCATCAAGCACGCTCTCTTTGCCAATAGGAGCAATGAACACAGGGCAGAGCCCATCTTTGATGAGCTCGCCATGCTTTTGGGTTGAAAAACCGCATACCTTTCTATCTGTTTTCTCTAAGACCATATTAGCAAGAGTAGTCTTACCAGTATGTCTTAAAGCCATGATAACAAATTTCTTCATTTTGACCTTATTCTACAACGATTTCAACAACGTCCTTTGCATACTTGCCGGTTGTATTTTCAGCGCAAGGAGCAAGCCAAACTGTTCCGCCTTTACCTGTTTCTTTATCCTTTTCAATAGCTATGATTGTAAGATCATTTTCAAGCATTTCTTTTGCTACTTCTGACTTATATCCATCAGCTGCAACAACAGTTACCTTACTTCCAGAAACGCCAAGCTTAGCAAGAACATCCTTTAAAACGTATCCGCTGTACTTATTCTGGGAAACAACATCCTTTGAGTTCTTTGTTGTTACTGTAATTCTGTAGATCTTAAGACCTTCAAGATCTGCATTCTTAACTTCTTTTCCGTTTACCTTAAATGAGAAATCAGCAAACTTAATTTTGTCTGTCTTATCCTCAGCAACTGGATCTTGTGGAAATGCTATTGTCTCAGAACCGCCATCTTTGCCAGCCTCAGTTTTATCTTTGCTTCCACCAGCTAAAGGAGAAGAAATGCCGCCGATTTCAACCTTGGAAAGATCTTGTGCAAAATCTCCTGTTGTACTTGATGTGCAAGGAGCAAACCAAGGACCATTCTTAAACATTTCGCCATCTTTTGAGATTGCAAGAAGAACTCCATCTGCCTTAAGGTCGCCCTCAAAAGTCATCTGATATCCATCAGTGCAAACAATTGTTGCAGAACTTGCATCTCCTGTAATCTGAGCAGCTGTAAGTACATCTGCAAACTTATATCCAACATAAACGTTGTTGTGCTTTGTTCCTGTTGAATTTACAGAATCAGATGTTACAGAATACATGCTATATGAAGCCATGTCTTTTTCAGTAATCTTTGCTCCGCAAATCTTAACCGTAAAAGCAGGGCTAGTTACATCTTTAACTTCTGTTAACTTGATTCCGCCTTCCTCTTTTTTTCCGCAAGCTGCAAAGCAAAATACCATTGCAAATGCGAGAATCAGTGATAATAGTTTTTTCATAATAGACCTCCATAAACTATATCTTTGGATAAATACAAACATTTCGTTTAAATTCATCAATATAACGTATCTTTAAATCATCGCCGTAAAGCGCTTTTAACTTTTCTTCAGTAAGCATCTCTTCTGAACTTCCCGCGTTAATGTGTCCATCCCCGTCCAGTAGAGCAACTCTTCCGCCCAGTAGTATTGCGTGGTTTGGATCGTGAGTTGTAATGCCAATAGCATATCCTTTTGATGATAGGTCTTTTATAATTCTTAGCACCTTAATCTGGTTGCTGTAATCTAAGTGAGCCGTTGGCTCATCAAAGAGTATCAGCTTTGGATTGGAAACAAGAGCTCTTGCAATTGCAACCTGCTGCCTTTCTCCTCCGGAAAGCTCTGTTATAATCCTATCCTGAAGATGCGCTATTCCCATCATCTCTAGGGTATCTATAACCGCCTTTTTATTCTCAAATGATGGATGAGTAAATAAACCAAGCGAGGCTGCAAAACCCGTGAGTACATATTCAAAAACTGTAAAGCCAAACGAACTTGTAATATTTTGAGGAACAAAGCTTGCATAAGCTGCTATTTCTTTTTCCTTCATATCCTTTAGCTCTTTTCCGCAAAGCCTAATGCTGCCTTCTTCTGGCTTTAAAAGTCCAAGAAGACAAGAAAACAGCGTGCTCTTTCCAGATCCGTTTCTTCCGAGCACGCAAAGAAGCTCAGATTCATCCAGCGATAAATCCACTCCATTAAGAACTCTGTTCTTACCATATGAAAATTTTAGATTAGAAACTTCGTATATCATATTAACAATTGTCTAAGCAATTTCATTTCTTTTCTTAAATAGTAACCAGCAGAAAAATGGCGCCCCTATTATTCCAGTCATGATAGAAACTGGCATTTCTGCTGCTCCAATAAGTCTGGTAAGCGTATCAACAACCAGCATGAATATGCCTCCAATAAGGCAGGATACTGGCAAGACTCTTCTATTAGATGAACCAACCAGCATTCTAACAAAATGAGGTACAATAAGTCCTACCCACCCAATGCTTCCAGCAAAGCATATAGATCCAGCTGTAAGAAGAGTAGAACACACTATTGCCACACCCCTTACGAGTTTCACATTTGCACCAAGTGTTCTTGCCTCGTCTTGCCCCATGGACAAAACATCCATCCACCACGACATTAAAAGAAGTATTATCATAGGCGGAACAAGGACTATAACCATAGGGAGAAGATCCGCATTTGACGCATAGGAAAAGTCTCCCATAGTCCAATACGTAATTGATGCAAGCTGAGTCTGAGGATCTGCAACAAACTTAATAAAACCTAGTATCGATGACATTAAAGATCCAACAATAATGCCTGAAAGCACAAGCATAATATTTGATCTATTTTTAATAAGCGCTGGTATTGATGCTGTAATAAGCACCGCAAGTATGCCGCCTATAAAGGCAAATCCGGAAATAAATGCAGACGAAAGCCCGAGCAGTATTGCAACAGCAGCACCTATGCAAGCGCCCGATGACACTCCAAGAAAATCAGGAGATACCAAAGGATTTTGAAATATACTTTGATAGCACGCGCCCGAAATAGAAAGTGCCGCACCAACAAAGATAGACACAAGTATTCTTGGAAGTCTCAGCCTAAGAACAACGTTTACAGTCATACTATCCGCAAGCTGTTCCTTAAACGTAGCAGCTCTAAATAAGATTGATAGACTTTCCTTAGGACTTACTGGATACTTCCCAAGGCATATAGAAAAAACAACAAGCAAAACAAGCACTGCAGTAAGCAGTACAATAGTAATTGATATTTTTCTTTTGCTTGCCATTATAGAATTCATGATTTATTTAAAATTATCCCAATCTAACTCTAACTCTTTATCGAAACATCTTCCAAACATGAAGCGGTAATAATCATCAACCTCATCTTCAAGATCAGAAACAGAGAAGTATTCTGGGTACATTGAATGAAGCATGTACATTATTCCAAGCACGCACGAAAAGCCCGGCATGTCCCAGGAGTCAAGCTTTGTTGGAACGTCGTAAATATTTTTATTAATAACAGCAGTCATTGCAGACCAGGCAGGATTAGCTAAAAGCTCATCAACTGTGTAGTTTCTTGCCGCAGAGCTTGTGCAAAAAATATATTCTGGATTGTATGAGAATACCTTTTCAAGTCCAATATTTATCCAGTTATGATTCTCGCCTTCCTTTATGACACTTTTTCCTCCAGCCTTTTCTATCATCCAAGACTGCATCATGTCATAGCCTGCAACTCTGCCAGGCTCTCCGCCAATTAGCATAGCTGTCTTTCTTTTTTCCATAGGAATTGTTGAAACGATATTATCTATCATTTCTATTTTCCCATTAAACCAGTCCTTGGCCTCTTTTGCCCTTTCCTCTGCGCCAAAATATGTTCCAAGAAGATCTAAAGTCTTAATTATATCTTCTGCATTTTCTACAGTAATACAGATTACATCTATGCCAAGCTTTTCTACAGCAGCTACAGTTTCCGGATCGTTTGATCTATGAACAAGTGCTGTTGGTTTATAGCGAGCAAGCTGTTCTAGATCTACCGTGGCTTTGCCTACAGTTCCGGCTTTTCCAAGACCCTCGCTTGCCATGGTCCAAAAACTATTTCTGGCATTTACAGCAAGGACTCTGTCCTCAAGACCTAAAGCAACAAAGAACGGTGCCGCAACAAAATATACTGAAGCAATAGTTGCATCCTTTGCATCAGATCTTACATTTATCGTTCTTCCTGCGCCATCAACTAGCTCTCCAAGAATTTCATAATTTAATTTTTCTTCTCTCTTGCAAGCACAAACTGAAAATAACATGCTGAGTGCAAGAAGGATTGCAATAATCTTTTTTATCATAAACAAAAGAGGCTTTTCATGTTTGAAAAGCCTCTTAAAAATATAAATACCTATTATGCCCCATAAATACTTAGGCATATAAATACTATAACTTCTTTTCAAACACGGAAGGTCATGGAGTTTCCTCACAAGGCCCAGGCTAAACACCTTGGATGTCCCGAGGGCAATTTAGCTCGAAGTACATATTAAATTTTAAGCTCCATCAGATTTCTTTCATCTCAAAGAATTCTTCTGGATCTCTTATGGCCAAAGCAAGTTCTTCGGCTGCACACATAGAAACAGTAATAACATTTGTGTGCTTCTCTTTTGGCTCCTTTGCATTTTCATAAATTCTATGCAAAAGATTGCTACCTGGCATGCTAAGTCCAATCTGATAAACAAAGCCTTCAACAGCGCCGTGCACAAGTGAAATGTTTTTCTCACTGCAGCAGTCTTCTAAGTATAGCCTTGCTTTAATGTTATCAAGAGCATCTATTGCAACATCTATTCCATCTAGCATTTCTTTTGAAAACTCTTTTGGAATAGCGGTAAACTCACCGCTGTATCCTAGCTCTCCCGCTCTTTTCTTGGCAGCCTCAACCTTTAGCTTACCAATATTAGATGGAGATGAATATAGCTGGCGATTTAAATTGCTCTTAGAAAACACGTCTGGGTCGCATACGGTAATCTTTTTAGCACCTAGTCTAAGAAGTCCTTCAACCAGATTGCAGCCAAGACCACCGCAGCCTACCACCAGAAAACTTTTATTTAAATTTATATCTTTATCTGTCATTTATTTTGCAGTCTGAAGTGTGCTAAGAAGTCTTAAGAAATCTTCCTTTTGCCATACAACTGGAACTGGGTAAAGTGGATTTGCTTCCTTGTTTGCCCAAGCAATAATCTGATCCTTATCTTCTTCCTTAATGCAATCGAATCCCTTTGGAAGACCCATCTTTGCATTTGTCTCTTCAATCCAAGCAATAAAGTTTTCAGCCTTTTCCTTGTTATCAGCACCCTTGATTTCGCAAACATCTGCAAGATCTGCAAGCTTATCATAAACTGCTGGTCCAAACTGTCTCATAACGTGTGGAAGAATTACAGACATAGCTAAACCGTGAGCTACTCCATAAAGTCCGCCAAGTGTATGTCCTACAGCGTGTACATATCCTACGCAGCCTCTTGTAAAGGATCTGCCTGCAAAGAATGCTGCTCTTTGCATATTCTGTCTTGCTTCAAGATTATCGCCGTGTTCAAATGCTTCAACGATATTATCGTAAATAAGCTTAACTGCTTTCTTTGAAAGATCCTTTTCAAGTGGTGTGCAATATGTCCAGTTTGTATAGCTTTCTACAGCGTGGCAGAGAGCATCCATACCTGTTGTTGCTGTAACAAATGGTGGCAGCTTCATTGTAAGTTCTGGATCGAGCACTGCATACTTTGGAAGAATTGCAGGGTCGTTAATAGATGCCTTGTGGTGAGTTGCAGAGTCTGTGATTACTGCAGCTACTGTTGTTTCAGAACCAGTTCCTGCTGTTGTTGGAACAGCCCAGAATGGACAAATCTTTTTGTGAACCTTAAGGAGTCCCTGAAGCTGTGATACTGCCTTATTTGGATGAGCATTCTTTGCTGCAATTCCCTTAGCGCAGTCCATTGGGCTTCCGCCACCAAATGCAATGATTCCTTCGCACTTTTCATCCTTGAAAAGCTTGAATCCTGCTTCTACATTATCAGATGTTGGGTTTGGCTGAAGTTCGCTAAATACTACAACCTCAAGACCTGCCTGCTTGGCAGCATCAAGAAGGCCGTTTGGAATACCAAGTCCTAAAAGACCCTTATCTGTTACAAGCAGTACCTTTTTAAGACCCTTATCAAGGATCTTCTTTGGAAGTTCTTTGATGCAACCAGGTCCTTCAATATACTCAGGCATTCTATAACCCATGAAATAGTTTCCAACCTTCATTACAGCTTGGAATACTCTGCAATATGCTACATTCATTCCGCTCTTCTCCTTTGTTAGATGCTCAGGAATTGTTCCTGGCTTGCACATAGTAATAACATCAATTGGGCATACCTTTGCGCAAATTCCGCAGCTTATGCATTTTGCATTAGCCTTCATTGTTGCATAGGTATGAATATCTCCATGATATGCTGGACCCGTAAGCTCCAAGCAATCCATAGGACAGTTTTCTACGCAGACTCTGCATCCCGCACAGTTTATTACATCAATGTACGGTGCGTCTTTAATCTTAGCAGGGGTCTTTACTTCTTCTTTTTTAATTTCTTCCATGTTTAACCTCCGCATACTGGGCTCATGAGCTGAACCTCGTCTCCATCTTTAAGTGCACAAGTCTTTTTTGTCTGCTTGCCATTTACTACAATAATGCAGCCTTCAATATCTTTTGCACTAATCTTTGTTCTTGGGTTTACTTCCTTTGCTTTTTCTAAAAGCAGAGGATAAATATCTTGTACAGTTGCAGCTTTTTCAACTTCCAGCTTTTTAATTCCTGTATCAAGTCTAAAGAGTCCGAATAATTTTACATTTATCATTTTTCTTCCTCCTTACTTTAAATCGCCAAGGCCAAGCTTTTTAAGCGTATGAGCTGTTGGGATACCATTGCTATCCCATCCTCTTGCTTTATAGTATCTCTTCTTCAGTTCATCAAGAGGAACCTTTGTTGTTGGATCATCTGGATCTTGAGGTACATCTGTAAGTCTTGTTGGCAGTGTATCCATTGCTGCGCTTACGCCAAACTTTGTGTTGACATATCTTTCAAGGTTATATGATCTTTCACCTGTTCTTAAGTATTTACCAAATGTCATTGGCATACCAAGTGCATACTTAAACATCTTTGTATGATGGAATACAGGAAGGTGAATCGCAAGTGCAGGAGAACATCTATTGATAAACCTAAGTGCCCAAGCAATATGTGGAATTGCCTTGTTGCAAGCTGTTGTAATGAAGCTATTTGGCTTTGTGATAAGTGGTGCAGGGAAGAATGCATATGATGTAAATAAGCATTGTCCTGATGCTGAAATAGTCTCCATAAGATCTTGGAACATCATTGCAAAGTCTGCCTTTGCATTTGGTGTTTGCGAATCTGTATACAAGCCAAGTCCTTCAACAATTACAAGGTATCCGCCGTTTAAGTGGCAACCACCTCTATTAGCAATTGCATAGCCAAGTCCCTGTCCTACAGCCCTTCTTGGCTCGTAGGCTGCAAGTTCCATACCTTTTGAGTGAATAGCAAACTCTTTTCCGCCGTACTTCTCTGACAGGCGTTTTGAGCCTTCTGCAAGCTCGTTTCCTATTCCTCTTCTATATGCTATATCTTCAAATGTTTGAGAGATATTATCAATCTTTCCAAACTCAAGGCCATTGTTCCAAAGGCCCTTTTCATTTGCTTCCATTGCCCATGCAAGTGTTGATGATGCGGAAATGGTATCCATTCCAAGCTCATCAATCTCATAGTTCCAATCGAGGATCTTTTGCATGTCGTTATTCAAAATGCCGCCGCCAAGAAGGCCTAGTGTCTCAAGCTCTGGACCCTTAACATCTTTTCCTTCAACCTTAACGGTTCTTGCGCACTTAATTGGGCAAGTAAGGCAGCCCTTATTTACAATGTTATAATCCTCGGCAAGTGTTTCTCCGTTAACATCATCGAAGTCATCAAACTTACCGTAGTTATAGTTTTTGGTTGAGAGCAGTCCCCTCATCTGCATCTGTGATACCAGTGCTGCTGTTCCAAGGCGTGGAAGCTGATTTCCTGTAAGAGGGTGTTCTCTAAGATAGGTAAACCATTTCTGACACCATGCAGTTGTTTTTTCTTGATCTGCTACAGAAACAGTTTTTGTTCCTCTTACTGTAATAGCCTTAAGATTCTTCCATCCAAACACAGCACCAACGCCGCCTCTTCCGGAAACTCTTTCATCAGAAATTACAGAAGCACAAAGAACAAGATTTTCTCCTGCAGGTCCTATAACCACATCGGCAAACTTCATAGCTTTACCATTGGCTAGCTTATGTTTTTCTTTCAAAGCCTCTTGCGCTGCTCCAGTTTTCATACCCCACAAATCATCTGCATTGTGAAGTGTAAATTCCCCATTATTAATCTCAAGCCAAGAATGCTCACTGCATTTGCCTTTTAAGATTAAAGCGTCAATCCCTGCCTTCTTAAGATAGTAACCGAATCTGCCACCACAGTTTGAAGACGTTGTGATGCCCGTTTGTGGTGAGAGAGTAGAAATATTAAATCTGCTTGAGCTTGGTGCTCCGGTTCCTGTTAAAGGACCAGTAGAAATAATAATCAGGTTTTCTTCTGAGAAAGGTTTTTCATTACCAGTAAAATTGTCGGCCATAATTTTGCTGGCCATTGTTTTACCGCCAATGAAAAGCTCACGTTCCTTATCGGACCATGGATACTCAGTTACCTCTCCATTTGACAGATTGTACATCACAACTCTGCCCATGTATCCTGCGTACTTGCTAGCCATTTTCTGCTCCTTAATTTGTTATGTTATATAATACGGTTTACATACTATTTATTTAATAATATAGTCGATTATAACATTTTCATGAAAATCCCTCAACAACTTAGATTTAAACGATAATCGTTTTTAAGAATACAGCGCCTCTCCCAATCAAGTGACAAAAATTTGTCACATGTTTGGGAAAAATTCCTAATTTGTGATAAATTTTTGCACACTTTTTCTAAGATTGGTGTATAATATTTTACAATAATATATAAATGAAAAAGAGATTTAGGACGGGGAAAACATGGCACTAACTTATGAAGAAATGCTAGCCTTTATTGCTAGCCATAATTATGACGATAATAATTCTGTTGTTTATGATGCATTAATCAAATCTATTAATGGATTAAAGAATTTTAATAAAACAGAAACTGCTATTATCAACAACAAAAAGATTAATTACTCGGAATACAGAAAGCGTCTGTCAAAAGTTCTTGATGCATGCGACATTTATATTAGCGACAGAGTTCATAAATCTCCGACGGATACACAAGAGACTCTAGACTTTGCTAAAAAGGTTAAGGACACCCTTACCCCGTTATTTGAGGCTGCTTTTGCAAAGGAAAAGACAGAAATAGAAACAACCCTGCAGCATACCGAAGATAGAGAAAAGATAATTGAGGATAATACAAAGCTTAAAAACCTTGCAAAGCTTCAGCGAAACATCGGCGGATCAAGGATAGTCGCAAAGAGAAAACAGATTACTGCAAAGCAATCCAAAAAATATTCTTTTTTCAGAAACGTTGCGCATAAGATCTATACTGGACTAAAGGTTGCTGGTCTTGCTGTGGGCGCATTGCTTTACGATTTATCCTTGCCATTTACCCCTACAAATAAATATATCAAGCAATTTGATTTATCAAAGAAAACAGAGAATGAAAGAATCCCAGGCACAAAGGGAGAAAACTTTGAAAACGAAAAGACTCTTAGAGAGGTTAACGAGGGCGTAGACAATCAGCCTATTCTAAGGGATTCACGAAGGATGCCTCTTATCTACGAAAAGAAGATTCTAGAAGATCCATCTCTGCCACCTACAATGTCTCTGCGTTTCCAGCAAGCAAAACTTGGAAGCTCTGTAAGTGTAACCGCAGACCAAGAGGTTGGGCACGGTTTTGTTGCGCTAAAATATTCAAAGAAAAACCCTATTACAGGAAAAATGGAGCGCTATGAATGCACCTTTGGTTTTTACCCTAAGATTGGCAATCCAGCTTTTTCAATAATGACTGCACAGGTTGAGGAGGGTCTGCACGTTCCAGGCGAAGTTTGTGATGACTATGACCACACCTATGCTGTAGAAAAAGTTTATGAAGTAAATAATAAAAAGATTAATCAGGTAATACTTGCCGCACAGCAATACGAAAAAGAAGGATATAACATAGTCAAAAGAAACTGTGCTGGCTTTACTTATGCAATGGCCAAAGTTGCCGGAATCGAGCCGGAACAATATATGCAGCCAACGGATTTCCAAGCCGCTGTTTTACCAGTACTATATGGCTTTACGTCCTTCGGCGGCCCTATGATGTCTAGAATCGGCGAACACAAGGTGCTAAAGCGCAGCGTAGAAACCGACTACAGCTACGGAAATTTTGGAAACAAAAAAATAACCCCAGAGACAATTCGTAAATTTTCAAAAACAGAATTTAACTTAAGAACGGAAGGATACTCTCCTTCTCAGATCACAGAAGTAATTCGTGCAGACCATGGCAATCCTTTAAGTGGACGCTACACTGAGATTTCAAAAATTAAGTACGCAGATCTTTTGGAAAGCGTTGACACAGATATTGCTAAGTTCCAAGCCGTGCTCGATAAGTACGCAGACAAGCACAATCTCCCAGAGCTTAAGGAGAATAACGCAAAGCTGCGTGAATACATGAAAACTCAATACTATGTTTTGTATAACGATTCATCTTTTGCGCTTAAGCAATACACAAAAGATGGCGATGATGTTAAATTGCATAGCGTTAAGCAGCAAAGAATAGCATGCAAAAAGATTGCTAATACAGCAAACACCTTTAAAAAAGATTTGTCTGACATATTCTACGACACATATAAGGGCGATCCTGAACTCAACTTACTATTTAACGGTTACATAAGTAAGCTTACCGGGATTAGTGGATATATGAATTATCTTTATGAAGATCTTGCAGAAGCACTAAGATACCCTGTAAACCTTGATGCAATAAAAGATCCAAACGAGCGAGCATACTACGAGGCAATTACAAATGCAGATTATACAGACTTTGTAGATTTTAAAAGAGACGACGCTCAAGCAATTAAGGACTTCCTTTTCCAGCGCGTCACATACAAATTCCCGGTTACAGATAACAAGGGCAACGTTAAAGCGAAAAAAATATCTCTAGCACAATCTGAGGTTATCGCCGGAATCAAGCTGTTCGGCTCAATAGAACAGACACTAAGGTATAAATGGCTTAGACGAATCGATGAAAACAAGCTCACAAAAGCAGAAAAGAAAGAATTTGCAGAGTACAAAAAGAAGGCAGACACATATAACAATTTTATAAAATCGGCAGAAAGCATATTAGAAAGACCTCAGGCAACAAGGGAAGATATAGAATTCGTCTTCTCAGAGCTTCCTGATTTAGAGGATCCAAGCCTAAACTCTAACAGCCAGGTTTCGTTTTCAGCACGTCAAGTTTCAAGACCAAGCGAATCCCTTAAAGGAATTATTTTCGGAAAAACTCTTCAGGGATTAAAAGAAAAGCTCAAGGGTCTTTCAACAGAGGCAATCCTAAACAATCCTAATCTCGTAACAGAAACAATAGGACAATTTTTTGCTGAAAAAATGGCGGGTGATGCTTTCAAAGACATCATTGATGTCCTAGGCAACGAAATAAAGAAGGATTATCCTTTCGACAAAAAGAACGATACAGAGCAAACCTATAAGCTCAATTTAAATAAAAAGGTATATGACAGGCTTATGGATGAACTCTATCAAACTTATCTAAGTCCTCTTTTAAACGAGGTTTCCGAAGTAAAGTCGGCAGAATATGAACAGGCAGCCAATGCTGATATAAATAATCCGCAATTAAATCAACTCAGCACAAACATTTTAACTGCTGGCAACGCATTAAATTATGGGGTTTCAAAAGAATACAACGCCTTGATCGCAAACAAGTTTAATATTAATCCTAGCCTGTATACTTTAAAGCTCAGCATTTTTGATAACATGACAGACCTAGAAAGGCAAGCTAACTTGAATCCAGAGCAGAAATCTGCTGAACTTAAAAAGCTCACAGCTCAATTGCTTGCAGTAAACGATCTAATGCAACCTGGCGCAGAAAAAGTAAAACCTATAACCAAGGAAATGATTGATCAAAAGACAGCACACTACCTAAGACACGATGCTTTGACTAATGAAACCGTACCATCAGTAACAAAGATTCTTAAGGAATCAACCAGTAGTGGCAATATGATCACTCCTGTAGATGTAGGACTGGTAAATACATTTAAGATGTATAGCATGTCTAAGCAAAAAGCCGAGAAAAAAAGCTTTGACAAGGCAAAAAAATTCTTCGATAGAATAAAAATTGAAGATAGCTCCATAGAGCCATCAAAGAAACAAAAGGATGCCAAAGAACCAGAAGTTAAAGATCTTGGAACAAAGGATGGTGCATTAAAATGGCTATAAATAATACTCTTGAGTACTTCACCTTTTCATCTGATGACTTAGGCGATTTTAAATCAGTAATTCTGCCTAGCATTTATGAAGAGCTATTCCTGCTTGACAGGTTCGACAACAAATCAGTATCAGCCATAGCTGCTATGGTTGATGGTGTTCCTGTTGCAGCACTGATTGGTCAAATCACTGGAGAAGCTGAAGCAAAAATTCATAGCATCTACGTAAGCACAGATTACAGAAGAATGGGAATCGCAACCGAACTTCTAAACAGATTCCTTTCTATTTGCAACCAAGAGCTCGACCCAACCTTTGGTGACGATAACAACCTCGTTGCCGTAATGGTTTCTACGGAGTATTCACTTCCAGAAGACATGGCAAAAGCGTTTGAAAGCTTCCTTTATGCAAAAGGCTTTAGACTCTTTGATGAAAAAGCTGATGTGTACTATTTTGAATCAGAACAGCTAGCAGACTTTGGCAAGAAAGAAAATGGCGTTTTCTGCTTTACTGATATTGAAGGAACAGACGAAAAAGAAATCTTTGATTATTATGATTCAATGAATATTACAGCTGCTGTGAAATACAGCTTCTATGCTGGCACAAAGGATGACCCGAACATAATGCTTTTAGTCAGTGCAGAAGATGACGATGTATACTCTTTCACAAGTGTTAAGCTTTCAGAAACTGCAGACGAAGCCGAATACGACAAACTTATATCAGCCGCAATCAATGCAATAAAAGAAGATAATAAAACTTTCACCATCATTGCTGATGGTGAAAGAAATATATTACATACTTATTGGCAATCACTAGCGCATAAGTATGGTGAAATCGTTAAACACACTATAGCGGGGCTTGCCGCTGTATTTGAATAATCGATATATGACTAATATTTTCTTGCTTTTTTAAGATGCTCAAGGTGATCTTTATAAACGTCCTTCTGGTTCGGTTTTTCGGAAACTTGAACATCTCCACATCTCCACCAAGAACCGTACCCGTCTGTCATTGACTTTGGAAGAACTCTAATGTCGAGTACTACAGGTCTGTCTTTAATCTTCTTTGCTTTCTTCAGAGCCGCATAAAGATCATCCATTGTTTTTACAACGAATGATTTAGCACCGTAGCCTTCACCAATCTTTGCAAAATCAACTGCCATAAAATCTCCGGAAAGTTTTCCATCACTTTCGCGATAACGAAGCTCTGTACAGAGAGTATCGTTGCCGTGACCTACCTGCAGGTTATTGATGCATCCGAATGAAGCATTATTAAATACACAAACCGTGATCTTCTTGTGTTCTTGGACTGCAGTGAGAAGTTCGCTGTGAAGCATAATAAAGCTTCCGTCTCCTACCATGGAATAGACCTCGTGCTCATCGCCTACAGCATATTTAACACCGAGCGCGCCGCTAACTTCATAACCCATACAGGAGTAGCCATATTCCATATTGTATGTATCAAGTCCTCTTGCTCTCCACATTCTCTGCATATCTCCCGGAAGCGAACCGGAAGCGCCAATTACGGAATCCTCAGGATCCATAAACATATTGATTGCACCTACAACTGCAGTTTGTGTAAGATCTGCATTGAGGTCTTTTACGAAACGCTTGATGCAGCCTTCGTTAGCATCCTTAACTTCAGGAACATATTTTGCGCCATACTTTGTATTGCAAAGTCTTTCGAGTTCCTTATCCCAAGCCTTTCTTGCCTTTTCGATTTCACCTGTATATTTTGACTTGTAGTTTCCAAGAACTTTCGCAAGTGCAGGAAGTGCTACTTTAGCATCAGCAACTACAGGAACTGCGTCGAGTTTTAATGCCTGAAATTCAGAAACATTGATGTTAACAAATTTAGCTTTTTCTGAGAACAACCATTTTGAGGATGTTGTAAAATCTGTATATCTTGTACCTACGCCAATAATTACATCCGCCTCTTTTGCAATCTCGTTTGCAGCAGAACAACCTGTTGCTCCGATACCACCAAGGTTAAGGTAGTGATCGTATAAAACCGCACCCTTGCCGGCTTGGGTTTCACCAAACGGAATATTGAATTGTTCTGCAAATGCTTTGA
>JAKSSJ010000030.1 GCA_024403215.1 Clostridia bacterium
TTCTGTGTTTTCTCTTTCGAAGCTTGGGTTGTAGAGCATGCGTCCGTCAAGGGTTCTCATTCTTTCAGTAAACGAACCAGGCTCTACCTTAGAAAGCGCATCCTCAAAATCAAACATTCTTGCATCTATCATATCAAGATGATGCAAAAGCTCAGCTTCCGGGAAGCACGGTCTTACAGGGCTTCCAAACTCAGGCTCGTTATGATGGGAAATAATCATATGCTGAAGCATTACAGTTTTTTCTTCAGAAAGTCCAGCAGCCTTTGCTCTCTCCTCGAGCCTTATTGCTCCCATTACAATGTGACCAAGAAGATTACCCTTCATTGTGTATCCAGAGGAAATGCCATAAGCATTTGAATCTATCTCATTAAGCTTTTCCATGTCGTGCATGATAACGCCAGTAGCTACCCAATCCTTATCAAGATTTGTGTAAACGCTGCAAGCCTTAAGCCCCATGGTGAGCATTCTTCTTGTGTGATAAAGAAGGCCGCCCATCTCTGCATGATGATTAGACTTTGCCGCAGGATAATACATAAGTCTATCCTTATTTTCTTCAAGCGCACTTATGCAAAGCTTTTTTAAGCCCGCATCCTTTATATCAGATGCGCAGGAATAAATATAGTTGTACATCACATCAGGATCTTCTGGAGCTGTCTTAACAAAATCAGTCATGTCCACTGGATCAAGCTCAGTGGAAGTTCTTAGCTTTGTTAGCTTAAGCTGCTTTATTCCGTTCCACTCATTGCAAGTGCCCTCGACCTTAACAATCCCGCCGTCTCTTATCTGAGAATAAACATTGGCCTCATCTTCAGATACATCCCACTTCTTGCAGGAAATATCTCCCGTCTTATCTGCGAGCGTAATGTCTAGGTACATCTTATGATTTGATCCTATTTTAAGAGCGCTTCCCTTTACGAGGAAGAAATCTAATACTTTATCATCTGGTCTTAAGTTTGCTACATAAAAAGTTTTACTCATGTTAATAACTCCTTTTTATCTATTATAACAAAATATCCATATTTTGTAAACTACAAATCTAGTATTCCAAGTATCACAATGCCGCATACAACCAAAAGGATTGCTCCGTAATGCTTTAATGATAATTTTTCTTTGAGGAAGATTCTGCTCCACACAACAGACATTATGCAAAACGATGCAATGATTGGAGCCGCATATGCCACGTGCTCTGAATCTGAAAGAGCATAGATATAAAACACCTGGCCCACTGTTTCAAAGATTCCTCCAATGTATTTTGGAAGCTCCTGTTTAGCTACAAACTTTTCCCTCTTTGCTAAAAGATAAATAAGACAGATAAGACCTACAATAAAAAATGTAAGCTCGTATGCACAGTTAGCGCTCTCTTCATCGAGCCTTTCTAGCACTATAGAATCAGCAAAGGTTCCAAGAGCATCTAAAAGGCAGTAAGCAATAGGAAGTATGATTGCTAAAGGAGATTTTGAATATTTATAATTTGAAAGCTCCTGCCTTGCAGCCCTAAGATCCTCATCTTCAGCAGCTTCAACATATCCAAGAAATGCTGTTCCAAGGCATACAAGTGCTATAGCAATAATAGAAAGCGCCGAAGCACTTTTAAGTCCACTTGTTATTATCACAAGAATAGCAACAATAGCACCTGAGCTATTACAAATAGGTGATGAAATAGAAAGCTCAATATATCTAAAAGCCGCATAGCTAAACGCCATGGACACTATATACAAAAGTGAAACTGGCAAATAGGTTAAAATAACATGAGAGCTTACAACAGCGCCGCCAACAAAAATGCTATAAGCCGCATGAGCTCCCATAATAATTCCAACTGCAGTAATCATCTTAAGATGGCTATATCTATCATCTTGATTTCTGCATCCAATTTTGCCAAGTAGGTCCGAGCCACTCCAAAATAGAAGTGCTAAAACCGAAAACCAAAACCACATTACTTTTTAACTCTAAAGCTTATACCCGAAAGCTTTACCTTTTTAATTATGAGCGTTGCAAGCACGCCGTTAACAATTCCAGCAGCAAGACCTGTTAATAGAAGAACCGGAAGGTAATAAAAAATGCTTAGCTGATCCATGATAAAGTATGCTGCTATTAGCTGACCAATATTATGCATTACTCCGCCTGCCATAGAAATTCCAACAACGGAGAATTTCTTTGTTTTGTATAAAAGCATCATAAATAGCATGCTTAAAATACCGCCGCAAAGAGCATAAATTGCTGAAAACATATTTCCAAAAAGAAGAGCGGACAATAATATTCTTACAAAATTAATTGCAAAGGCAGCTAAGGCTCCATTAGAATACAAGGCCACAATTACAACAAGATTTGCGAGCCCAAGCTTTACTCCTGGTATGCCAAGGTTTAACGGAATAAGAAACTCTATGTATGAGAATATGAGCGCAAGAGCAGTAAGCACTGCGCATACAGAAAGCCTTGCGCTTCTATTAGTAGGAGATTGCATCATGCTCACCTCCTGTTTTGTTTTCACCCTCTATTGACACCACAAGATTATGAGGAGCACAAACAATAATTTGTCCTTCCTTACTAATCCATCCAGAGCTTACGCATACCTTGCCGCTGCAATCAGCCTCTGTTACGCAAACCCTTCTACCTTCTACAAGCACCTTATTAAATCCATTTTTAGATTCTATATCAAGACAAGTATCAGAAGATAAGAGCTCATCATAGACTACTTTTCCATCACTTGTTATCACAACCCTTGAGCCAGAGTCTGGGGTTTTAATAAGCATAAAAAGACTTGCAATGCCAAGAAGGACAATGCAAACAAAAAGTATGATATCCGCTTTTGTTATTCCAAATCTTTTCATTAGAAAAATGCTTTGCGCCCCCAAAGATTTGGGAGCGCATTTAATTAGAAGCCTATTGCTAAACCAAATAATAAAATGAGTGACGTAAGAATAAGATTAGAAAGTTGGAACTTCCAGCTCCACTTTACCCAGTCACCATAGTTAACATCCGCAGGCCCGAGGCTAATAAGAAGCGCCGGATTTGTTGGATAGAAAACATTTGAGAAGCCATCGCCAAATGCAAATGCAAGAATGCAAAGCTGAGGCGAGATTTCAAATATTGCTGCAAGAGGAACAATTAAAGGTATAAGCATAAATGCTTTAGCCGATCCCGATGCAACAAAGAAATTCATAACAAGTACAATCAGATAGATAAATAATATTACTGACCACTTTGGGAGAGCTCCAGCAACACCAATAGCTGCATCAAGTATTACCGTCAATGCACCAGCTGTTTCTAGAGTGTACTTGATTGATGAAGCCATAAGTATCATAAGAACTGCTGGCAGCATATTAACAACACCTGTTCCCATATTCTTGCCAAAGTCCTTCCAAGACATTCCAGAAGTAATATTAGAAACTATGCCAGCAACCAAGAACATTACAGCAACAATTATCATTGTGTAATCTTGAAGCACTTTAATAAATGGTGAGAAGAGAATAATTACAATTCCGATTCCCAAAATTAAAGCAAAGAGGAACAGCGCCTTATCCATTTTCTTATCTGCTACAAAATTATCTACGTCCCCTTGAACACCTCTATCTACCTTCTTTGCGTGTTTTCTTACAAACAGCCATAAAAGAGCATAGATAAGAACAAAGGATACTGCTCTAAGCCAAGCTCCAGAAAACATAGGAAGTCCTGCAAGCTCTTGGGCGACACCAATTGTAAATGGATTGAATACTCCAGATGCAAAGCCGCAGCCAATAGCAAGAAGACTCATGCCCATTCCAGTAAGTGCATCCCATCCTAGCTTAATAGATAAAGCTACAACAATAGGAACCAAAGGAACGCATTCCTCAAATGAACCAATAAGTGCTCCAAGAGCCATAAAGAAGAACATTACAACAGTCATAAGCTTGTAACGCTTTTCTTTATACTTACCGGCAATCTTATCAAGCATATACTTCATAAGACCGCCCTTTTCTAGAGCATTAAATATTCCTCCAATTACAAGAAGGAAAATTATAACGGCAATAATTGTTGCACTTCCCTCAGCTCCAAGAACAAGGAATGGAGATAGTATCCATTTCCAAACAGGAAGACTTGCACTTGGAAGAGCAAGCACTAACACATAGGTTAAAATCATGAGCACAGCAATAACAATTATCGCTGTGATAAATGATTTTGCACTTATTTGACTTTGATCTTTTTTGCCATTCATTAGCACTGCCTCATTATTCTAATAAAGAATTCAACTGCGCTAGCTATAGTTTCAAGTCTAATGCGCTCGTTGTTTCCGTGAATTGTATGTCTTTCTTCTGCAGTTAAATCCATAGCGGAGAATCTGTAAACCTTATCGGATATTTCTCCGTAATGTCTTGAGTCTGAGCACTGTACCATAAGATAAGGTGATACAAGGCAGCCTCTCCATGTTCCTTCTACTGCGTTAACAACTCTCTTCCATCCGTCGCAATCTAAAGTTGAAATGATGGATGGTTCCATTGATGCATAGTCAGAAAGTTCAATGTCCTTGTTTCCAATGACACTTCTAACATATTCTTTTGCACTTTCAATAGAATCCTCTGGATTTAATCTTAAGTTTGCAACCATGGAAGCCTTTGGTGGAATTACGTTTGGAGCCTTAGATCCATCCATCATAGTGAATGCAACTGTGGTTCTAACAAGAGCATTAAGCTCGCCACCAGATTTTTTGCAAATCATATCAAGTATGCCGCCAAACAGCCAAAGGTTTGCAAATATCATTCTATAAACAAAGCTTGAATGTCTTCCAAGTGTATCAAACATTGCAAGAACTGGCTTTGTGAAATGCTTTGGGAAAGGATGATTCTCAAGCTTTACGCAGGCATCAGATAAAAGTCCTACTGGTGTATGTGGTGCAGGAGATGATGCATGTCCGCCATCTGATGCTAAATCAAACTTAAGATTCATCATACCTTTTTCTGCAATACCAATAAGTCCGCACTGGCCAGAAACTCCAGGGAAAACGCCTTCAACAACAGCGCCGCCCTCATCAACAACCATTGATGGTGTAATGCCATGTTCCTTAAACCATTCTACGTTTCTTATTGCTCCTGGACCATTTACTTCTTCTTGTCCAGAGAATGCAAAGTAAATATCATCGTTTGGAGTAAAGCCCTGTGCAATTAAGTTTTCTGCAGCAGAGAGTATTCCGTTAAATGTAACCTTTGTATCAAGAGTTCCTCTTCCCCACATAACGCCGTCTTCAATGATGGCATCAAATGCAGGCTTCTTCCAGTTTTCTTCTTCTACTGGAACTACATCATAGTGAGCCATTAAAACGCAAGGATCTCCAGATGGATTATTCTTGCCCTTCCATCTAAATAGAAGTGCTCTGTCAGGAAGCTTTGTAAGCTCGCAGGTTTTAAATACATTTGGATAAAGTCCTGGAAGCTTTCCGATAAGCTTTTCAAACTCAGCATTATCTTCCTTTGCTGGATCATAATCAGAAACTGTCTTGCACTTAACAAGCTCTGCAAGAGCATTTACCGCAGCATCCTTATCAAAAGTAATATCTTCAAAATGTTTTTCGCCTTCATCCTTTGGCTTGAATGCAAGAGTTCTAGCAAGCACTACTACCAACAGGATTACTACTATAGCAAGAATGATATAACCTAACATAATTTCCTCCTAGAGCATTCCCTTTTTGTACATAATTCTTGAAACGCCGAGTGTAAATAAAACGCCAACCGGAACCATGATTCCAACTGTAGAAGTATTAAGAGCTGGCACTACAATAAACAGTACAAGCATTAAAGCAATTGGAAGAACAGAAATCTTCCAGTTCTTTGAAATAAATACTACTCCAAGGCCGCCAAACAGCGCTGGTACCATCTGAGCAAAAGCAGGCTCAAGTACTGGTGCATTAAGCACTGGTGTTAAAGGCTTAATCAGCACTACACCAATAATTATGATAAGTGTTGTTACTATGCTAGATACTGCAATAGCAATTGTGGATACTACCTCGCCCTCTTCTGAGCTTGCCTTAACCTCTGCCTGTTCTAAAGCATTAAGTGCGCAAGGAAGCTTAAGGTTAGAGATATTTCCTGTTACAAATGACAGGAAGGATCCGCCAGCACCAAGCATCGGTGTGTAAGTAATAGTTTCAATTACTGCAACAGCCCAATACATTGGAGCAGTAGCAATAATACCCATAAGGAATGCATGCCAATCAGGCATTGTGTGATAAATAATTCCAACTGCAATTGGATAGCCAAACATGGCAACCATTACAATCATGTTCCAGACTGTTCCGTAGCGGAAAACTGAATCTCTATAAGACATTTCTTGTTTCATTTCATTTCCCTCCTACTTAAGCCATGCAGTGAATGGAATAGCTGATGCCATTCCAATAATTAAACTAATTGGAAGCGCATAATCGGAAATCCAACGCTTGCCCGTCTTCTTCATAAGCATACCGCAGAGTGCCATAACAACTGCAGCAACAAAGAATACACAAACTGGAATAAGTCCTGATGTATCGCCAGAAGCGACCCCTGCTACATCACAGAATACATATCCAACAAATGCGGAAATCATTCCGATAAACATTGCGTTTTGGAAAATGTCGGCCCACTTTTTATCTCTCTTTTCAAGATTGATAACGCCGTTTAGAAGCTTCTTTCCGATAAGAGGAAGCAGCCAAATTCCAACCATAATGCTGAGTGTCATAACAGAAGCAATAGTTACATATTGCTGAGCTGTTAAATTAGATACTGTACCAAATGCAAGTCCCATTGCACTTTCTGCATTTGTTGCAGCAACCGTTTCGTATGACAAAGAACCAACAACAGAAAGTCTAAGCCATGGAAGTGGTAATCCCAAATCTTTTGAGAGCGTTATTACACTTATTACAATTGCAACCGCTGGGGCAATTGTAAAGATTGCAGCTGTAACTCCAATCTTCTTGAGTTTTCCCATATCCATTCCAATTTTCTTGCCATGCTTTATAGCCTTGATAAGAAAATATACCGATTGTGCAAGTACTATTGCAACAATTATTCCGGCCAGGACGAACAGGATAGGGTCGTTAATATTAAAGCTCATATTCGTTCTCCTTTATATCTTCACAAAATTTGTTACATAATATAGTAAATTTTATTATACCATATGGTATAATATAGGCAACTAAATATTAAGGAGGTTACGGTATGAAAGTTAATATTAGAAGCAAAAACCTTAACCCTAGCGATGCTTTGGTTAGCAAGATCAACGCAAAGATGGAAAAGCTGGATAAGTATTTCTCCAACGACATCACAGCAGAGATTATGCTTTCAGAAGTAAAAACAGGCCTAGCAAAGCTTGAGGCAACAATCAAAGCAGACGGCATGATATTCCGTGCCGAAGAATCAAACTCAGACCTTTTCTTCTGCTTAGATAAGGTAATTGACAAGCTCTCATCCCAGATGAGCCGTTTCAAAAAGAAGCTCATCAAAAAGCACAAGGATCAAAAGGAAGTATTCCTTGCAGCTGTACCTGATGTTGATGAATCAATTGAAGAAGTCAACGTTGTTAAGACTAAAAAGTTTGCTCTTAGCCCAATGACAACAGATGAAGCCATACTTCAAATGGAGCTTCTGCAGCACAACTTCTTTGTATTCCAAGATCCAGACAGTGGAAAGGCAAATGTAGTTTATAAAAGAGCAGATGGACAGTATGGTCTTCTGCAAACAGAATAGAAAAATTAAAAGGCTTGGCCTTATGGCCAAGCCTTTTATTTTACTTTTAAGCTCTTTGTAAAATGCTGCCTTCTACAAAGCTTTTAATTTCTGAAACTCCTACGTATTTTTCATAAGAGCCATCAGATGAAAGTATGATTGCTGTTGGAGCAAGCATTACTCCGAACTTTCTTGCAAGCTCTCTATTTTCTTCTGCAAGAAGTGGCTCGTACTTAACACCCTGCTCATCCATCCAAGTCTTTACGATAAGGCAGTTTGGACAAGTCTTTGTTGTAAAGAGGAGGAAACGCTTCTTATCTGAAAGTCTTACGTCATCTTCAATCTTCTCTTCTTTTCTTTCTGCTCTTGCTTCTGCAGCTGTCTTTTCTGGATGCTTCTTAAATGAGCTGCCAAAGTCATATTCTTTTCTCTGTTTAAACTCTTGAGTCTTACCATCATTCCAGTTTTGAATTGGTCTGTAGTAACCAGTAATTCTGGAGTAAACCTCTGTGTTCTCTCCACATTCTGGGCACTTATAAACCTCACCTGTAATGTAACCGTGATTCTTGCAGATAGAATATGTTGGAGACATTGTGTAATATGGAAGTCTGTAATTCTCTGCGATAGTTCTTACCAGTGTTGCGGCAGCCTGCCAATCTGGAAGCTTTTCTCCAAGGAATGCATGGAATACTGTTCCAGATGTATAAAGAGTCTGAAGCTCGTCTTGGACATCTAATGCAGAGAAGATATCATCTGTGTAGCTTACTGGAAGGTGCGAGCTATTTGTATAGAATGGTGTACCGCAATCGCCAGAAGCTGTAATGATATCACCGAATCTTTCTACGTCGTGCTTTGCAAGTCTATAAGAGGTTGACTCTGCTGGTGTTGCTTCTAGGTTGAATAAATCACCGTATTGCTCCTGATAATCAGAAAGTCTTTCTCTCATGTGGTTAAGAACCTTTGCAGCAAACTCTTGAGTTTCCTTATGAGTCATATCTGCCTTGAGCCACTTAGCATTAAGACCTACTTCGTTCATACCAACAAGACCTATTGTTGAGAAGTGGTTTGCAAATGTTCCAAGGTATCTCTTTGTGTATGGATAAAGTCCAGAATCAAGAAGCTTTGTAATAACCTTTCTCTTAATATCGAGTGATCTTGCAGAGATATCCATCATCTTATCAAGACGGAGCATAAAATCTTCTTCGTTTAATGCAAGATAAGCAATTCTTGGAAGGTTGATTGTTACAACGCCAACAGATCCTGTTGATTCTCCAGAACCAAAGAATCCGCCGCTCTTCTTTCTGAGCTCTCTGAGGTCTAATCTTAATCTGCAGCACATAGAACGAACATCAGATGGCTCCATATCAGAATTGATATAGTTGGAGAAATATGGTGTTCCGTACTTTGCTGTCATCTCGAACAGAAGTCTATTGTTTTCTGTATCTGACCAGTCAAAATCTCTTGTAATAGAGTATGTTGGAATTGGATACTGGAATCCTCTGCCGTTGCAGTCGCCCTCAATCATGATTTCAATGAAGGCTTTATTGATCATATCCATTTCCTTCTTGCACTCACCATATGTGAAGTCCATTTCTTTTCCACCAACGAGAGCTTTCTTTTCTCTCATATCTGGTGGGCAAACCCAGTCAAGAGTGATGTTTGTAAATGGTGATTGTGTTCCCCATCTAGATGGAGTATTAACGCCATAAACAAATGACTGAATGCATTGCTTAACTTCTTTATATGTAAGATTATCTGTTCTAACAAATGGTGCAAGATATGTATCAAATGAGGAGAATGCCTGAGCGCCTGCCCATTCATTTTGCATAATACCAAGGAAGTTAACCATCTGGTTGCAAAGAGTGGAAAGGTGGCTTGCTGGTGCAGAGGAAATCTTTCCTGGAACTCCGCCAAGACCTTCCTCAATAAGCTGTCTTAAGGACCAACCTGCGCAATATCCTGTGAGCATAGAAAGATCGTGGATATGGATATCTGCATTTCTATGAGCATTGGCAATTTCGTCATCATAAATTTCAGAAAGCCAATAGTTTGCTGTAATTGCGCCAGAGTTTGAAAGAATAAGTCCACCAACAGAATATGTTACTGTGGAGTTTTCCTTAACTCTCCAGTCTTCAACATGAACATAGCTATCAACAATTTTCTTGTAGTCTAAAACTGTCTCGCTAACGTTTCTAACCTTTTCTCTTTGACGTCTATAAAGGATGTATGCCTTTGCAACATCATCATAGCCAGCCTTGATAAGGACTGATTCTACGCAGTCTTGAATATCCTCTACTGCAATGAGGTTATCCTTAATTTTTTCTTCAAATTCTGCAGTTACCTTTAATGCTAAAAAGTCGATTACAGTTGGGTGGAATTGCTTATCGCAAGCCTCAAATGCAAGAGTAATCGCATCAGAAATCTTAGCCAGATTAAAAGGTATGATTTTTCCGTCTCTTTTTACTACTTGGTACATTGATAATCTCCTCATAATTATCTAAATTCAAAAAATTTCATGCATTAATATATTACATTGCGAGAAATTGATTGTCAATAAGAAAAACACAATATATAGTGTTTTATTCCATCACTGCACCAAATATCTAGGGTTATTACGTAAACCGCCTAGAAGGCCCAAAATGGCGATTTTGGCAAGCAAAAAGGGGCCCGTTTGGGCCCCTAGGATGAATGTCCTGATTAGAAGAATTTCGTCATAGTGAAGCGATTTTGCCCCTCTACATACGAATATTCTACCTTATCCATACTCTTCTTTACCATTAATATTCCGAGTCCGCCTATTCCTCTCTCTTCTGCGCCAAGAGTAATATCTGGGTCTTCGTGCTCTAATGGGTTATACTGATGGCCATTATCAATGAATGTAATGGCAACCCCATTGTCAAGCCTTTCAAGCTCGACAGTAGTAGTTTTTTTATCATCTGGAAGATCTAAGCCTTCATAGGCGTAGGATGCAACATTTGTAGCAATCTCATCAAGAGCTACAGAAATCTGCATAGTAGCCTTCATAGGGCAGTCAATAGACTCTAAGTACTCTGTAATAGTATCAATTATTGGAGTATTGTTCTCAATAGTTGAAGGAACTGATATAACTAGCTTATCCATCATATCCTCCTATCCTATGTATTTAAATGCAACCATAGTGATATCATCAAATTGCGGAGCTTCCGCAACAAACTTATCCACATCAGCCTTAACAGAATCGCAAAGATCCTTCATATCTGTAAATTCTCTTGAATTTAAGATATTAAGAAGTCTATCTTCGCCGTATAGCTCGTTATGAGCATCTGTTGCCTCTGTTACACCATCGGTGTAGAGGAAGAGAGTATCTCCTTTCTCGATAGTAAATTCTTGTTCCTTATATGGAGCTCCCTCCATACCGGCAAGAACAAGGTTGACCTTGGACTTAAGATATTCAAACTGGCCATTAGCTCTTTTTAGCACTGGTGGGTTGTGTCCGCCATTTGCAAACTTAACAACTCCAGTCTCAAGGTTAATGCCGCCCTGCCAAGCGGTAACAAACATTCCAGCATCGTTGCCTTCGCATAGAGCATCGTTACCTCTTGAGAATACCTCATCGATTGGGCTGCCAGACTTAGTAAGGCTCGCGAGCTGGGTCTTAGCCCTCATCATAAACATTGCAGCAGGAATACCTTTTCCTGATACATCTGCAATAAGAACATGCAGATGATTTGAATCTGTCATGTAGTAATCATAAAAGTCTCCGCCTACCTCTTTTGCTGTATCCATTCTTGCGTAGATATCGAAATCACTGCGCTGTGGGAAAGCTGGGAAGATATTTGGAAGTGCAGAGGACTGAATATCCTTTGCCATCTTAAGGTCTGCATCAATTCTTGCAGCTGCCTCGTCTATATAATGCTTTAAGGTATCAACCGTTGCGTTGATATCGTCAGATAGGTAAGCAAATTCATAGTTCTGTCTAACATCAACTACTTCATCTAAGTTACCATTTCTAATCTTATAAAGCGATCTATTAACTCTAGTAATCTGGTTAACAACAACCTTGATGATGAGCAGGTATACCAAGGCAAACAGTATAGCAAAAATCAATACCTGGACAAATACATTTGCATACACTGCAACATCTCTTGCTTCGTTTGCCTCTGTTACAGGCATGAAGGCAAATACTCTAAAGCCTTCAGATTCCTCATACCAGCCAAAGCAAGGTGTTCCTTGTACAGTTGCCTTAAACATAGTATTTGGCTCTGGCAGATTTTTATAATCAGAAAGCTCAGGAACCAGTGTCTTTAAGCTCTTCTCTTCAATATGATCTGGAGCACTTACAACTCTGTTTAATGTATTAAATACAATGATAAATCCATTGTTTCCAACGTGCTTATTCTTTGCTGAATAAACGATTTCTTCAGATACGAGGTCTTGGAATGAAACCTCGTCAACTCCAAGCTGCAAATAACCAGTAGCAGTTCTTATACCGACATACTTTCTTATGATGCTGCTATCCTTTGCATTTGGTCTAAGCTTTTGAGCAAATTCTGTTTCTTTGTTAAGAAGACACTGGAAAGCTGCAGAATCGGTTCCAAAGATCATGTTGTATCCTCTGTTAGCAAAGACATTACTCTCATAGATGATACCAGACTTATTAACCCTGTTGATTTCTGCAAGATTATAATCGTTTGCTACTGCAAGAATTAACTCTCCGTTATTGAGCTTTTCTTCAACTTCTCTTGCAAGATCAAACAATCCTCTATTTGCCGCATCTTCTACATCAGCAAGAGAGTCTTCTATTGCAAGCGAAAGATATTTTTGAGCAGATTCTTTTGCTGTTGTGCTTTGAAGTGCAAATACAAACACACCAGAAGCAACACAAGCAACAACAATTACAACTAAAAGCCAGGTCTGGATTGTGTCTGTAATTCTTCTCTTGTCCTTATTAACGCCAAGTCTTACATCCTCTCCAATTAGAAGGGATATAACAAGAGCTGAAAGCATAACAGCAATTCCGTTTGCGATAACCATAGGCAATGTGCATGCTTTAACAACAGCCATTGCCCTTTCGTTCTCGCCCATATTTGTTATAAAGACCATCGTGAGGTGGAAGATTTCCATAACAATACCAATTGCCAGAGAGATTCCCCAGTTTGGCTTCTTGTTATTAAACATGTATTTCTTTACTGCTGCAGCATAAAAGCCTGCAAGTGCAGTGGATACAGAGCAGGCTACTCTAGTAAACGAGCCAACTCCCCACGCAACAGCAATCCATCTCTCAATACCACCAATTAAACCGGCAATAATTCCTGCAGGGCCACCAAAGATAAGACCTGCTGTAAGAACCGCACCGTCTCTTACGTTTACTACAGCGCCATTCATTGGAATACCATATTCAGTGCCCGCAATTGCAATGCATCCAAATATTATTCCATAAATAACTTGCTTTACCATCCTAGGTAATTTGCCGAATTTAGTTTTCCTATCAAGGAAAAAGAGTATTACAGCAAATACTACTGGAAGCAAGGTGGCTATCGTTAGTTTAATAATACTAGCTAATTCCATTACTTAATTTCCCTTTACTTATTTTCCTGTACTTTTTCTGCGGCAAGATGAAGCCTTCCAAGCTCGGCAACATCATCGTCTACTATACCTATCGCAGTAAGACCGTCCTTTTTGCCAGTAGCAAGACAAGCCTGACCCGAGTATTTAAACAGTGCGTCTGCAGCAAGGCCAAGTGCTATTGCAACAGAATCGTCACCATCAAATTCTTTCTTTACTTCCAAAAGCTCGTGAAAATCTTTTGTAATCTCTTCGGCACTAACCATAAAGCATGCCTTATCCTGCGCTCCTCTTACACCGCTCATCTGCTCCCAGATTTTTGCAAGGCTAGGACGCAGGAGCCTGCTAGCAACAA
>JAKSSJ010000031.1 GCA_024403215.1 Clostridia bacterium
TTTTCTGCTGGAAATCTTCAATCATCTTTGCAAGGTCAGGATTTGCATCAATCTTTTTCTTTGCTGCTTCATAATCCTTAAACTGATCTGTTTCCTTTAATGATCTTGCAAGCTCGTGTGCAATATCGTATACGTTTTGCATCTTAAACCTCCATAAATACTGGTACAATAACTGGGTCTCTATTTATCTTAGTGTAGATATACTTCTTTAAGGTATCTACCATAATCTTTTCTATAGACTGAATGTTCTTTCCATCCTTATATGCAGTATCTATTGCATCCATGATAGTATTGGCTGCATCTTCAAGCATCTCACCATATTCTTTAACATAAATAAGACCTTTTGTTTTAATAAGTGGTCCAGAAAGAAGCTCTCCAGATGCACAGTCAAAGACAGCAGATAAAACTACAACGCCAGATTCAGAAAGAACCTTTCTTTCGTTAAGAACAGCTGCGCCAACATCTCCAACGCCGTAGCCATCTACAAGAACTGGGGCTGCAGGAACAACATCTGTAGCTATCTTAATTTTATCTTTAGTAAGTTCAATTATATTTCCATTTGATGCGAAAATAATATTCTTTGCAGGCATACCCATATCTTCTGCAATCTTTGCATGAGATACAAGATGTCTAACTTCACCATGGACAGGCATAAAGTACTTTGGATGAATGAGCTTTTGAATTAGCTTTAGCTCTTCCTCACACGCATGTCCTGAAACATGAGTTTCTGCAATATCGGAATATATTACCTTTGCGCCCTTTTCCATAAGTGTGTTGATGCAGTCATAAACATCCTTTTCATTGCCAGGTACAGGTGTTGATGAAAGTATGATTACATCGTTCTTTTGAATTTTTACGCTCTTATGATCTCCAACAGCCATTCTGTATAAAGCGCTCATAGGTTCTCCCTGCGAGCCTGTAGTAATGATTACTACATCAGAATCTTTATACTGCTTAAGTTGTTTTAAAGAAATAACTGTATTTGCAGGAATGTGAAGATATCCGAGGTCTTTAGCAATGGCAAACATATTTTCCATTGACTTACCAGACACTGCAACCTTTCTTCCATTTTGAACTGCAAGATCTATAATTCTTTGAACTCTATGAACATTGCTTGAGAATGTTGCAATAATAATTCTGTGAGGCGTTTGAGCAAAGATATTTCCAAGAGAAACACCTACATTTTGCTCTGAAGCAGTAAAGCCACGTCTTACAGCATTTGTTGAGTCAGCCATAAGAAGCAGTACCCCTTCATCACCTATTCTTGCAAATTTTCCAAGATCAATTGGATCAGAATCTACTGGAGTAAAGTCAACCTTAAAATCTCCTGTGTGGAATATGCGTCCAACTGGTGTATCAATTGAAAATGCAAATGAATCTGCAACTGAGTGAGTTGTATGAATTGGTGTCACACTAAAGCAACCGAGCTTAATCTTATCATCAGAATTGATTTCAACAAGTCTTGCGTTTTCAATTTTATGTTCTCTAAGTTTATGTTTAATAAAACCAATAGTAAGCTTAGATCCATAAATAGGAGCATTAACTTGCTTAAGAAGATAAGGCACACCACCAATATGGTCTTCATGAGCGTGAGTTATAACCACTCCCTTTATTTTATTAGCATTTTCAACAAGATAACTAAAGTCTGGAATTACTGCATCGATTCCGTACTGCTGTGAATTTGGGAACATCATTCCGCAGTCAATTGCTATGATTTCATCTCCATATTCTAGCAAAGTCATGTTTTTGCCGATTTCATGAAGTCCGCCAAGAGGAATAACTCTTAGTGTTTTTTGCTGCCTTGACTGTCTTGTCTTAACATTCTGAATTTGCTTAGGAGCAGTATTTTGCGTCTTAGCATTTTGTTTAGGCTTACTGTTTTGTTTTACCTTTGCTGCCTGCTTTGATTTTCCAGTCTGCTTAGGCTTACTATTCTGCTTACTATTTTGCTTATTATTCTGCTTGTTATTAATATTAATTTTTGTTGTAATTTTTCTTGCCATAATTAACCCTTAACTACTACGTTGAGGAGCTTACCAGGAACAGCAATAACTTTAACTATTTCCTTTCCAGCAAGAAGAGCCTTTACATTTTCATCATCCATACATGTCTTTTCAAACTCTTCTTTAGAAAGTCCAGTAGCAACATCGAGCTTTGCCTTAACCTTTCCGTTAAGCTGTACAACAATTTCAACTGTATCTTTTACAAGTTGGGTTTCATCATACTTTGGCCATGCCTGATGATAAGTTGATTCTGTAAATCCAAGTCCTTCCCACATTTCTTCTGCAATATGCGGAACAAATGGACTTAGCATAAGAACAAGCTTTTCTGTTGCATCACGAAGCAATCCCATGTTAACGTCTTCAAGCTCTTTGTATCTATAAAGCTCATTAACAAGCTCCATGATTGCAGAAATGGCTGTATTAAAGTTAAATCTATTGCTGATATCCTCTGTAACTCTTTTTACTGTATTATTGAGTACAAAGCTAAGCTGTTTATCATCTTTTGTTTCAACTTTATAAACAGCAGGAATACCCTTAGTGTCTTCTGCCATTTCATAAACAAGACGATAAACACGATTTAAGAATTTATAGGAGCCTTCTACTCCTGTATCTGACCACTCAAGTTCCTTTTCTGGTGGAGCTGCAAATAGTATGAACATTCTTGCAGTATCTGCACCATACTTAGAAATAATTTCTTCAGGGCTTACTACGTTGCCTAAAGACTTACTCATCTTGCTGCCATCTTTTAATACCATTCCTTGTGTAAGAAGGTTCTTAAATGGTTCATCAACATTTACAAGGCCAAGGTCATATAAAACCTTAGTAAAGAATCTTGAATAGAGTAAGTGCAGAATTGCGTGCTCAACACCGCCAATATATTGGTCAACGTCCATCCAATAAGCCGCCTTCTTTGGATCAAAGGCCATTTTGTCATTTTTAGCATCGCAATATCTTAAGAAGTACCATGAAGAATCAAGGAAGGTATCCATGGTATCAACTTCTCTTTTTGCAGCACCGCCGCAGCATGGGCACTTTGTATCAACAAAGGTCTTTGATGTGGCAATTGGGGATTCACCTTTTCCGGTAAATTCAACATCTGTTGGAAGAAGAACTGGAAGGTTTTCTTCCTTTTCAGGCTGCCAACCACACTTCTCGCAATAAATCATAGGAATTGGTGTGCCCCAATATCTTTGACGAGAAATGAGCCAGTCTCTAAGCTTAAAGTTGATAGTCTTCTTACCAACTCCTCTTTCTACAAAGCTATCTCCAATAACCTGGATAGCCTTAATATTATTAAGACCATTAAACTGCTCTGAGTTGATCATTGTTCCCTCTGCAGCAACTGCAGCTTCTAGGTGTTCATAATCTGTACCATCGCCACAATCTACTACAGGAATAATAGGAAGATTAAACTTCTTTGCAAAGTCAAAGTCTCTTTGGTCGTGAGCAGGAACACCCATTACTATACCTGTTCCATAACCCATGAGTACATAGTCAGCAAGGTAAAGTGGAAGTTCCTTGCCATTTGCAGGGTTGATTACATATCTTCCTGTAAACTGGCCAGTCTTCTCTTTTGTTGTAGAAGTTCTTTCAATATCTGATTGCTTCTTTGCTTGCTCAATATATTCTCTGCAAGCAGCTTCTTCTTTTTGACCCTTAATAAGCTCTTCAACATAAGGATGTTCTGGAGAAATTACCATAAAGGTTGCACCATAAATAGTATCTACTCTTGTTGTAAATACTGTCATTGGAAGATCTCCATCTTTAAGACCATAAGTTACTTCATAACCTGTAGATTTGCCAATCCAGTTTCTTTGCATAGTTTTAACCTTGTCAGGCCAACCTTCAAGCTTACCAAGGTCTGTAAGAAGTCTATCAGCATAATCAGTAATCTTAAGATACCACTGAGAAAGCTTTTTCTTAGTAACTTCTGATTTGCATCTCTCGCACTTACCATCAACTACCTGTTCATTTGCAAGTACAGTTTGGCAAGATGGGCACCAGTTAACTGGATTTTCCTTCTTGTACGCAAGTCCTTTTTTATAGAATTGAATAAAGATCCACTGCATCCATCTGTAGTAATCTTCCTTGTATGTGCATGCTTCTCTGTCCCAATCATAAGAGAAACCAAGTTCTCTAAGCTGATCTTCCATCTCTGCAATATTAGATGAAGTCCAAACTGCAGGATGAGAGCCATTCTTAATTGCAGCATTTTCTGCTGGGAGTCCAAATGAGTCAAAGCCAATTGGGTGAAGAACATTAAAACCATTCATTGTTTTAAATCTTGCAACTACATCTCCAATTGAATAATTTCTTACGTGACCCATATGAAGCTTTCCGCTTGGATATGGGAACATCTCAAGGCAGTAATATTTTTCTTTGTTTTCATCTTCTGTTACTGCAAAGAGGTCTTTTTCAGCCCAAAAGCCTTGCCATTTCTTTTCTATTTCTCTGAAATTATATTGCTCTTTCATATTAACTACCTTCCCTATTCTTCTTTAGGTGTAAAATCAACTCTATCACAATCGCCCCAAACCTTTTCAATCTGATAGCGATCTCTTTGTTCTTCAAGGAATAGACATACGATTATGTCACCATAATCTACTAGTACCCAGCCACTATCGCCAGTGCCTTCAAAGTGATTGCATAATATGCCGTCTTCTGCAAGCTTATCTTCAATTTCATCCTGCAATGCGGAAAGCATTCTTGCATTGTTTGCTGTTGCTAAAACAAAATAATCTGCAAATCCTGACTTTTCTGAAATATCAATAATGACAAGATCTTTTGCCTTCTTGTTATCTGCTATTTCGGCAATTTTTAGTGCTAATTCTTTGCTATTCATATTACTCCTTATTATTTACCTCTTTTTCAAGCCACTCTATACATTCTTTTGAAGACTGATTAAATTCTTCACCCCTATCTTCTATGATCTGTTTGCATTCGTACATCATTTCAAGAAGTATAGGATTCATATCATCTTCTGTATTAAGTCTGTCTCTATAGTACTGAACCTTTGGGTAATCTCTTGTTATATCTGTTAGATCAGCACATTTGATTACGCGTTCAAGAAGGCTCATATTGGCTCTTCCAATAGTATGATACTTAATTGCATTTAAGATATCAGGGTCTGTAACTTTAAACTTTTCTTCAAGCTTTTTTGCGGCTGCAGGACCGTGGCCTAGTGGTCCTTCTGATTTACAAGCATCGTGAAAGATTGCGGCTATTCTTGCCTTTTCAATATCTGCTCCAAATCTTTTGGCATAGCGTTCTGCTGCCTCCACAACTCCAAGAGTGTGCTGATACCTATGTTCATTAACATGCTCTTTGACATATTTATGAAGTTTTTCGTAAAGCTTATCTGACATTATTCTTTAATGTTAATTGCAACTGAAAGAATATCGAGATCCTTTTGGTTTACAATAGTTGGTGCTTCGCTCATTACGCACTGAGCGTTTTGATTCTTAGGGAATGCAATAACTTGTCTGATATCATCAGTTCCAACAAGCAGCATGCACAGTCTATCAAGGCCAAATGCAAGTCCGCCGTGAGGTGGAGCTCCATACTTAAATGCATCAATGAAGAAGCCAAATCTTGTTTTGATTTCTTCTGGTGTAAGTCTTAGAACCTCAAAGATTCTATTTTGAAGCTCTGAATCATGGATTCTTATTGATCCGCCGCCTGCTTCATAACCATTGATAACAATATCATAAGCGTCTGCATAAATCTTATCGAGCTCTCCGCTCTCAAGATACTTAATATGTTCTTTCTTTGGAGATGTGAATGGATGGTGCATTGCCATGTATCTTCCTTCTTCATCTGACCACTCAAACATTGGGAAGTCAACCACCCAAAGAAGCTTATATTCATTAGGATTTAAAAGTTCAAGCTTAGATGCAATATCTCTTCTTAAGAATCCAAGAGATGCCCAAACAACCTCCTTCTTATCTGCAACGATAAGAATTAAATCTCCAACTTTTGCATCCATCTTATTGCAAATCTTATCAAGTGCAGCCTGGTCAAAGAACTTTGAAACAGATGATTTAATCTCTGCTTCTTCCTTTCTAATCCAAACCATGCCCTTTGCCTTAAATGCTTTAATGGCTTCTGTCATCTTATCAATGTCTTTTCTTGAGAACTTTTCTGATCCGCCATTGATATTGATACCCATTACTCTGCCGCCATTATTTAAAGCATCATTAAATACTCCAAATTCGGATCCAGATGCAACGTTAGCAAGGTCTACAAGTTCAAATCCAAATCTAAGGTCTGGCTTATCAGAACCATATCTATTCATAGCCTCATCCCAGGACATTCTTGGAAGAGGAAGTTTAAGATCAATTCCCTTCATTTCCTTAAAGAGTCTTTGGAGGAATCTTTCCTGAACGTCAATGACGTCATCCTGATCAACATAAGACATTTCAAGGTCTATTTGTGTAAATTCAGGCTGACGGTCTGCTCTTAAGTCTTCATCTCTGTAGCACTTTGCAATCTGGAAGTATCTATCGAAACCACCAATCATAAGGAGCTGTTTAAATTGCTGTGGTGACTGTGGAAGTGCATAGAACATTCCAGGATTTACTCTTGAAGGTACAAGGTAGTCTCTTGCTCCTTCTGGTGTAGGCTTTGCAAGAACTGGGGTTTCTACTTCAATAAAACCATTTTCATAATAGAAGTCTCTGATTACATGATACATCTTGCTTCTAAATGCAAGTGTTTCCTGCATGATAGGCTTTCTTAAATCTAAGTATCTATATTTAAGTCTAAGTTCTCCTGCTGCATTATCGTCATCCTTAATGTAGATAGGAGGTGTTTCTGATTTTGAATAAACAGAAAGATCCTCTGCAAGAATTTCAATATATCCTGTTGGGATATCATTATTCTTACTTTCTCTTTCTCTTACTGTTCCAACAACGCCAACAGAGAATTCACTTCTTAAAGCCTCTGCTTTTTCAATAACATCTGCTGGTGTTCCTTCGCCAAATACAACCTGAACGATTCCAGATCTATCTCTGATATCAGCAAATATAAGTCCACCGAGTCTTCTATTCTTTGCAACCCAGCCGTTAACAACGACTTTCTTTCCGATATCCTCTTTTCTTAAAGTTCCACAATAATCAGTTCTTTTTAATAACTTGTCCATTACTTTATCTCCTCAGCGATTTTATCAAACGCTATTTCTTTCTGTTCTGAATGCTTCATGTCTCTTAGCTGAACCACGCCTTTTGCAATTTCATCATCGCCTATAATTAAAACGTAATTTGCATTTAACCTATCAGCATATTTAAGCTGAGCCTTAAGACCTCTTTCGCTTATATCAAACTGAGCTTTAAAGCCCTTGCTTCTTAAATCTTCTGTAAGCTCTAGGGCCTTATTCATTCCAGCCTCTCCAAGCCCAGCAATAAACACATCAAGAGCATCATCTCTTGGAATTTCTATTCCAGCTGCTTCCATAATAAGGAGAAGTCTTTCAATTCCAAGTCCAAAGCCAACGCCTGGCGTTTCTGGTCCATCAAGCTGTTCAATGAGGTGATCATACCTTCCGCCTCCACAAACAGTTGCTTGCGAACCAAGCTTATCTGAAACAAATTCAAATGCTGTCTTCGTGTAATAATCAAGTCCTCTTACTATTCCAGGATCCTTTTCGTAAGGAATCTTTAATATATCAAGGTACTTGCAAAGGTCTTCAAATGCTTTTTTGCAATCATCGCAAAGATAATCAATCATCATTGGAGCGCCAATAACAAGCTTTTGGCATTCAGGCGATTTGCAATCTAGCATTCTCATTGGATTTCTTTCAAATCTTCCCTTGCAGGTATCGCAGAATTTATCAAGATTTGGTCTTAAAAATTCCTGAAGCTTTTCCCTATATTGCTTTCTGCATTCTGGGCAGCCAATGGAATTTATCTTAAGCTTTAAATCATCTATTCCAAGTCCAGTTAGGAATTTATGTGCAAGAGCAATTACTTCTGCATCAGCATACATAGAAGCAGAACCAAAGATTTCTATACCAAATTGATGGAACTCTCTTTGTCTACCCTTTTGCATCTTCTCGTATCTAAAGCAAGGAGTTGCATAGTAATATTTTGCAGGAAGCGTATCTGCATAAAGCTTGTTTTCAATAAAAGATCTTACAACGCCTGCTGTTCCTTCTGGCTTTAGAGATAAACTTCTATCTGCAATGGTAAATGTGTACATTTCCTTTTGCACTACATCGGTTGTATCGCCTATACCTCTTTGGAACAATTCAGTATGTTCAAACATTGGAGTTCTTATTTCTTTGAATCCAAAGCTATTGCATGTCTTTCTGAACTGATTTTCAACAAACTGCCATTTATAACTTTCTGCAGGCAATATGTCTTTTGTTCCTTTTGGAATGTTAACCATCGATTCCATTTTCCTTTCTTTGTATCATCTCATCGATACGCTCTATATAAACCTCATAGTTTGAAACATTTGGAACTCTTTCAAGTCTATTCTCATCTGGATAATACACCTTTGAGATTCCTCCGGCTCCAAGAGCTACTATCGTTTGATTTTCTTCCATAATGCGAATGTTATATATACTAGCTTTGTTATCCTTGCAATATCCAACATTCTCAAAATTTCCTGCCATATGCTTTTGTCTGTACAAATAGTATGGCTGATATTTATTTATATCTAATGCAGCTGAGGCATACGCAAGCATTTCTCTAACAACGCCAGCCTGCCTTACTGCATAATATTTATCTTCTTCAATTAGTCTTGACGCTCTTTTAACTGCAAGCGTATGAACTGTAATATTTTCTGGATTAAGATCAATAATCTTATCAAGACTATATTTTAAATCGTCTTTATCTTCTCCTGGGAGTCCTGCTATCATATCCATGTTGATGATGAAATCACCAGTTTCTCTTGCAAGTTTATATGCACTAGTAATAGCTTCTGGACTATGGAGTCTTCCAATAGCATCTAAGGTCTTTTGATTCATGCTCTGAGGATTAATACTAATTCTTCCAGCATGATGCCTTGATACTGATAGGAGCTTATTTTTATTTATTGTATCTGGCCGGCCACACTCAACTGTAAACTCTTTAGTTCTATCTTCTATAAAGTATTCTTCAGTAAGCGTAAGCAGCTTTTCAAATTGCTCATCATTTAAAGCTGTTGGTGTGCCACCGCCAATATATATTGATTCAGCAAATAGACCTTTTGATTCTAATATCTTTGATACAACTACAATTTCTTTTTCTAATGCCCTTAGATATTCATCTGCCTTATCAGCTGTATACTTATTGCTTGTAAACGAGCAATACGAGCATCTTGTTGGGCAAAATGGAATTCCTATATAAAGTCCTATTGCTTTTCTATCTGTGTTATACAGGACATCTTCTTGAAGCCTAAAAACCTTATTAAGAAGATTTATCTTTTCATCTGAAAGATAATACTCATCCTTCATAATTCTGTTTGCGAGTTCTACGCCTTTTTCTTTAGCAAGTGATGCATAAAGCTTATGAGGCCTTACACCTGTAAGTATTCCCCAGTCTAAGGTTTTTCCTGTTTCTTTTGATAAAAGCTTATACGCATTTCTTTTTTGTTCATTTTTAGAAAGAGCCTTGTCATCTCTTTCTATAACAAACTCATCATCCATAGCAAACATCTTTGCAAGTTCAGAAATCTCATATTCAGCTTTATCATCAGATGAATAAATCTTATACAAAAGGATTGTACCTCTTCTCAAATCCTATACTTGTTTCTGCTCCATGACCCGGAAGAACTCTTGTGTCATCAGGAAGAGCAAAAAGCTTATTTAGTGACTGCATCAGTTCTTCTCCATCACCTGTTGGTAAATCTGTTCTACCAACTGAGCACTGGAAAAGCGTATCTCCAGAGAAAAGAACATCTTCTGCTAATATGCACATTCCACCCTTTGAGTGACCTGGAGTTTCAATAAACTTTAATGTAATATCTCCAAGCTCTAGCTCATCATTATCTTTTATCCAAATATCAGCAACTATTCCGCCAGGACCATGACTAAGTGCTCTTTCGTAGAGCATTTTAGCCTCCTTCTTGCAGGCTACAAGCTTTGCCTTTGGAAAAGCGTTCTGATAAAACTTTGTTCCAGTTGTATGGTCAAAATGTCCGTGAGTTAAAATTATGTACTGAAGATTTAGTCCAAGCCTAATAACCTCATCGACAATTTCTTTTTTATTATCAGTAGCATCAATAAGTGCTGCTGCATTTGTATTCTCATCCCAGACTAGATAGTCATTATTTTCTATCATGCCTATGACAAATTTTTTAATCTGCATTTTATCTCCAAATCTTAGTGACTAGTTCTGTATACTTCAGAAACGTCTTTAATCTGCTTTAATCTAGAAATCATCTTGTCTATATCTCCAGTATTTCTAATACCAAGGGTAATAGTGATTGAGCACATACCATCAGCATCAGTTTTAGCATTGACACCAGTTAAGTTTACTTCCATGTCGTCGCATACTTTAGAGATATCAGAGAGCATGCCTTTTCTATCTGATCCAAACAAAGTGATTTCAGCATCAAATGACATTTTTGTTCCATCAAGATCCCACTCAACATCAATAAGTCTGCCTTCCTGATCCATAGGAATAAAGAGCATATTTACGCAGTCTTTTCTATGGATAGAAACTCCTCTGCCTTTAGTTGTGTATCCAATGATTTCATCTCCAGGTACAGGGTTGCAGCATTTTGAGAATCTTACGAGAAGATTATCAACGCCTTTAACCTTAACACCTTTTGTTCCAGTTTTAGGAACAATATTTGCAGCACTATTTAATAGTTTCTTTTCTGCACGTTCTCTACTCTGCTGAGCAGTAATTTCCTCTTCATGAGTGTAGCTTAGACAAACAAGAAGAACCTTATTGATAATTGCTCCGCCTGCTGCAAGTGCAGTATATAGATCTGCTACAGAAACAAAGCCAAGTTTTTTAGCTGTTCTATCAATGTGCTTTTCAGAAAGCACTGTTTCAACATCAAAGCCTCTCTTTTGACAAGCTTTTTCTATTACTTCTCTACCCTTAGAGCCAGCATTGACTTTATTTTCTCTATTGAGATATTGTCTTATCTTAGTTTTTGCTGAGTTTGTTTGAACTATTTTAAGCCAATCTGCGTTTGGACCTCTTGAGCTATTAGATGTTACTATGTCAACTATCTCACCGTTTTTGAGAACGTAATCGATAGGAACCATCTTTCCGTTTACTCTTGCACCAACGCATTTATCTCCAACCTTAGAGTGAATCTTATATGCAAAGTCGAGTGGAGTTGCTCCCTTTGGAAGCTCCATTACATCTCCTTTTGGAGTGAATACAAATACTTGACTTGAGAAAAGATCAACCTTAAGTGTTTCAAAGAACTCCTGAGAGTTTTCAATATCCTTTTGCCATTCAAGAGTTTGTCTAATCCATGAAAGCTTTACTTCTTCATTGTTTGTTGAATCTGTTATGCCTTCTTTGTACTTCCAGTGAGCAGCAACACCATATTCATCAATCTGATGCATCTCCCAGGTTCTAATTTGAATCTCGAATGGATTGCCAGAATTAGAAAATACCGTAGTATGAATAGATTGATATCTATTGGACTTTGGCATTGCAACATAATCTTTAAATCTACCTGGAATTGGAGTCCATCTCGTGTGAATGGCGCCAAGTACGGTGTAGCATTCAGCAATAGTATTAACTATGATACGAATTGCGGTAAGATCAAAGATTTCATCAATATCCTTTTGTTGCACTTGCATTTTTTTATAAATGCTGTAATAGTGTTTTGTTCTACCGTAAATTTCATATTCGATTCCAAGATCTGATAAAGCAATCTCAATCTTGCTGATAAGATTATCAATATCATCTTCCTTGTTTTCTAATCTTCTTTGCATTGCATCATCAATACGTTTGTATTCAGATGGATGCAAATTCATGAATGCAATATCTTCAAGCTCAAACTTGAACTTATACATACCAAGTCTAGCGGCAATTGGTGCATAAACCTCTAAGGTTTCCGAGCACTTTTCATGACGCTTTTCTGGGCTCATGTATTCAATGGTTCTCATGTTATGAAGTCTATCGCAAAGCTTTATAACAAGGACCCTGATATCTTTAGACATGGCAAGGAACATCTTTCTGATGTTTTCTGCCTGAGCCTCTTCCTTGGATGAATACTCAAGATTAGTAAGCTTAGTTACGCCATCAACCATCAAAGCTATGTCGTCACCAAATTCTTTTTTAATATCGTCTAAGGTGCAGTCTGTATCTTCTACGACATCATGAAGAATACCAGCAACGATTGAATGGTCATCCATACCAATCTCTGCAAGTATCTTTGCTACAGCGAGCGGATGTATAATATATGGCTCGCCGGACTTTCTTTTTTGGTCCTTATGAAATTCTGTAGCCTTCTCAACAGCTTTTTCTAGCAGCTGTGCATCATAATGTGGGTTAAACCCGAGAAGTTCTTCAACGATTTCTGACATTCTTAACTAGTCCATAAAATGAAAAACAAGGCATGTGCTAATTTTGCACATGCCCTGCGAAAATCAATTTTCTATTCTGCTTTTTCTGCAGGTGCTTCTTCTTTAGCTTCAACTTTATTGTTGGAACCAAGCTTTTTGATATTCTTTTTATTTGGTTTAGTAGCTTCTGCTGTTTCTTTATCTTCAGCCTTTACAGTTTTTCCGCCAGCAGCTACTTCTTCTCCTGTATCAACGTTAGCAATGGCGTTCTTTAAGATTTCCATCTTTACTCTGTCTGAACCTACCATGATAACAACTCTATCAGAATCTTCTTTTACTCTTGCAACTGTTCCGCAGATACCACCGATAGTGATAATCTTATCACCAGGCTTAAGCTCTGATCTCATTTTCTTTTGCTCTTTTTCTCTCTTATTCTGAGGACGAATAAAGAGAAGATATAGAGCTGCAAACATAATAATAATTACAAGCCATGACATTACTGGGCTTTGTGCTTGTGTTGTTGCTGTATCCATAATTTTCCTCCTAAATAAATTCTGTAATATACTATATTATATACAAAAACCTTGATTTTGCAAGCAATAAATGTTAAAATTAGCCATTATTCAAACTTGCCGGTGTGGTGGAATTGGCAGACGCGCAGGACTCAAAATCCTGTTTTGTGAAAGCAAAGTGCGGGTTCGACCCCCGCCACCGGCACCAACTTTGTGGCTTATTTCGCCAGCAATAATACAAATAAAAACGACTCTCGCGTCCGAGAGTCGTTTATTTTGGGCTTCCCGACTTTAATGGTGGGCAAGATTTTTAACAGATATTGAAAGATATTGT
>JAKSSJ010000032.1 GCA_024403215.1 Clostridia bacterium
CCTTGCCACTTTGCGTAAAATCAGCGGAAGTGGCAAGGTTATCTGATGTAACAGTAGTGAATAGGTGCTGTAGCGGCAGCGAATGTGCACTGTAGAGGCAAAATCTGTTGGCTGAGACGATGGAAAGAATCCATGCGGTGGCCGTGTAGTACCGGGCAGCGGAAAAAGAAGGGATGGTGCCCCTTAAGGAGCCCCGCCGAAGGCGGAACCTCGTAGAGTAGTGGCAGCCGTTGCCCGCCTATCCTGCCGAAGGCAGCGTAAAGTAGCTGCGCTGGCGGTGGGAAGTGGGGTCCGCGGCGGCAAGCGGGAGCGCGCAGCGGGACACGCTTTGGCGGCTGGGCCTGAGGCCCCTCCCAGGCCAGCAGGCTCAAGCCGCCAACCATCATTTTAAAAATAAAAAAAGTTGTCAATGGGGTCTGACCCCATTGACAACACAATTGACAACTTTGATAACTTTAATAACTCATTACTGCAGGATGCCCTCAAGGAAGCGCTGGACGGACAATATGTTTTTCTCACTTGTCTGATTATCACCCATGAATACCATCTTGTAAACGGCTCCATCGATTTCCCAGATTGCTTCGCCAAATCCGTAGGTTGTATGATAGTACCTTGCGGTAACGTCTTTTACAGTAATATCTTGCTGAAGTGCGGTAGCATTTAAGTCTTCTACTGCCTTGCATAGCTTTGCAAATGTAGTTGCTTTAGAAATTTCGTAGTCAACATGCTGATTATCTATATCAAGGTCCATGCTCAGAGTATCCATGTCTGCTGGAAGCTCTGCAAATGACGGATCATATTGCTTTTTTGTCTGCTTATTGTAAATGGAATAAGACTTAACACGAGCCACTGGAGGTATTACCGTACCGCCAAACTTGGAGATTTCCTTTTCCATTGCAGCTCTTTTTTCTATTGCTGCTGGTGAATTACCACTATCATAGTCATCCAGGAAATAGTCTGTCATCTTGTAGTGATAATAGGTATTTTCCCCATCTACGCTAGAAGTAATTGTGTAGCTTAAGAGAATCTGTCTGGATGTCTCTGGATTTACGAGCTGAATCTTTGTGTCTCCAGTATTCTTAGCATGAAGAGTGAATACAGAGAAATCATCTTCATCTACATGTGTTATGTATGGTTCGTCAATGGAAAGCATTTCCGCGTCATATTCTCCGCACTTCCATTCACCGCCATCATTCTTCATGAAGATTCTGTCGTCGCCATCTAAGCTGTCTATAACTTTAAACTCCTCCTGCTCAACAGTATATTCTGGAGTATCGCTTATAATCATATCGCTTAGATGAACTTTCATTTCTTCATCTACGAGCGCAGCAAACTGGCACTGAGCATACAGTCCTGCTTCATCATAAATATTGATGCGCACAGAAACTGAACCTGGCTCATATCCTGTAATCTTGTAGCTTGCAGCCTTTGGCTTATCGCTTTTTAGCTCCGCCTTAACAAGGGACGCACCACCAGTTACTTCTGGCATTTCAACTTCTTTTCTGTAGCCACCGATTTCTCCATCGATTCTAAGGCCAACGTTTTTACTTCCGTTGTTTGATACCTTTACAGAAATCTTACTGCCAGATATCTTGACTGCGCAAGAAGCGCAGCCAAGCATCATGGCAAGTATTAATAATACACTAATAACTTTCTTCATCTCTTAAAACTCACTCTTTAAAGAATTATATAAGTAAGTAATCATCTCTGCTCTTGTACAATCTGCATTTGGATCAAATTTTCCAACTGTATTGTCAAGAAGAACTCCGTTCTTGGATGCCCAAGCAACAGCTTCATAGTACCAATCCTGGCTGTTTACATCCTCAAATACATTTGAAGCTGCAACGGCAGGTCTGTCTAAGATCTTCCAGCACATTGTTACGGCTTGAGCTCTGCTCCACTTTAAGTCTGGGCTGAAGGTATCTAAACCAGTACCATCTGTTACACCATTTTCTGTTGCCCAAATTACTGGCTGCTCGTAGTAGCTTCCCTTAACAACATCCACAAATTTTGAGGAAGCTGCTATTGGGGTTTGCTTGCCGTACATGTTCCAAATCAGAGTAACCATCTGAGCTCTTGTGCATACATCAAGAGTACCGAAGTTCATTACGATATTTCCGTTCCTATCATAGGTCTGGGTATATCCATCAGCAAATCCCTTCTTGATTGCCCAAATAAGTGCTTCAGAATAATACTGATTTGGAAGAGCATCTTCTACATAGATGTAATAGCTGCCCCTCTTAACAACAAGACAACTTGAACGGAGCTGAGCATTTATTTCATCTTCAGAGAGAGTTGGATCATAAGGTTCTACAGGTACCTTTCCAGGGAAGGTTCCGGTTTGATCTCCTGAACTCCTTGATTCAGCACCACTAGATGTGTATTCTTGATCCACCTTACTTTGAGATAATTTTTCTTCCTGATCCATAGACTCCTTATTTTGCTCTTTGAGCTTTTCTCTATCAGCGTCTACGTCTCTCTTACCCTGATCATCGCCTGAGTACTGAGGACTGGACTTACTCTCTTGTTCTTTCTCCTCAGCATCGTTTCTCTCTTCGCGCTGTTCGTCTTCTTTCTTTTGCTCGTTCTCTGCGTCTTCTTTTATATCTTCGGCTTGCTTATCAATATCTTCAGCAGCCTTAGATGGATCAACATCTGCTCCCTTTAGTGGATCATCATCAGGATTATCGAAGGTCCAAATTGCATAGAGGTACATTGTATTTCCTCCGCCTTCAAACTCCATCAAATCTCCAGGATGATACTGAACACCACTTCCATCTGCTCTTGAACTCCAGTATTTAAATGTTGCACCTGGATATACAAATACGCATTCATCAATTGCGATGGAAGTAAGCTTTGCACTTGCCTTAATGTTTTCGTTTCTATTTGCTCGACCATCTACGTAAACGATAGTGTTTGGTCTTGTTGTAACCTCTGCGCCTGCAAATGTAAGCGAAACCTTTGATCCTTCTCCATCAGTTGGAAGAGTAACACTGGTTACAGATTTTGTTGTCCACTGAGCATACAGCGTTGTCATCTTATCAACGTTATATACAAGAGAATTCAGGTTGAGTACATCACCCATCTTGTATGCAGTACCGCTGCCATCTGCCTTTGTATTCCATGAATCAAACAGATAACCATCTCTTGTGAAGTTAAAGTTTGTAAGCTTTAATGTAGATTCTTTGGTTACAAACTGCATGTCCATAGTACCCGGGTTAGGCTTTGTTTCATTAAGAGGATCCTTAAAGATAATAACCCTTTGTTCTCCCCTAGCTATAATGGTGCCTTGCTTTGATTCCCACATTTCGTAGAGTTCAAGTACACCAACACTGCTGTTAATACGAACCCTGGTTCCTGGCTGAATAATCTTGCCGCTTAAATCTTTCTTGAGGTTAAATCCAAGGAAGTTATATGCTGGTCTACTCCAACCAAGTTCATCTGGCGAAAGTATTGTGACTGTATCATCATCATACTCAACTGGAACAGGAGCTCCAAAGGTTCTTGTCTCATAGATTACCTTCCACTTTGAGTTAGGGTCTCTTACCCACTGCATGTACAGATCGCAGCTTTCATATATTGTTTCATCAACCTTAAAGGTCTTAAAGTTTGTAGCTTTTGTTTCATCTTCTACTGTTGACCAATGGTTTGCAAAATATCCAGTTCTCTTGAATTCTTTTGTTACATTAATACCAAAGTCAACGTATCCTGTTAGAGTTATGCTTGTACCATCAAGATAGTTTGGATTGAAGGTAACTGTAAGCTTGTTGCTTGCAGGGCCAACTCTGAATGGATATGCATCTGTCGTCTTACCATTTTCATATGGCGTATATGTAATATATCCTGAAGGAAGCAGCGACTCATCAACAAGTGCTGTATACATACCTCCAGTTAGACTTACTGTTCCACTCTTTTTATATACAGGTCCAGTAAACTTACCACCATTAATCTTTGCAACTCCTCCATCAACAAATACACTGTATGCATTTGCGAGAGCTAATTTTGCATTGTTGAGTGCATGGATTACTTCTGCTTCGCCTTCAACAGTAAGGTTTGCAGTATTGCCCTTCATGTGGACAGTTCCGCTTGTTCCATTAAGCTTAGACTCACTAGTCTTATCAAGGCCCTTCATTGAAACCTTACCTGAAAGAGTAACTGGTCCTTCAGCATAAATAGCACCGCCGAAGTTTGTAGCATTACTATCTGTAATAGCTACATTGTCAGTTAACTTAAATTGCTTTGAACCCTTAGTTGCAATGGTTCCACCATTTTTAGCTTTGCACTTATCAAACTTTACATTGCCTGATATTGTTGCACCATATCCAAAGATGGCTCCGCCATTTCCAGCTGCTTCACATGCAGAGAAGCTTACGTTATCTGTAACTGTTAATGTTGCAGCATCAGCTGAATTGATAGCACCACCATCTGCATTTGCATAGCAATTTACAAACTTAGTTGATCCGCCAATTGTAGCAGTTCCACCTGTAAGTTTAATTGCACCACCATTTTGAGCATAGCAGTTATTAAAACTTGCATCTTTTATTGTAAGCGTTCCTCCGCTAACACGAATTACGCTAGCATCAATAGTCTTAGCTGTATCCTTTGATAAAGCACTAGCATATTTTCCGCCAATAATTTCAAGACTTCCTGATAAAAGCTGAATACCAGGATATCCTGCTGAACCGTTCTTACCACCGCCATATACCTGGCCAGTCTTTGCAGAGCTGCTATCAACAATCTTAACCTTTGCCTGAGCATTATTAATTGTAAGAAGCGTACCTTGAGTATTCTTCCAAGCTCTACCGATAACATCTATTGTGACTGAAATTGGTCTGCTAAGTGTTGCACTTTGTCCATCTAAATCTTTATAGAGGCTAATAACATCACCGTTTACTGCAACATCAAGTGCATCCTGCATAGTCTCGTAGTGTTCATCGCCTATAGCAATAAACATGTTGACATGAGAGAATGTTACATTATATTTATCAACTGTTGCCTTATTATATGTTATGCTTCCTGTCTTTGCGCTAGACATCTTAGCATCATAAGCTTTTAAAGTTTTTCTAACAGGGTCTGGAACAGCATATAAAATACATTGATTGAGCTTTGTATTCTTTCCGTTATATGAAACCAGACCATTGATTTCGCCATTATAGAATTCAACAAAATTGTCTGCATTCTTTGTGTATACTGCCCAAAGATCTGCTGCATCTGCGTTAACACGAGAATCAGCAAGATATGGCACCTTGCCAGAGCTTCCCTCTTCAGCTTCTGCTATTCTAAATGTATTCTTTGTACCATCAATGTAAACAGCATAGTTCGACTCAGAGCTAATACTAGACTGATGAGTCATCTCTACCGTATTATTAGTTCCTTTAACCATAACACAAGGTACAGTGTAAGCCTTAGAGAATATTAATTCTTTTTTAACTAATGAGTTGTCGTGAAGACCAATAAAACAACCAGTAGAATTTTTTGTTATGCAAACGCATGCCGAATTGTCAGATGTTAGCTTTTGGTTTTTAATACAGCTTGCGCTATACATATTTAAACAAAGGTTGGTTCCATCAAGAACTACAGCTGCATAATCTTCATTAGGTGCTGTCTTTTGTTTGTTAAATGTATCGCACTCATGAATTTCTGCATTACCGTTCATGACGATATTTGCGCCATTACCAACAAGATAAATTCCTGCGCCATGATCTGCCTTGCAATTTTCAAGTATAAAACTCTGTTTTAAGGTAATATCTACACCGTTAGAATAAATACCACCGCCATAGCCAATTCCTGCACTGCAGTTACGAATTAAGCACCAAAGCTCTGCATTAGTTTGGCTTGGAGTTGTACTTAATGCATGTGTCTTTTGAGGGTCACCCTCTAAATATACTGCACCACCCTTTTGTACAGCTTGGCAGTTTTCAATATAAAATCTTCCTGACTGGAGTGAAACTATTCCATGGTCTGAATAAATTGCACCGCCGAAATCAGCCTGGGCTCCTGCAATATATCCACCACTAGCTTCTATTGAAGCACCATTGGACAAATATACCGCACCACCCTTTTTAGCATTACCATTAGCCAGAACGCCTGATTTTATTACGAGCTTTGCATTCTTTTCAAGGTAAACAACGGCGCCATCAAGGGTTTTTGCACCAGTATTATTACCATATAGCATAGCTTCTACTATAAGCGTTCCGCCTTCTTTTACTAAAACAATTCTCTGCTTTGATGAGCTAGCTTTAATGCCACCGCTAAGTTTCTCATCATAGATATTAAGAGTTGCACCTTTTCCAACAGTAATAACGCTATCGCCAGAATTTGTACCAGTTAAAACAAAACCGTTAAGATCTAAAATAACATTTGTTTTATCTGGCACTGTAAGGCTATCACTACGGCTTTCTGACAAGATGAGCTTGGTAGTCTTCATGCCAGCTGCTCTAATTTGGCCATAGTACTGAGAAAAAGCAGTACTTCCTCCAATGCTAAAGGTTACAACGTCTTCTCTTACTCTTTTTGTTTGTGTTCTAATATGTGCAGCATAGCTTGGCACATAAGTGCCAAGCAACATTGCTAATATTAAAGTTATACATAGTATTTTCTTTTTCATAGCTTCTGCCTCACATTAATTAGTTGTAATTGCTGGACCTGTAGTTATCTCTGCAACTTCTGGATGAACAGTTACTTCAACTACTGCCTGTGCAGCAATGTTATCACTAGCAACAATAACGAATCTGTAAATAATATCATGGTCTGTGTTATTAACCAGTTTATCCGGATAGATGAACTCACCGTCTTGTGAACCATGACTTCCAATCTGAGTCTTACTACCGTTATCAATGAGATATGTAGATAAGAGGTATCCAGAGCTTGCACCTGATACTGTGGTCTGGAACTTAATCTCCTTGCCACCATTTACTGCAAATGCACAGCCACCGTTTACTGACTCGTAGTTCTTACCATCATAGGTAGAGATTACTCCGAGTTTAACCATGGATACGCTTATTGTCATTGGATCGTTTTCATATATAGTATCGTTTACAAGTATTGTATGAGTTGTAGTATCTGAGATGCCCTCGCACTTGTAAGAAACTCTGTCAAGTGAGAATGCTGTGATACTATCGTTATCATCATCATGAGGTTCAACCTCCATGGATACTAGTTGCTCTACGCCTGGAAGCATCAACGAAATTGTTGTCTTGCTATTCTCAGCAAATGGAGCCTCTCCTGTATACGATGTTACATAATCTCTAATATCTGAAATTCTTGCTGTTGCAGTTCCACTCTTCTGCTTATATGAAAGCTGGAGTCTAATTGGAACTGTTCCGCCACTATCAATCTGTCCACCAACTGGGGTTGTGAATGTAAATGTAGCAAGCTTTAAGGTATCAACATCACTTGCACCTCTTACAGGTTCAAACTTTCTAACAGACTTATCAAGTGGTTCTTGTGATGCAATACTGTACCAATCTGTTATTGTCTGATTTCCGCTCTCATCAATTGAGTAGCAAACAAGGTTTGCACCAGAGAATCCATTAACGCTATCAATTGATGATTCAATTCCACCAGAGCAGTAAATCTTGATGCCTGTAACTTCCTTAACATCATATTCATCAAATTCGAATTCGAGCTCTGCGCCTGTATAGATTTCTTTATATCCGAAATCTGTTGCGTATGAATATGGAGAGCTATAAACACCACCACCAAAGTTAGAAGTTTTGTACTCAATAGCAACACCGATATCTCTTCCAGCATCGCTTTCATCAAAACCACCAGCTGCAAGAGTTGTTCGAGCAGTTTCTCCAAGTACAATCTTGAATACCTGCTTTGAATCTTCCCCACGAGCTGAAACAAAGCTATTAGTCTCTGCTCCACCAATCTTAGAGAATCTATTACCCATAAACTGGATGTGGTAAGTATCAATAATTACTCCATCTCTTACTCTTTGAATGACACCACTCTCAACTGAGAGGTTTCTATCGATGTCATCGCAGAAGAGCTGAATAGTATTAAGTGTTGACATGCATCTTGCAGAAACTTCTCTTGCAGAAAGCTGTACTACTTGCTTACCATTTGCATTTGTAACTACCTGTTCGTTATAGTCCTCAACATAAGTCTTTGCAACCTGGTTTAGAGATGCTGCAGAATACTTAATATATGTTTGCAGCCTATAATTTCCAGTTGAAGGTGCTGGGGTTCCAGGTGCCAGGTTGAGGTAAATCTTAAGCATATCGCTATTAGATACTGGCACCCTCCTTGGAATCGATTCAAATGACGTAATTGTGTCATATGATGGAATTCCATAATCACAGTCTAAGTAGATATTCTTAAGTTTTGTTCCATTGGAAACCTTAAACTCTCTTCCGCCTTCGCTATCCTGTCTTCCTTCTGACTTAGCATATTCAGCGTAAAGAATTGGCTGCTTGTCTGATGCGTAAGACTTATACCACTCGCCGTTCTCACCCTTTTGAGCAATGGAGCCCTGATCAGATTGGAGAATCTTAACTGTGATACCATCAAGCTTAATGTATGTATTGTCAGAAAGCTCTGCCGTCGGGTAGAAGGTGAAGTGAATTGCTGTTGCTGTTGCAAGGTCATCAACAGGGAGAATAAATCTGTCTGTTGTACCGCTCTTGAACATTGTTTCAGAGTCACTTACATATCTCTTGGTTGCTTCATTAAATCTTGCAGTCTGTCCTCTGTATTCATACATACCTTGAACAACCTGAATACCTGTCATGCTCTTCCAAGCACCCTTAGTGTCATAGTACTCAAGCTCCATTACAAGGTCGCCCTGGTACTGTGCGCCATCCCCATTTTGAACTTCACCCCATGTAAGACCTACTTCAAGGTCAATGGTGTAGCCCGAATAGGAAATTGGAGCATTGTATGCAAGCATAGACTCTGCTCTTCCTTCTTTTTCTGTAGCCTCTGAAAGATCTCTATAATCTGTAGAAATCCAACCAACATCATAGGCAACAAACTTCTTGTTTGGAGCATCGTTGTTTTCCTTAATTACAGTAATAGTATCTATCTTAAGCTTATCGAGAGGCTGACTGTTTGGTGAAATATCATCTGGGATAATGCTAATAGACTTAACATCGCCCATGTCTTTATTACACTGAATGTTAAAGGATTCCGTCATTCCAGATCTAAATCCATCTGCATTGAGCTGCTTATTTGCAAGAACGTAAGCAGACTTGCCATTTTCAAATACGAGCTGGAAGTAGAAGAGGTTGTTAGAACCTGCGTTATCAGTTCCATCAATATCTTGATTGTCTGCAACCTTAACATTAACAACGTAAGTTTTTACTGCTGTTGTGTATCCTTGATCCTCGCCAACGAGCTGGTGATAAGATACCTGATAGCCAGTAACTGTTGGTCTTAAGATTTCTTCTCCGGAAACCTGGCTGTTTTCAAGCAAGAACGTCTTCTTTTCTCCAAGCTGGAGAAGGAGAACAGCGTCTTTATTTATATAAAGCTCCTGTCCTGCCATAAGAACTCTTTCGTATGTTCTATCTGTTGTAAATCTATATACATCGTTGCCATCATCACCATAGAATGATGTGTATTCAGTGGTATCAAGCTTCTTGCAAATTCTCTTGCCAAGGCCATACATTGAATAGATTTCAAGACCCTGCATCTGCCATACGTCTCTACCTCTATTACCTCCTTCTATTCTAAGGTTAACGCCTTCGAATTCTTTGAGGTTTCTAATAGTAATGAGCATATTAAGTTCATTACCCTGGTTCATTCCATAGTCATAGGATGCATCATAGCGAGTTGGAAGGCTTAGATCATCATCTACTGGATGAGGATCACCTGTTAGTACGCCTGCCTGATAGCCGGTGTAATCCATAATTAAATCTCTTACTGCATATTCCATTGATGTGCAGTGATTACCCGAACCATCAATATATGAGAAGGATGCATAAAGTTCTGCTCTTGATGATGAATCCTTATAGTTATTTGTTGTTATTCTAATAAGGTAAGTATCATCATAACTGATTGTGTTAGGCAGACCCTTTGCGCTCTCATCATCACGTCTACAATCTCTAAGTTTATATGTTACAGCTTTTGTATCGTTATCAAGTACTCTGATTTTGTTATCTGTGCTTACAAACTGCATAGACCAGTTATCAGGACGTTCAATTCCAATTGCAACATCTGATAGGTGCTTATATGCATCCCTATCTACATAAGCATTATTACCACCGTTATCATATACTGCAACGCTGGCGATTTGGAGTTGGTCTTTTGATAACAAACCATTGTCGCTGTAATACTCAAGGCTTACGCTTTGAATCGCATCAATGTCAGGGAATTCAATAGAGAAGTAAATGGAATCCCCTTGCTGAGCAAATTCAAGATATTCGCCTTCTAATATACGTCTAACATCTACAAGTTCGCCTATTCCAGAGTCAGGAATTATGCTCTCTGCAGTTGGAAGGCAATATTCAAGCAAAGCATTAGAAACTACAGGAACAGACACATACTTCTTTATTCCTGCTTTATCAACGTACTGTATGTTTGCCATCAGGCAGTCTTCAAGATACATTGATTTTTGTCCATCTACTGTAGTTGGAGACTTGCAAAAGCCTTCAATACCTGCACCGTATTGATCGGCAATATTAATCTCAAAGTTAAATATCTTTCTATCTGTAGACTTTACTTCAATACCATTATTAACATTTTCAAAGCAAAGTGTTGATTTTTGCATACCATAGCTGATAGCAGTATTATAGTTTTGTGCCTTAGCATCCTTGCTATCTTTTATGGTTTCTGTTGTGCTATCCGTAAAATATGGTTTGAGTTCATCCTTATCGTAGTAAGTAATAACGCCACAGCCATCTACGCCATAGCCATTTCTTGCGAGCTTTTCATTTGTAAGTGTAGTAGACTGACAAACAACTGTACCATCAAACACAAGACCGAGCTGGTTTGAAACAAAGGCATAGTTGGTTGCTGATAGGCTTGCCATTGCTTTATCACTGGTATCATCATTCTTTAGTGCGAATAAAGTCCAGCCATTTACCATCCATTCACCGCTTCCGCCAGTACCATCACCTTTAGAGCATACAAAGGATATAGATTTAATTCCTGTCATAGGATATTCAAATCTAAATCTCATATAGGTTGTACTATATGGTGCAAATGAATTTTCAGGATTGGAGTATTTTTCTACTGCGTTTTCAAATTCAAAGTTAGTATCCTTACTTCCGTTTTTAACAATTTCCTGAGCCCAATCACTATACTTGTTTAAGTGTCTTGCAACAGTATAACCGTCTACTTCATAGTAGCTTGCGCCGGCTACGTCTTCTGTACCAACCATTCCGTAGAAGGTTGCAAATTGGCTTCCCGTTGTAGCCCAAAGACTCGAACCATGACACATCATTTGAGGATTTAGTATCAAACCAATGATTGTATCATCGTACTCAACTCTGTGCGGAGAAAGAACCTGAGTTGCTACACTGGCATCAGACTGCTCTGGAGTTGTGTAATACTTGATAATAACGCTATCAATAGTTAATGTATTGATATTATTAGTCATTACCTCTAACAGATAGTCTTTGCCTGGATCCTGACCTATGACTGATGGATAAGTCCCCTGCTTATTCTTCTTATTTGCATCAGAAAGCTCATAGGTTGTAGAACTATTTGTTCTGTTTACAGACTCATCAGAGCTACCACTACTTGCGAAAGCAAAACCAGTAGTTGCAGATAGTAAAAGTACTGCCAGCAACAAAATTTTTATTACTTGTTTTAAATTTTTGCTCATACCCTTTAACTTACTCATACCCTATTTTGACCTCTTGTTATAACTAATTAACTGTTCTAATGTTATCTCAATGGTTGTTTCATCACTTTCAATGAAGTCTTCAACTGAAGTGTCATTCTGAGCCTCAGCTTCCATTTCCTCAGCTTGCTGAGCAAGGAAGGCCATAACATCAAATTCTGCTGGTTCTTCATCTTGTTCTGCATCAAAGTCTTCATCAAATATATCTTCTGACATTGCGTTAGCAAAGTCTTCAGCATCAAGGTCTACTTCTAATTCTTCATTATCCTCATCTGTATCACTTGAAATACCTGCAAGGTCGAAGATGTTGCCAAGAGCAAGTCCTGCATCAACTTCATCTTCTTCTTCAAGATCTTCACTAAGACTTTCAAAGATGGACTTGTCCTCATCTTCAAGAGCACTAGCGAAAGCTTCAGATTCTGATGCTTCAGTAGTAGCTGCAGAAGTTGCACTAGCAGCAACAAGTGGTCTTGCCGCAAGTTCTCTATCAAGCTCTTCTCTTACAGTCTGCTTAATCTGAGAAATAATATTCTCTGAGCCAAGCTTTAATGTGAGCTCAGCAAGCATTTCTTCTGTCTTTGAAGGTCTATCTGGGACATCAAGCGGTGCACTTATGATAGCCTTTGTTGCAGCTGCAAGGCTTGCAGCAAAATCTTCAGCAGATCCAGATGGAACGCTGCTTTCTGTTACCACCTCGAGTGGGATTTCTTCAACCTTATCGAAGTTTTCTTGATATTCATCCTCTGAAATTTCATCCAGAGTAATTTCCTTAAAGAATACAGCGGTGTCTTCTGATTCTTGGCCTGGTATTCCTTCACTACGACGTTTTGCACAGCCTGAGCCCAGAGGGCGGTCATCGAGCCCATTGCCAGACATAGAGCCACTGTCAAGAGTCTTTTGCGCATATTCCTGATTTCTTTTGATTTCCTATGATGG
>JAKSSJ010000033.1 GCA_024403215.1 Clostridia bacterium
AGGAACCATATTGCAACGCTCGCAACAAAAATTATTGTAAAAGCTTTTTGCAAAAAGTCCTTTGTTTTATCCCATAAAAGCATTGCAACATTTTTTAGGCCTGGCATTCTGTAATTTGGAAGCTCCATTACAAATGGAACTGCCTCGCCTTTATAAATAGTTTTCTTAGCAATGCTTGCAACTATTGCTGCGTTTATTATTCCAAATATGTAAAGCCCAATTATTATAAGCGTTGCGTGCTCCGGGAAAAATGCGGCTGTTAAAAAGCCATACACCGGAAGCTTTGCTGTACAACTCATAAATGGTGTGAGCATTACAGTAAGTCTTCTATCTCTTTCAGATGGAAGTGTTCTTGTTGACATTATTGCAGGAACACTGCAGCCAAAGCCTATTACCATAGGAACTATACTTCTTCCGGAAAGACCTATCTTTCTTAAAAGCTTATCTGTAAAGAATGCAACTCTTGCCATATATCCGGTGTCTTCCAAAAGTGATAGACAAAGGAACAGTATGATGATAAGAGGAAGGAAGGATAAAACTGATCCAACTCCTTTTATTGCACCATCAACAATAAGTGAGTGAAGCGATGCATCCACATTAAGATTTGTAAGCCCTGTGTCAATTGCAATGGTTACTGCATCTATTCCTTTCTCAAGAAGTTCCTGAAGGAATTTTCCAACGCTTCCAAAGCTGAGCCAGAACATGAGTCCCATAATTACTATAAACGATGGGAGAGCTGTATACTTTCCTGTGAGCAGCTTATCTAACTTTTCCGATCTTACTTTTTCTTTACTTTCGCGAGGCTTGGTAACTGCTACACTGCAAAGCTCTTTGATAAAGTCGTATCTCATATCTGCAATAGCAGCAACTCTATCAAGGCCTCTTTCTTCCTCCATCTGAATGATGATATGCTCTATCATCTCTTTTTCATTTTGACTAAGCTTTAAAGCTTCTTCGATAAATGGATCGCCTTCTACGAGCTTTGTTGCAGCAAATCTTGCAGGTATACCCGCTTCTTCAGCGTGATCTATGATGAGATGGATTATACCGTGAATACATCTATGAACCGAACCGCCGTCCTCATCAGCCTTACAAAAGTCTGTGCGACCTGGCTTTTCCTGATACTTTGCAATATGCAAAGCGTGCTTAACAAGTTCTTCTACGCCTTGATCTTTTACTGCAGCAACTGGAACAACTGGAATGCCGAGGAGCTCTTCCATAGCATTGATGTTGATTGCTCCGCCGTTTCCTGTAAGCTCGTCCATCATGTTAACAGCTAGTACCATAGGAACCTCAAGCTCCATAAGCTGCAAAGTAAGGTACAAGTTTCTTTCTATGTTTGTTGCATCAACTATATTGATGATGCCGCTTGGATGTTCTTCAAGTATAAACTTCCTTGAAACAATCTCTTCTGCTGTATACGGAGAAAGAGAATATATTCCTGGAAGATCCGTGATGCTTGTGTTTTCGTATCCTCTAATACTTCCAGACTTTCTATCAACTGTTACACCAGGGAAATTTCCTACATGCTGATTTGAACCAGTCAGCTGATTAAACAGCGTGGTCTTTCCACAGTTCTGGTTTCCAGCAAGAGCAAAGGAAAGTGTACTGCCCTCTGGCAGAGCCTTTTCTGTTTTTGAATCGTGGAACTTACCACCTTCACCAAGACCAGGGTGCTCAAGGAATTTATTTTGAACCTCTGGCGAGTACTTTTTCTTTCTTTGTTCCTTCTCTTCTTCTGTTCTGATATGAACATCAGTAACTTCTACTTGCGCTGCATCATCTTTTCTAAGAGTAAGTTCATATCCATGGATTTCAAATTCCATAGGATCTCCTAGTGGTGCAAACTTTACTAATGTTATTTCTGCTCCCGGAATAAGTCCCATGTCTAGGAAGTGACGTCTTAAATCGCCTTCTCCGCCAACAACTCCGACCTTTCCTGTTTCTCCAATTTTAAGATCTTTGAGAGTCAATTTCTTAGCCTTTCTTTTTACTTATCTTTATTTTCTTTATGGCATGAGCCTGCCATACTACAAGCACTGCAGCTACCGCTGCAGCCGCTGTCTTTATTCTTATTCATAAATAGTAGTGCCACAAGAAGGGCTGCAATTACTGCTGCACCTATTAGCACGTCCCAAATATTCATCGCTAGTCCTCTATTATCTAAATCTAAAGGTAGCTACTACCTTTTTGTTATTTGCTTCTATTATATCTATTGCTTTTTCTTTTGAAAAGCTATTGTCTTCAAAAAACGCCTCGGTAAGGCAGCTTTGAATTAAATCAAATTCTGTAATAGCGCCTGATTCGATTGCAACACTGCTGCATCCGCAGTCAGAGCCTGTGCCAATCACCACTCCTTCTTTAAAGGCTTTTGTAATTGCCTGCTTGTGGTTTAGAGCAAGCACTTCATTTGCAATAGCACTAAGTGTTGGAATCCAAATTGTTTTTCCATTGGATGCAGCTAGCATCTTAATTCCTTCGTTGTCTATAAATATTCCGTGCTCAATGGAATCTGTTCCATATTCTATTGCATATTTAATCGTATCCACTCCATTGCAGTGAGCCATAACAGCAAGGCCTTCTCCATGGCAAATATTTACGATTTCTTTTATTTCTTTTCCCAAAAGAGGCTCGCAGCTAAGCTTTCCAAGCTCCTTAAAAGACGCAATGCCAGAATACATTACCTTAATATAATCTGCGCCAAGTGATTTTGCCTCTTTTACCTTTTTATAAAAATCTTTTGTATCAGAAAAACTCTTTCCAAGAAATTTTCCGTATAAACCTTCTTTATATAGCGCAAATACTGGCGTTACAAAATCAATGCCGAGCTCTTTGCTGCGCATAGCAGCTTCATTGCCATTGCTAAGGCCATCAGCGCTTCCTGCATCTCTAAAATATATAACGCCCGCTTTTGCAAGGCTTAGAAGCTTTTCTTCAATTGTTCCGCTGCCAAGGGCAATATGCCCATGGCATTCATAGTATTTCATAGAATAATTTATTAATCTCCAAGTGCAACGCCGATAGGATCTCTTATTACAAGGTCTGCATTAGAATCTGCGCCTGTTGGAGTTTTATTGATAACAACAAGATGCTTCCCTCTAAAGTAGTTAATAAATCCTGCAGCAGGATAAACCGCAAGCGATGTTCCTCCAATGATTAGGGTGTCAGCCTTTGCTATTGCACTGACTGCACCGCTTACTGTTGCATCATCAAGTCCTTCTTCGTATAAAACAACATCTGGCTTAATAACTCCGCCGCAAGAACACTTTGGAATACCAAGCATGCCGTTTTTACCTGGCTCGCAATTGTCTTCATTTAGAATATACGCAAGATCATATTCTTTTCTGCACCACTGGCAATAGTTTCTGTGAACCGAGCCGTGAAGCTCGTAAACCTTTTTACTTCCAGCCATCTGATGGAGTCCATCTATGTTTTGAGTTACAACAGCGAGAAGCTTTCCTTCTTCCTCGAGCTTTGCAAGTGCTAGATGCGCAGCATTAGGCTTTGCCCATGGCGCCACCATGTTTTTCTTATAGTAATCATAAAACGTATATGGATCTCTTACAAAAAAGCTGTGAGAAATAATTTCTTCTGGTGCATAGCCATAGTTGTTCTTTGCGTTATACAATCCGTTTTCAGAACGAAAATCTGGAATCCCACTTTCTGTTGAAACTCCTGCCCCACCAAAAAATACTACGCTATTTGATTCTTCAATTATCTTTTTTAGTTCTGCGTTCATTCTAACCTTCTTATGCCTTAAAAGCTCGGCCATAGGCCGAGCTTAAACTATCTATTCTTGAGTTCTTCTACACGCTTTGCAATGTCTGGCTTTGCAGCCTCCATCATCTCATCCCAGCCATCCTTGTAATCATAGGTTACTTCGTCTTCAGCTTCTATTCTCTTGCAATAGCCTTCTAAAAGACCAAAATCTTTTTCATAGCAGTGGAAACTATTTGCTCTATGTGTATATGTTCCAACTTCTATTCCAAGCTCTTTTGCTATTCTTTCCTGAAGGCAGATGAGTGCAAAGGCATTCATAAAGGTTGCTTTGCAGGCGTCATTACTTCTAAATAATATATCGCAATCAAGCTTTCCGTTTCTTACAAAGTACTGAATGTGTTGAAGACAGCTTGGATCGTCGCTTCCCATATCAACGCTATTATCTCTTACAAGCATAACAGCACGTCTGGAACTTGGATTACGCTTTAAGTCATCGATAACAAAAGGAATTTGCTTTTCATATCTTTGGTGATATGTATAAACCCAGTTTCCTTTTTCAACCTCAAAATCTAAGATGCCATCAAGCATTTCTTGTCTGTATTGCTCAAGCTCTTCTGGACCGCCAATAAAACACTTTGAAATTCTAGGTTCGCTAAGTGGCTTTTCAACAAAGATTGTCATTGAGAGTTCTTTTTGAGTTGTATTCCAATCTGCACAATCAGAAACTTCTCCTTCCTTTTGCAAAGAAACGAGTGCCTTATGATATGCTTCTGGAAGCGTTTGTGCTTTTACTAAAATTTCTTTCATGGTAGTCACCAAAAGTTTGTGTTAACAAGTTTTATCTATCTGTTGATGTATCCTTAAGGATTACGTCGTGCGCACCGCCTTCAACGATTGAAGTTGCAGATACCAGTGTGAGCTTTGCTTTTTCTTGAAGCTCTTTAATGCTTAATGCACCGCAGTTGCACATAGTTGATCTAACCTTTGACAGTGATGTCTTAAGACCATCAGCAAGGCTTCCTGCATATGGTACATATGAATCAACACCTTCTTCAAATGAAAGCTTCTTATCTCCACCAAGATCATATCTTTGCCAGTTTCTTGCGCGGTTAGAACCTTCGCCCCAGTACTCCTTAACGTATCTTCCGTTAATGAATAATTTTGCTGTTGGTGATTCATCAAATCTTGAGAAGTATCTACCAAGCATAATAAAGTCTGCGCCCATTGCAAGAGCGAGTGTCATGTGATAATCATGTACTATTCCACCATCGGAGCAAATTGGAACGTAGATGCCTGTCTCTTTATAGTATTCATCTCTTGCCTTTGCAACATCTATTACTGCTGTTGCTTGGCCGCGTCCAATTCCCTTTGTTTCTCTTGTGATACAAATAGATCCGCCGCCGATTCCAATCTTAACAAAGTCTGCTCCGCATTCAGCAAGGAATCTAAAGCCCTCGGCATCTACTACGTTTCCTGCGCCAACCTTTACTTTGTCTCCGTATTCTTTTCTGATCCAAGCAATAGTATCCTTTTGCCACTGTGAGTAACCTTCGGATGAATCGATGCAAAGAACATCTACTCCTGCCTCAAGCAGTGCTGGAACTCTTTCTTTATAGTCCCTTGTATTAATACCAGCACCAACAACAAATCTCTTTTCTTCATCGAGAAGCTCTAATGGATTTGTTTTGTGGCTATCATAATCTTTTCTAAATACGAAATATTTAAGATGACCATCCTTTGTTACGATTGGAAGCTGGTTTACTTTGTGATCCCAAATAATATCGTTTGCTTCTGCGAGCGTTGTGTTTTCGTTTCCGTAAACGATTTTATCAAGAGGAACCATAAACTCTGTTACTGGTGTTGATGGATCCATACGGCTTACGCGGTAGTCCTTGCTTGTGATAATTCCAAGAAGCTTTCCTGTTCCTGTTCCGTCATCAGTAACTGCTGTTGTTGAATGTCCTGTTTCTTCTTTTACTTTAAGAACATCCTTTAATGTTGCATTTGGTTTTACGTTTGCAACAGACTGAACAAAGCCTGCCTTGTAACCCTTTACCCTTGCAACCATTGCTGCTTCCTCTTCAATTGTTTGCGAGCCATAAATAAAAGATACGCCGCCTTCCTTTGCAAGTGCGCAAGCCATCTTCTCACCAGAAACTGCTTGCATTACTGCAGATACCAAAGGAATGTTTAATTTTAAAGCTGGTTGCTCGCCCTTCTTAAATTTTACTAAAGGTGTAGATAAGTCTACGTTTGCTGGAATGTGTTCAGATCCAGAGTATCCAGGAACTAAAAGATATTCGCTGAAAGTTCTGGAAGGTTCGTCATAATACTTTGCCATTTTCTTTCACCTGTTATATAATATATATAAGAAATATTTTAAACGATTTGTGTATATATTTTTACTATTATACACCGAAAGAGACAAAAATGATAACAGAAATTCACATTAAGACAATTGATGAGCTTATGCCTCTATTGGCAGACCAGGAATGGGAAGACGGAATCCACAGAAACCGCAGTTCTTATGTCTACAGAGGCATGAAAAACGCAAATTATAAAATGTTTACCAGCCTTTCCAGAAACTGTAAGGATTTGCAGAAACAACTCGAGCCTGGCATCTTATCAAACTTTTATAAATATGCCGTTCAGGAAGATCCTTCCCTTTCACTTTCAATATGGCACCAGATGATTTCTGGACAGCACCACGGACTTCCTACAAGGCTTCTTGATTGGTCGCACTCCCCACTTGTTGCCCTTCACTTTGCTGTAAGGGATAACAAAATGGAAGAAATGGATCAAAGTGACTGCGTTGTTTGGAGAATTGATATCCCAGAGCTCCACTCAAAGCTGCCAGAGAAATATCAGCAAGTGATTGCCGAAAGTAAAACAAAGGTGTTCACTGTTGAGATGCTAAATGAAATTGCTCCATCTCTTTCTCAATACGATGATGATATGGATGCAAATCACATGGTAGTTATAGAACCACCTTCAACAGACGCAAGAATTGTTAATCAGTATTCATTCTTCTCCGTTGTTCCTATGGGCATGACAGACATAGAGGAATTCCTTGATAAGACAACAAACAATACAGTAAAATACGTAATTGATAAAGATTTAAGATGGAGAATTTCTGATATGCTGGATTCTCTAAATATCTCAGAGCGTATCATGTTCCCTGGATTGGATGGACTAAGCAAGTGGATTAAAAGACACTTCTATGTACGGTAAACGTAAGGTAAAAAAATCCCTCGGCCTTTAAAGCCGAGGGATTATTATTTTGCTAAACTATTTTGCAGCTTTTACACTTGTGATATGTGGGTTAACTCCTTCATACCAGTAGCAGAAACCTTCCATGTCGATTACATCGCCAACCTTTAATGCTTCTACTGCTTTGTAAACGTCTGTGTCCTTATCGCAGAGGTAAGACTCAACTGTGAATGAGTATGTCTTTCCATCCTTGCTTACATCAAAGTAAAGGTCATCTCCTGGCTTACCAGAACCGTCCCATTTATAAAGGGCAGCCTTTTCAACCTTCATTCCCTTGAATGCTACAAACTGGTTTTGATACTTGATTAAATCATCTGTTCCAAGATACTTTGTAACATCTGTTGCTGGAGCAATCCAAGAACCTTCTTCGATTTCAAATGTAGCGCCATCAGCAACTTCATATTCTCCAGACCATTCTGTCTTGTATCCTGTTACCTTAATCTTTGTTCCAGGTACGAGCTTTGCAGCATCTGCTTCAGAACATGTCATGTTGTAGATGAAATATCCGCCATCTCCGTCCTGTGCGTAAACTGTGAGCTTGTTATCCCACCATGATTGATGAGCCTGAACATAAGCTTCAATAACTACTTTATCATCTTTCTTAGCAGCGTCGTACTGTGCGTATGTCATAACGCCTTCGGACTTTGCTGTAGTATTTTCTTTCTTACCACATGCAGCGAAAGAGAATACCATTACGAATGCAAGTACTAATGCTAAAACTTTCTTCATTTTAATTCTCCTTATTAACCAAACTATTTGGTCTTTTTCCTTCTTCTATTATACTTCAAAATTGCATATATCGCAATTAGAATCCATACTATAACAAGGCTTGTTAAAAGAGTAACAGCTTCTTTTGGAAGTGCACCGAGGTCCTTTTTACCAGCACTTTCCTTACTTGCCTCTCCAAGCCTATATAAAGATGTAATATCCTTATACAAGCTCTCAAAATAGGCATCATCTATGGTTTCTTTTCTTGTTGTAGATTTGGTTGTATTTTCAATAAGCTGACCAGCCGCATTTCTTAAGGATGCCGAGCCATTGAATACCGGAGTTGTAAATGTATTAGCGGTGTTTTCAATAAGAAGCTTTGTTGCTTTAATCTTTACATCGTAGTATTCGTTATTGTCTTCGCCTTCTCTATTTAGATAGTCTAAATAATTAGCATCGTTTTGAGCTGCGCTTGTTACTGGAACATAGCCTTCTGTCTTTGCGTATGCAACCTGAACGTCAGTTGATAAAAGATACTGAGCAAAGAGCCAAGATGCTAAAACCTCTCCATTGTCCTTTTTGTTAAATATACAAATGGAAGGACCCTGAGAAATCATTTTAGGATTTTCAGGATCTACCTGAGGAATTGGCATTACTGCTGTTTCAAATTCAACAAGCTTATCCTTTGCGATATCAACAAGAGGAGCATGTGTCCCCATCCATGTTGCACCAGCTGTTGAATCTATTGCAAATATGCACTGACCTGCATTTAAAAAGTTTGCCGGGTAAGATGAAATCTTAAATGTAGAAAATGCTCCGGTTTTTGCATGAGAAGAAATTACCTTAAGAAAATCTTTTGTTGTATCATTGAAAATTTCTATGCTTCCATCTTCTCTGCTGTAGCCTGCACCCTTTTGTGCAAGATACTGAATCATCATATTATCTGTTGATTTATAGATAAACGGAATCAAAACCTTTTGATTATTAATCTTATATACCCAGTCTTGTTCTCCTGTCTTTGAATCAACTGTATCTAAAAGCTTCTTTTCAGTTGCAGCCTCCGATACTTCCCAGACGAAATCCCAGGTGAGCTTTTCTGGAAGCGTAAAGCCTAAGCTTTCAACAAAGGTTTTGTTAATATAGCAAGCCTCTGTTGAACGCATAAATGGAATTGCGTAGTAGTGACCATCAAACTTTCCTTCTTCAAGGAATTCTGTAATAAGATCTTGCCGCAAAACCCCTTTATACTTAAGGCTGCTTCCGCCAAAACCAAACTTAGTGCTTTCAAACAGCTCATCAAGAGGAACTACTGTGTTTGAGCCGGTAAGATAGGTTGCAATATGGTCTGGATATGTAATGCAAACATTAGGTGTTGTTCCCGTTGCGATGTTTGTTATTACATCGTTGTAAATCATTGTGTAGTCTGTGTACGGCAAAAGATTTACTTTTATATTAGGATAGAGCTTTTCAAAATCAGCTATAGCCTTGGCATAAATATCTGCCTGCGTTTTATTTGTATCATTTTTTGCCCAGAATGTAATCTCATAAGTTTTGCCTTCGTCAAATTCCTCTGGCATTACAAATGGGTCTAAACCAATCTTTCCATGGCAAGCACAACAGCTTACTATCATGATGGCAACAAGAAAAATAGATAAAACTTTCTTCATCCCTTGCTACCTCCTCTTGCAACACCTTCCATAATCTTCTTGTGGAAAATCAGGAATATAACAATCAGAGGAATAGAAATTACAACTACAGCTGCCATCATAGCAGGAATGTTTTCTCTTCCAAATCCATTCTTTCTAATCTCTTGAATTCCGTTTGATACCAAAAAGTATGCACTGTCATCGGTGATAAGTCTTGGCCATACATAAGAGTTCCAGCATTCTATTACCTTAAGAATGATTACTGTAACAATTGTTGGTTTACAAATTGGAATCATTACCTTTACAAGGTACTTAAAGTCTGAGGTTCCATCAAGCTTTGCTGCAGAATAAAGATTATCTGGAATCTGCTCAAAGTTTTCTTTAAGCAGGTAAATATAGAAAATCGATGTTATTGACGGAAGTATAAGTCCGGTAAAGGTATTTCTAAGCCCCCAGTTTGTAATGGTCTGGAAGTTTGTGATTATTACTAGCTCATTTGGTATCATCATAAGGGCAAGAAATAGTGCAAAGACTATATTTTTACCCTTAAAGTTAAGTCTTGCAAAAGCGTATGCAGCAAGAACAATCACAAGCACCATGATTGCTGTTGTTACCACTGTGAATATTACGGTATTGGTAACATACTTTGCAAGTGGCACTGCACTAAATGCATTTGCATAGTTTTCTAGTGTTGGACTTAAAGTAAAGAATTTTGGTATAAATTCGCTGCTATATGCACCATAGCTTTTTACTGAAGTAAGTATCATCCAATAGAACGGGAACAGTACTAGTAATGCCCAGATGCCCAGCAGTATGTAGATTATTGTTTTTCCTAATTTCTTCATACTCTACCTCAAGCTTTCCGAGCTTTTGTTGCTTACAAGCAGGTTGATAATTGTGATTGTAAGAACAATAGCAAACAAAATGATTGCGGCAGCCGATGCATAGGATGGATATCCGCCCGCATCGCCGTACAGCATATCATAGATCTATCCTACAATAGTATTCATTCCGGCTGCAATAAGCTTTGTTCCCAAGCGTGCAACCTCGCCTGAATACGCTTTAAACGCACCAATAAAGCCAGTGATGACTAAATAGAAAATCATTGGCGAAATCATTGGAAGCGTAATTTTTGTAAAGGTTCTAAATTTGCTTGTACCATCAATCTTTGCTGCGCTGTAGTAATCTTTGTTTACACTTGCAAGAGCCGATGTAAGAATCAAAATCTTAAACGGTAGCACAACCCAAATTGTATAGAAGCACATTACAAACATCTTTGCCCAGTAAGGTCCATCTATGAAGTCTACTGATTCTCCACCAAAGATGTTGATGAGCAAATTTATAAGCCCGTCTGTATATGCTGTCTTTTGGAAGAGTATCATAAATACAAGACCAACTGCCAATGTGTTTGTTACATAAGGCAGAAAATAAATTGTTTGGAAAAGTTCCTTAAGCTTTTTAATTGAAGAAAGCCCAAGAGAAATCAGAAGTGCTATAGCTGTTGAAAGCGGCACTGTGATTATTACAATAATAAAAGTGTTCTTTACTGCTTGCAGGAAATACGGATCATGCAAAACGTAAGAGTAGTTATAAAGACCTACTCCAAAGAAGGTTTGCGATGCCGAGTTATATCCTTCCTCAAACGAATATACAAAAACGTCAATCAAAGGATAAACCATAAACAAAGCAAGCAGTATTACGGCTGGCAAAAGATATAGCCAAGCCTTGTTGTTTTGTTTTTCTAGCATATTCTTTCTTCCGTTTCTAAATCAAAGACAAATCTTTTTGCTGGGTTTGCATTAAACTTGATTGGGCCAGGATTAATACCAGCTGCTTTTTCTGCAGGTATGATGCAGCGAATATTTTTGCCCACGCAAGAATTGTGGCTGCAAACAAGAGACGTATCTCTTCCCATAACCTCAACAACGTCAAGATTTAAATCATATTTGCCGTTTGGTGTAATCTCAAATCCTTCAGGTCTTATTGCAACATAGGCTTCCTTGCCCTTAAAGCTACTCTTAAATAAGTTAATTGGCGGAACGCCTAAAAACTGTGCAACGAAAAGATTCTTAGGATTGTCATAAACCTCTTGAGGCTTTCCAATCTGCTGAACTATGCCATTCTTCATTACTACGATCAAATCAGAAATGCTCATGGCTTCATCTTGATCGTGAGTTACAAAGATAGTTGTAATGCCGGTTTCCTTTTGAATTCTTCTGATTTCTTCTCTAGTCTGAATTCTAAGTCTAGCATCAAGATTAGAAAGCGGTTCGTCCAAAAGCAATACCTTTGGCTTTTTAACCAGAGCTCTTGCTATTGCAACTCTTTGCTGCTGACCACCAGAAAGCTCTGATGGTTTTCTATCTAAAAGCTCATCTATCTGTACGAGCTTTGCAACTTCAATAGCCTTTGCATTCATCTCTTCTTTTGAAAGCTTTGCATCGCCTTTTAAGTTCTGAAGCGGGAACAAAATGTTTTGCATTACTGTAAGATGAGGATACAGAGCATAGTTTTGGAACACAAGACCTATACCCCTATTTTCTGGCGGAACATTTGTTACATCTTCGTCACCAAAAAATATTTGGCCGCTTGTTGGAGCTTCAAGTCCGCTAATAAGATTTAAGGTTGTTGATTTTCCGCAGCCAGAAGGTCCCAAAAGACCTATTAATTTTCCGTCAGGAATTTCAAAATCAAAATTATTTACGGCTATAACGTCTTCTCCGCCTTTTTTTCTATTTGGAAAAGCTTTTGTTAAATTTTTTAGCACGAGTTTCATAAATGTTTCCTCTTATTATCTGCCTGGCTAAGCAAGCCGGCAGTATATTTTACAAAAAGACCGCGCTAAAGCGCGGCCATTAATTAACCTGTGTAAAGTGAGTTAGACGAAAATTCTGCTTCGCAGGTAACGTCTATTCCAAGATCATTAAATATCTGCGCGTCTCTATTTGATATAATAGCTGTGCAGTGAGCCTTGCAACCTCTAAGATGCGAGAGCTGTTCAAGCGCAAGAGCTGCTGACGGGTCGGAGGAAGCAGAGATAGCAAGTGCTGTTAGTGCTTCTTCTGTTGTAAGCACCATCTTGTTTTTCTTTAATATATCTGTTTTAAGATGCTGCATTGTTCCTAGGACATCGTCTGAAATAAGGAAGTGGTCATCTTCATATCCGCACAGTATCTTAATTGCGTTAAGTATCAGCGCAGCACCGGCAACCATTCTTCTTGAGCTTCTTCCTGTTACAAACTTTCCATTTGGAAGCTGCATAGCCATAACTATTGTATTCTCGTAGCGCTCAGGATTTTTAGATCTTTTGTACTCTTTGTAATCAAGCGCAGGTTGTACAACTGGTCTATCAAACGGAGTAA
>JAKSSJ010000034.1 GCA_024403215.1 Clostridia bacterium
GTTCTAAACTTTAAAGACGCTATGACAAAGGGTGTTATGTGGGGCGGAATCTTTATGACAGGAGCAGCAACATTAATTGGTGGCTGTCTTACAGACGCAAATATAGGCATAAACACTTGGCTTTCAGGTCTTATGCAGCCTATAGCTGCTAAGCTTTCTCCTGCTATGCTTGTAATATTCTTTGTAGTTTGGACTATTATTGAAACAAACTTCTCATCAAATATAGTTACAACAACAGTCGTAAGCTCTATTGCTATTGCTGTACTCTCTGCTCTGCCAGAAGGAACAGTAAGCGTTGCGACAATCATTTGCCTTGTTGGTTTTGGTGCTGGAATCTCTAACATGGCTCCTGCAGGCCAACCTACCAACAACCCAGTTGCCATTGGTTCTGGCTATACTGATGCAAAATCAATGTTTGTTTGGGGAGGATTATTCTCCGTAATCTCAATCATTGTAATGTGCACTGTTGGCTACGGCATAGGAAGCATGGTAATGTAATGGGGACTTGGATCATTCAAAGATTAATAACAATACCAGGAATTCTTGTTGGACTATCAGTACATGAATTTGGTCATGCCTTTGTTGCTAAGCTTGCTGGAGATGACACAGCAGAAAGCCAAGGCAGGGTTTCTATAAATCCTTTTGACCACGTTGACTGGATGGGCCTTGCAATGCTGCTTGTAATCGGCTTTGGCTGGGGTAAACCAGTCCAAGTAAATCCAAGCAAATTTAAAAGTCCAAGAAGAGATTCTATCTTCGTTGGACTTGCTGGCGTTTTTATGAACTTTATTACGGCAATAGTCTTTGCCTTTATCCTAAGATTTGTATTTCAGCTTTGGCCTGAGTTTTTCTTCTCAGGACCAGTAGGAGAGGCTACAAGATCTGTAATCACAGGAACAGTTATCATTAACCTATCTCTCATGCTTTTTAATCTAATACCTCTTCCACCACTTGATGGTTTTGGAATAGTATCAGATTTAATAAAGCTTCCTTACAAAAATTATAAAGCCTATGTTTGGCTCAGGCAGTGGGGTCCAAGAATTCTCCTTGTACTCATAGTATTTGGAGGCACAAGCGCAATACTAAACGCACCACTTAATCTTGTTTATAACTTTGTAATGGACTTAGCCTTTATTGGACTTTAGAAAGAATTAATCTAAAAGTATTAATTCCTCAGCAAGAGAAGAATCAGATTTAATAGGAACGTATTTATCGCCTCTATGCATGTATTCTTCCCTGCCTTTAGCAATCAGCAGCACTACAGTTTTCTGTGGTGCTTTTTTTATAGCCAAAGTTATAGCCTTTTCTCTGTCTATTTCGATTTCTCCCTTGCCACCATTCTTTATTATGTTAGCAAGTACTAGCTTTGAAATTTCTAAAGGATCCTCATCTGCAGGATCTTCTTCAGTCACATAAATATAGTCGGCATACTTTGCTGCAACTTTTGGAAGATCTTCTCTTCTTGAAAGGCCCTTTCCTCCTGGGCAGCCAAACACAGCCTCGATTCTATATCCAGGGAACTCCTCTTTTACTGATGAGAAGAGCTTTTCAAAGCTTAGCGCGTTATGAGCGTAATCTGAAATTACTACTAAATCTCTCTTGTCATTTTTAAAGACTTCCATTCTTCCTGCAGCCTTAGCAGTAAGAAGGCCTTCCTTAATCTCTTCATTTGTTGCGCCAAGAAGTGAAGCTACTATAGCCGCAGCTGCAGCATTCTCAACATTAAATAGGCCTATCATAGAAAGACTAAGCTCACCTATACCAGAAAGATTAAAAACAGTCAGTCCATTTTCTTTTCTAATATCTGAGATAAAGTAATCAGCTGACTTATCCTTAGCGGAAAATGTGATTAATTTTTCTTTAAGCTTTCCATTCTTTGCAGCAGGAAGTATCTTATCTAATTCTTCTGTATCAAGATTTAAGATTATTGTCTTGCATTGATCAAAGAATTTAAGCTTTGATTCTAAATAATCTTCAAGGCTAGGATGCTCTGTATCCCCAATATGGTCGAGGCCAAAATTAGTAAATAGACCAATATCAAAAACAAGGCCATAACTTCTATCATACTTTAAAGCCTGAGATGAAACCTCCATGCCGGCAGCATAAAGCTTAGCATCAGCCATATTTCTTAGCCTTCCCCCAAGCTCTATAGCTTCTGGGGTTGTAAGATGTGATTCAAATTTTTCTTTTCCGTCAAAGGTATCTATGGTTGAAAGATAGCCAAATTTATCTTTTCCGCAAACCTTTGCATGCTCCATAATATTAATCACATAGTAAAGAGTTGTAGATTTTCCTTTGGTTCCTGTAAGTCCAAAAAGCTTAAGCTCTTCCCATGGATTTTGATAAAACATATTTGAAAGAAGAGCCATGCTTCTTCTTATATCCTTAACAACGATTTGGTTTTCTATTCCATAGTCTTTTTCTGAAACAAAGGCTAAAGCTCCCTTTTCCTTTGCCATTGCAAGATACTCTTTTTTAAAGCCAACTCCCTTGCAAACAAAAAGCGTGCCCTTATCTACTTCCCTTGAATCAAAACAAAGCTTTGTAACTAATTCATCACTAGTTACATTGCAAAAGGAAAGCTGGCCCGCCTTTTTAAGATATTCAATATATTCGCTAAGTTTTAAGCTTCGCATGTAGTAACCTCAGCGCTTTCAAATACAAGCTTGCCTGAAAGTATATCATATACGCATGCCTTGCTTGTCTGGAACCACACTTCACAAATAAGTGTGCAAAGACCAATAGCTGTAGCAATTGGTGAATAGAACAAATTGAAGATATATAAAAGTGCTTCTCTTGTTATCTCTGTGATTGCCCCTCCAATTGAAAAATATACATAAGCAATTCTAGGAAGCAAGCATACTATGTATAAAGGAGCAAAGCTTAAGAAAAGCTTAATATATCTTTTAGCATTGCCCTTAAGCATCTCTGAACTCAGCCTCATGCAATCTCTTGCAGAAAGGCCAGGATTGTCAGCGAGAATATAGAATGAGAATGCATATTTTACAGTAAGAACTATTCCTGGGATAATAAAGGCAAAGCTTGCAATAAAGATTCTAAGATATTGTCTTATGAAAAGCTCTAATGCAGCCCTTGTGTTATTAAAGCCATAGCCTAAAGCTGCTGCGCCCACATTCTTGTTTCTAAACAGGCTAATAAAATATACTGTTATTGCAAGATTTAACGGACCTCTCATGAAAAGAGAATATAAATTAATTGCAGTGAATAAAAAATCAGACTTAGGTGCAAAAACCTCAACTATCATACTTGGCACAACAAGAAGTACATTGCACATAAGTACAACTATTATAGCCTGAACATAATTCCTTTTTAAAAACTGCAGTGCGAGTTTTCTAATTACTGAAATCTTTTGAGTCAGTTTCATCATCGTCTCCAACAATATCAACCTTAGAATATGCTCCAAGGCTTAAACTAATATTATCTAATTCATAATCGGCGACTGATGGGAAGGAATATCTATGCATCTTGCCACCAAGCTTTTCAGTTCTGTGCTCGGTTACAGCAGCTAAAACGCTGCAAGGCAATTCGTCTATCATAGCTCCGCCATCTTTTTGTATCCATTCTCTAAAGGTAAAAAGAGCCTCTGCAAACTCTCTTCTTACAGCTTCATCATCAAGATTTTCCGCACCAAGAAGAAGGTTTTGCTTAACAGAGTCCACAAGGACAACAAAATCGTCCTCATCATCTGGAATAGCATTAGAAAACTCTTCAAAATAGTTTTCTATTATGCTTGCAGCAGTGTCCGCCTCGACCAAGGAAAGAACATCATAAAACAAATCAAATGAAATTTCTTCTTCACATTCCAAAAGATCTGCCATTTGTTCAAAATAACCAAGATCAGCTGGGCTATCAAGCTCTAGCATTTTGTAAAGTTCTTGTTTTGTCATGCTCATAAATTACCTAAAGTCTAAAAGCTATGCTGCTCTAATCTATAGTCGCCAGTAATTCCAAGTCTATTAATCATATTTACAAAGTCTGCAGAAAGATCTGATGCATAGAAGATATTCTTTTGAGTTTTCTTTTCTGCAAGCATGTCGTGAATGCCAAGCATGCGCTCTGCAGCCTCTGCCAAGGCCATAGATGGATCTATTATTGTCTTAATGCTAGGGCAGCACTTTTCTATTTCCTTCTTGATAATAGGGTAATGAGTGCAGCCAAGCACCAAAGTATCAATCTTATGTTGCTCTACAAATGAATCTAGGTAGTGATGGATAGTTGTATCCATAGTTTCACTTTCTATTGCACCCTCTTCTATGAGTGGCACAAAAGCAGGACAAGCCTGGGAATGAACGTTTAAATCTCCCTTAAGTGCATGAAGGGCGTTTTCATAGGCTCTGCTTTGAGTTGTAACCATAGTCGCAATAATACCAACGGAATTATCTTTGTTGCAGACCTTAGCAACCTCCTGGGCTGCTGGCTCAATAATGCCTTGAACAAGCATAGTTGGGTGAGCCTTTTGTATTTCCTTTAATGCAACAGATGTAATAGTGTTGCATGCAATGATGAGCATCTTAACGCCCTGCTTTTCCAAAAAGTCTGCAATCTGGAGTGAAAACTCACAAATTGTTCTTGGGCTTTTTGAACCATAAGGGGTTCTTGCAGTATCACCAAAATATATAATGCTTTCATCAGGAAGCACTTCATTTAAAGCGTTAATACTTGTTAATCCACCAACACCTGAATCAAATACTCCTATAGGACGATTATCCATTTTATTCTCCTTAGTAAAAACATCATCTCGCTGGTCCCTGCCGAGCTTTGGCCATGGCACATAGCAAATTCTGCTTAATGCTGCTTCCTTCCGGACCTGACATGGTTCACAGACAGCCATTGCATGGAAGCCCGGCAGGCGCCAGCGAGACTTATGAATTGGACATTATATTATACCACAATTATTGACAAAGCTCTATAATTGCAAGCTCAAGAAGTATTCTTGGCTTTGGAGCCCATCTAGCCTCATTTATGGTGCTAGAAAGCTTTGTTATGCATTTTGAGAGCCCTTCTACGTCTATCCTTTGACTCTGAGCCTTTAATCTTTCTATGTTCTCTAATGAGAGATTAAGGACCTTCTCAGGACTATCAGAATATCTAATAATCATAAGATTTCTAAAGTGCTCTACCCAATCCCTTGTAATTTGAAGGGCTTCCTTTCCTTCAGATAAGATATTAGATAAAACGCTAAGCGCTTTTGAAGCATTATGGTCTAAAACAGCATCAGTTAAATCTATAAAGCTTTCTATAGAAGCCACGCCCAAAAGGAAGAGCACATCGTCTCTTGTAAGCTTCTTTGTTCCAGATACACATCTATCAAGAAGAGAAAGGCCATCTCTTACAGAACCATCTGCATTACTTGCTATAAGGGAAAGTGCATCATCTGCAGCTTCTACACCTATTTCCTTGCAGATAGCGGCAAATCTTTCTTTTAAAACAGCCTCAGGAACTCTCTTAAAATCGAGTCTTATGCATCTTGAAAGTATAGTAGCTGGCAGCTTATTTGGTTCTGTTGTTGCCAGAATAAACACTGTATTTGCTGGAGGCTCTTCTAAGGTTTTAAGAAAAGCATTAGCAGCAGCACCAGAAAGCATATGAGCTTCGTCGATGATATAGACCTTAGTTCTTCCCACAACTGGAGGGAAATTAACCTCATCTCTTAGGCTTCTAATATCATCCACTCCATTATTTGATGCTGCATCCATCTCTATTACATCAATAAAGTTTCCAGCAGCAATAGCCTTGCAAGCCTCACATTCTCCGCAAGGTCTGCCTTTTTCGCTAGTGCAGTTTAAAGCTTTTGCAAGAAGGCGCGCCGTTGTTGTCTTTCCAGTTCCTCTTGTTCCGCAGAAAATATAAGCATGACCTACAGATCCGCTTTCTATTTGGCTTTTTAGAATTTTTACAATATGCTCCTGACCAATGAGAGTATCAAAGGTTTCTGGTCTAAAGCTTCTGTATAATGCTTGATACATATTTACCTCTCTAGCATTTTAATAAGGTTTTTGATTTCAGGTTCAAATTTAACTCCGTAGAAGTTAGCTCCCTTTTGCGAGTGCTGTATGCAAAGAAGGGTGTAATCTGCTGCTATTCTTGCAGCATCTTCTAGCTTCTTTCCATTTAGAAGAGCTCCAGCAAAGGCTGATGCATAAACATCTCCAGTACCGTGTCTTCCCTTTTCTTCCTTCTTGTGCTCGTAGTAGCTATACTTATTTGTATAGCACACAACTCCAGTCCTTCCTTTTTTGTAGCCAACGCCTGTTAGAACTACCTTTTTAGCACCAAGTGCTTTAAGCTTTTTGCAAAGCTCCTTTATGTAAGCCTCGTCATAGACTTCTTTATATTCCATGCCTGTTAAAAAGCATGCCTCTGTGATATTAGGGAGTACTATATCAGATACTGCTACAAGCTTTTTCATAGCATTTACATACTTTTGGTCAAATGCAGGGTAAAGTATACCGTTATCTGCCATTGCAGGATCAACAATCTTGACGCATTTCTCCTTTGCAGCGCTCTTCATTATGCTAAGAACATAATTTACCTGCTTAGTGCTTCCAAGATAACCAGTATAAATTGCATCAAATTTTAGATTCTCTTTTTTCCAATGCTTTTCTATTGCTGGGAAATCATCCGTTAAATCTCTGCATGTGTATCCTGTAAATCCTGCAGTGTGAGTAGATAAAACAGCGCTTGGAAGAACTGCTGTTTCTACACCGCATGCACTGATCATAGGAAGGGCAACTGTAAGGCTGCACTGTCCTACACATGATATATCCTGAATTGTGAGTAATCTTTTATAAGCCATTATTTAATCATCTCCTTAAACATAGCTTCATCTATAATTGTAACTCCAAGTTCTTGAGCTTTTGTAAGTTTAGAGCCGGCCTCATCACCAGCTAATACATAGCTGGTCTTTTTTGATACGCTCGATGCAGCTTTTCCGCCATAGCTTTCAATAATAGCTGTGGCCTCGTCTCTAGTCATGCTAGGGAGGGTCCCGGTAAGAACAAAGGTCTTGCCCTCAAAACGGTTATCCTTCTTCTTAGCTGCCATCTTAGACTTCATATTAACGCCTAAGGACTCTAACCTATTAATTATACTCCTATTTTCTTCCTTTTGGAAGAAACTGACTATATCTGAAGCAACTACGTCGCCAAAATCAGGCAGAGTTTTAAGCTCCTCCTCTGTTGCATCCATAAGGGCCTTCATGTCCGCAAAATGAGCGGCAATAGCCTTTGCGCTTTGCTTTCCAACATTTCTGATGCCAAGGCCAGTAATTAGCTTATCGATATCGTTATCTTTGGATTTTTCAATAGCAAGAAGAACATTGTCTACAGACTTCTCTTTTCCAATAAGACCTTCCTCTATTAGCTTTTCTCTGTAATCCTTAAGAGCATAGATATCTGGAATGGTCTTGATATATCCTTCTGATATGAGGCTCTCTATTGCTGCAGGTCCAAAGCCTTCCATATTCATGGCATCTTTACTTACAAAGTAAGCTAAAGATCTGGAATCCTTTGCAGGGCAATTTGTTCCACTGCATACAAGGTGAGCCCCATCTGCCTCCTTTATTGCAGGGGCACCGCAAACAGGGCAAACGCTTGGCATTACAAAACGCTTAGAGACAGTAAGTCTTTTTTCCTTAACAACGCTAAGGACCTCTGGAATTATATCTCCAGCCTTTTGGACTATTACTGTATCTCCTATTCTGATATCCTTTTCATCAATATAATCCTGGTTGTGAAGAGTTGCTCTTTGAACCGTTGTCTCAGCAAGCCTAATTGGTGTAAGAATTGCAAGAGGAGTCATTCTTCCTGTTCTTCCAACCTGAACAGCAATGTCTTCCACAACACTTTCCTTTTGTTCTGGAGGATACTTATACGCAACAGCCCAATGTGGAACCTTGGATGTCATTCCAAGCTGCTTTCTTAATTCAAGACTATCAACTTTAACAACAGCGCCATCAAGACCATAGTTTAGAGAATATCTAATTTTACCGATATGCTCAATTGCATTCCAAACTTCATCCTCGGTCTGCGCAATAATAGGCTCATCTAAAACATGAAAACCAAGAGAGCTGAGCCACTCTAAAGTTTCATGGTGAGTTTTGAATTCCTTGCCTTCTGCTATCTCAAGATTAAAGATGAAAATATCAAGGCCTCTTTCCTTTACAACGGCAGGATCTAGCTGTCTTAAGGTGCCAGCTGCAGAATTTCTTCTGTTCTGATAAATCTTTCCACCGATTTGTTCTTGCTTTTTATTAGCAGCCTCAAAGCTTTCCTGGGACATGAAGCATTCGCCTCTTACCTCAAGATAAGAAAGCTTTTCTTTAATTTCCTTTGGAATGGTATCTATAACCAGGGCGTTTTCATAAACGCTCTCACCTATGCTTCCATCTCCTCTTGTTATTGCCTCAACAAGCTTTCCGTCCTTGTATCTTAAAACCATTGTAAGACCGTCTATCTTTTTCTCAACGGTAAACTTAGCATCAGGATATTCCTTTCTGATGTTTCTTACAAAGCCCACAACCTCTTCTTTAGAGAACACATCCTGCAGAGAAATTACTGGAACGTCATGTTTAACCTTCCTAAATTCTCTTTTGCTCGCAGTTCCTCCTACTCTTTTAGTAGTAAGAGAATCGTCTCTTGCAAATAAAGGGTTCTCTTTCTCAAGCTGTTTTAATTCTCTTGAAAGAGCATCATATTCAAAATCGGAGATTTCTGGATCATCATCGTTATAGTACCTTTGGCTGTGATATTCCAAAAGCCTATATAACTCTTCCATTCTTTTTTGTGCGTCCATGTCTTAGCCTCTTGTAAGCATTACACCTTCTTTAATGGAGCTAAATCCTTTGCAAGGTTCTTAGTTCCACAGCCATCGAAGACAACTGTAAGTACATTGTCTTCAGATTTTATTACTGTTCCTACTCCAAACTTTTCATGTTCAACCTTATCACCTGGCAGCACCTCTACGCCTGCTAGGGTTGCCTTCTGTACTATTGAAGAAGCTCTTGTCTTAGCATTATATGCTGCAGCAATCGGAGAAACATAGGAATCGTTCCCATTGTATTTTGAAACAGGATTGAATCTATCGCTTGATATGTTCTTTTTCTTTTTATCATAAACAGCATGACCTGTTAGATATTTTTTATCTATTTCCGAAAGGAAAGGACTTTCACTTGTAAAGTCTGTTTTACCATAGAGCATTCTAAGCTCTGCCGAGCTTAAGAAAAGGCGTTCCTTTGCTCTTGTCATTCCAACATAACAAAGTCTTCTTTCTTCTTCTAAATTATCACCCTTATCCATGCTTCTATAGCTAGGGAAAAGTCCCATTTCCATGCCAGGCATAAATACAACTTTAAACTCAAGACCCTTTGCCGAGTGAAGAGTCATGAGTGAAACGCTATCTGCATCTGGATCATGATTGTCTATATCTGATACTAATGCAAGCCCTTCCATGAAGCTTTCAAGAGTTAGAGTCTCATCAGCTTCACTGCATTCCTTTTCCTTTTCAGCGATAACAGATTTAAATTCCAAAATGTTGTCTACTCTGCCATCAGCCTCTACTGTATGCATATCTTCTAAAGCCTTCATGTAGCCAGTTTTAAATAGCAAAGTATCATACAAATCTGAAACGCTCATATTGTTTTGTTCAACAGAAAGCGACTTGATTGTATTGACAAGATTTATTGCCTCGTCCCTTGCCCTTGATGAAAGACCATCAAGCACAACATCGGAGCCTAAAGCCTCCAGAAGATTCCATCCATTAAGCCTTGCAACTGTTTGGATGTTTTGCTGACTCTTATCTCCTATGCCTCTTTTTGGTTCATTGAGAACTCTTATAAGGCTGATATCATCCTTTGGATTTAATATGAGCCTCATGTAGCAGAGCATATCTTTAATTTCTTTTCTATCATAGAACCTAAGGCCAGATAAAACCTGATACGGAAGGCCAAGGCTTCCAAAGCACTCTTCAAAACGTCTTGACTGCACGTTAGTTCTATACAGTATAGCAAAATCCTTAAACGATAGAGTTGGGTCTTCCCTTTTAAGTTTATTAATCTTTGCGGCTATATATCTTGCTTCTTCTTTGTCATCATCTGCACGATAATATTCAATCTTTTCTCCGTCATCAGATGCAGTCCAAAGCTTTTTGTCTTTTCTACCCTTATTGTTTTCAATTACGCTGTGAGCGGCATTAATGATATTTCCTGTTGATCTATAGTTTTGCTCGAGCTTAATAATCTTAGCTCCAGGAAAATCTACTTCAAAAGATAAGATATTTTGGATATTTGCACCTCTCCATTCATAAATGCATTGGTCGTCATCTCCTACAACGCAAATATTTTTGGTGCTTCCTGCAAGAAGCTTAATCAGCTTATACTGCAGCATATTTGTATCCTGATACTCGTCAACCATTATGTACTTAAACATATTCTGATAAGCCGAAAGCACATCAGGGAATTTTTCAAACAGTTCTACAGTTTTTAAAATGAGGTCATCAAAGTCTAAGGCATTGTTTGATTTGAGCTTTTCCTCATACATGGTATAGCAAGAAGCTAAGGTCTTATTAGGTCCAAAGCTTCCAGCCTTAATTAAAAAGTCAGAAGCCGAAATCTGATTTTCTTTATTATCAGAAATGACGCTAAGTATATAGGCTGGAGCAAAAATCTTTTCATCAAGCTCTAGCTCTTTAATTATTGCCTTGGCAACAGCCTTTTGGTCTACAGTATCGTAAACGACAAAGTTTTTATCATAGCCAAGCTTATCCGCTTCTTTTCTTAATATTCTAAGGCAAGAGGAATGGAAGGTAGAAATCCACATACCAGGATATCTCCCGCAAAGATCTTCTACTCTGCCCCTCATCTCTCCTGCAGCCTTATTGGTAAATGTAACAGCAAGAATATTATATGGATTAATATTCTTTTCTTTAATCATATAGGCAATTCTATGAGTCATGGTTCCCGTCTTTCCAGAACCAGCTCCAGCAAGTATTAAAAGAGGACCGTCAACGCAGGTTGCGGCTTTATACTGTTGCTCATTTAGTTTTGATAAATAATCTAGCATATTTCTATAGTGTCATTGATACCGAATAAATATAATACGGCAAGCTTTACTGTTTTTCCTGTGATTTTTTCTAGAGCTTCCTTATATAGCTTTAGCTGAGGAATATACTCTTCTCTTAATCTTTCTTTTTCTGATTCAAGATGCGATGCATCTATATAATTACTCTTGTAATCTACAAGAACATACTGACCGTCCTCTTCAAAGAAACAGTCAATGGTTCCTTGCACAAGAACCTCTCTGTCATCAAAGTGTGTTTTAAGAACAAAAGGTTTTTCTTTAAATATTTCTTCTGTCCTTCTTGCTCTTATACCTATATCAGACTCAAAGAATTTTGAGATTCTGTTTGGATCTAAAACTCCTCCCTCAGCTTCAGTAAGAAGATTTCTATCAATAAGATTTTTGATCAAATCAGAAACAGCCTTAGGGCTTGTGTCCTCTGATTTAAAATCAAACATCTCCATTACTTTATGATAAGCAGTTCCTTTGGCTGCGGCATTAAGAACAGCTTTCGTTCCAATAAAGCTTGGCACTGCATAAGATGGTCCATCATTGTATACGGCTGGCTCATCTTTTTCTTCTGCTCTACTTAATGCTGCAATCTCAGAAACGCTGTATTTCTGTTTCTTTAGCGAACTTTCCTCTGGACTATAATCAAAGCTCAGCCTTTTTATTAGCTCTTCATCAGAAATCTTTTTATCTTCTTTCCGAAGCTTAAATCCGCTATCTAGGCTATCTAAGATTTCCTTGCAAATGGCTTTGTCTTCTTTTGTGATGCTAAGCTCTGAAGCTGAAGGCACAATGATATCTACCACAGAAAAGCTTGCACCTATCATGTCTAAGTAGTTTGAGCAAGAGCTTGCGCTTGTCATGTATTTTGATTTTAATAACCATTCAGATGGATCTTTTGTATAAGCTGAGCATACCAAAATATCTTTTGCTCTTGTCATAGCAACATAGAGCACTCTTATAGTTTCTGCAAACTCCTCTTCCTCTTTTTTAGTATTGATAAGCTTAAGACAATTTGGAACATAATTTAATCCCTTAAGAGGCTCTACTAATTTAATTGCAGCCCCAAAATCTTTATGCAAAGCAAGTCTTTCTCTGCTTGCACTTCTATTAAACCTAGAGCCAAGCCCGGCAAGCAAAACAAACGGGAACTCAAGACCCTTACTTTTATGTATGGTCATGATTCTAACAGCATCTAGACCTTCAGTTAGTATCATGGCTTGGCCTGTTTCTACCGCTCTATCACCGGCAGAAATTGCTTCTATATAGGAAATGAAATTGTATAGTCCACCCATTCCCTCTTCTTCAAAGCTAGCAGCCTTATCAACTAAAGCTTTAAGATTTGCATATCTTTGAGCTCCACCAGGCAGAGCCTTAGCAAAGCTTCCTATGCCGCTTTCGCAAAGCAGTGTCCAAATAAAATCAGCAAGTGGAAGAGACCTTGCCATTACTCTGTAGTATTCTATCTTCTCAAAGAAGGCCTTGCAGCTCTCTGCAAGATTAGTATTTGCATTGCTGATGTAAAACATAAAGGCATCAGAGTATGAGATATCATCTTTATCTGTTTCAATTGCAAATATT
>JAKSSJ010000035.1 GCA_024403215.1 Clostridia bacterium
TGTAGATGGTAAAACGAAATTTGCTTGTGTTGATGGTCCTGAGTTTGACGGTCACCTTGTAGATTTTGATAATCTTATTATCAGAAACAAAATCTATGATACAGAAAAGCAAGTCAATAGAGAGGAAAATTGCAATCTGTTTAAAAAGGAAGTTGCTGTTGGTTTAACGCTTGATGAGGCAAAGTTAGAGGCTGCTAGATGCCTTAATTGCAAAAACATGCCTTGCGTTTCTGGCTGTCCTGTTGGCATACAGATTCCAAAGTTTATTAAAGAGCTTGCTAATGGAGATGTTGAGGAAGCATACAAGATTATTGCGTTTGATAGCTGCCTTCCTGCCATTTGCGGAAGGGTATGTCCTCAGGAAAATCAGTGCGAAAAAAATTGCGTAAGGGGAATTAAAGAAAGAAGCGTAAGCATAGGAAAACTAGAAAGGTTTGTAGCTGATTATCACAATGAACACTCAAATGATGAAATAGAGCTTCCAGCTCCAAACGGACATAATGTTGCTGTTATTGGTTCTGGACCATCAGGTCTTGCTTGCGCGGGAGATCTTGCAAAGAAGGGATATAGCGTAACTATATTTGAAGCTCTTCATAAGGCCGGCGGAGTTTTAATGTATGGTATCCCAGAGTTTAGACTTCCAAAAGCTATAGTTCAAAAAGAGATTGATGGACTTAAAAAGCTTGGAGTAAAAATTGAAACCAACGTAGTCATAGGAAAATCAGTTTCCGTTGATGAATTATTTGATAAATATAATTTTGAAGCAGTATTTATTGGAAGCGGAGCAGGGCTTCCAAGCTTTATGAATATCCCTGGAGAAAATTTAAGCGGTGTATATTCTGCTAACGAATTTTTAACAAGAGTAAATCTTATGAAGGCTTACGAGCTTGATGCCGATACTCCAATTAAAGCAAACTCTAAGGTTGTGGTTGTTGGTGGCGGCAACGTTGCAATGGACGCTGCAAGATGTGCTAAAAGACTTGGTGCAGAGGTTTCTATAGTTTACAGGCGTTCAGAAGCAGAGCTTCCCGCAAGAAAGGAAGAAGTTGAACATGCAAAGGAAGAAGGCATAATATTCAGACTGCTTAATAACCCTGTAGAAATACTTGGAAACGAAAATGGATATGTGAATAAAATCCGTTGCATAAAGATGGAGCTTGGAGAGATGGACGCATCTGGAAGAAGAAGCCCGGTTGAAGTAGAAGGCTCGGAATTTGATTTAGAAGTTGACTGCGTAATCATGGCCATTGGTACTTCTCCAAATCCTCTTATCAAAGATGCAACAAAAGGACTTGAAACAAATAGACGTGGCGGGCTTATAGTTGATGAGGCTGGCTGCACTAGCAAGGAAAATGTATACGCTGGTGGAGATGCTGTAACTGGTTCTGCTACTGTAATTCTTGCAATGGGTGCAGGTAAGCTTGCTGCTAAATCTATAGATAAAAAATTAAGAAAGGCTTAAGAAATGTCATTTGAAAAAGCAAAAGAGTATTTGGATAACAAGGGTTTTGGAGAGAGAGTAAAGCACTTTGATGTATCAAGTGCAACTGTAGAGCTTGCTGCAAAGGCTGTTGGAACAGAGGCTGCAAGAATTGCAAAGTCTTTAACATTTAAGATTGATGAAAAACCTATCATGATTATTGCTGCAGGCGATGTAAAAATTGATAATCAAAAGTATAAGGCGCATTTTTCTGCCAAGGCTAAGATGCTTAGCCCAGAAGAAGTAGATAATTTTATTGGCCATTCAATTGGCGGTGTTTGCCCATTTGGAATTAATGATGGTGTAGATGTTTATCTCGATGAATCACTAAAACGTTTTGATGTTGTGTATCCGGCTTGCGGAGATGCAAGAAGTGCAGTAAAGCTAACTCCAGATGAACTTTATTCTCTTGCAAATTGCAAGTCTTGGATTGATGTATGCAAGCTCCTGGAGGCATAATATGGATTACAAGGAAATAGAAGAGATTGCTTTAGAATGCGGATTTACTCATTGCAAACCACTTGATATTTCAACTATTGTTTGCAAAAAAGAGGTTAGAGATATGTGTGCTGCAAACTCTTGCGGCGCTTATGAAACAAGCTGGAGTTGCCCTCCAGGATGTGGCACTTTGGAGGAATGCGAAAAGAGAATTAAGGAATTCAAGTATGGCATTTTAGTACAGACTGTTGGAGATCTTGAGGATGCGCTTGATGGCGAAGCTATGATGGAAGCAGCTCACAGGCACACAGCAAATATTGATAAGATGCAGGATGAAATCTTAAAGAGAACTAAGGATATTCTGACACTTGGTGCTGGATGTTGCAAACTTTGCAAGAAATGCACTTATCCAGATGAGCCTTGTCGTTTCCCAGAAAAGATGCATTCATCTATGGAGTCATATGGCATGGTAGTACTTGAAGTATGCAAGGCCAATGGTCTTGATTACTATTATGGCTCAGATCACATTGCATACACAGGATGCTTTTTATTTAAATAATGATTGATATTAAAGAAACAATTGTAGTTGAAGGAAAAGATGACGAGACGGCTGTAAGAGCTGCTGTTAATGCAAATATTATTTGTACTCATGGCTTTGGCATTAGACCGGAAGCCTTAGAGCTCATATCAAAGGCTTATGAGCAAACAGGGATAATAATATTTACAGATCCAGATCATGCTGGCGAAACTATAAGGGAGAGACTTACAAAGGCTTTTCCTGCCGCAAAGCAGGCCTTTTTAACCAAAGGCCAAGCGACAAGGGCAGATGATATTGGCATAGAGAATGCCAATGCTGATGATATAGTAAATGCTCTTAAGGCTGCTTCTGCCATAGAGGAAGGTCACAAGGACACATTTACAAGTGATGATCTTTTCTTGCTAGGACTTGTTGGCTTTGATAATAGCAGCAAGAGGAGAGAAGAGGTTGGAGCAAAGCTTGGCATTGGGTGTGCTAACGGATCAACATTTCTTAGAAGACTCAACTACATGAACATAACCAGAGAAGAATTAGAAAAGGTTTGCAAGTAGTTTATGAACAAAACTAGATTAAAAAGACATATAGCATTATTGCTTGCAGTCATAATGTGCATGACTTTTTCTTCTTGTTCAAAAAATGAAGATGTAAACGTAAATAACGAAGCTGATCAGGAAATTCATTTTGCTGAAGATCTCCCTTTGCTAATTGATGTTGCAGATGAAGAGGTCTTAATTAACGGAAAAAGCTTTAGGAATAACTATAAAGGCTATGAAATAGTAATTCCAACAGATGCAAGAGTTGATGATAGTCTGGGCCTTTACGCTACTAAGATTACTGGCCATGGCTATGATATAACCATATCAAAAGAGAAATCACCTTATGCTGAAATGACGGCAGAGATGAGAAATGGCCTTAAAAACTATGCCATAGATTATGAGGCCCTTGATGCAACAGAGCAGTACATACTCTATTATGAAAGCCGTTTTCTTCTCAATAAGGATTGGCAGAAGAATAACGATGTAGATGTAACGGCTGTTGAAAGACAAAACTTTAACGGTTATGAAGCTCTTGTGTTTAGTGCCACTATAAACGGCGTTTTGAATGAAAACTATGATGCCTTCACCTACGCCTATATTAAGCTTGGTGGTAGAGATTACCTTAGAGTTTTAGTTAGATGCAGAAAAGAAAGTACTGCATTTAGGGCAAATGTTTTAAGACTCTTTGATGATATTCAAATATTTGATCCCACAGAAAAGAAAAGTCTTAATGTGTTATACGGCCCTAAGCTTCCAGAGGCTTGGTCCGAGGACACTATAAAGCTTTATAACGATATTAAGAATAGCAATGCTCTAAGGTGGGGTATCTATTCTGCTGATATGTTTAAAACCGGAATAAATGAAACTATTCCAGGGCTCGAAGAAAAACTGGAATTTACGTTCCCTGTAGTTCTTACATATAGTCACTCAATTCATACATTCCCTACAGAATTTATGGAGCAAACTGCAAATGATGGAAGGATAGTAGAGCTTACATATCAACTTACTGATACCAACAACGAAAACATGCTTGCTAAATCTGTAATGCTTGATTTATACAGAGGAATAGAAATTCCTAGCATAGCAGAGTTTGCAAAAGGTGCAAGTGAATGTGGAAAGCCAGTCTTAGTCAGGCTTGGGAATGAAATGAATAGTGATTGGACAAAGTACAGGGGTGTTGTAAATATGGCTGATCGAGATGTAGTCATTGCAGCTTGGAGAGAAATTTACAAGATATTTGAAAAAGAGGGCGTAAATAATTGCATTTGGATTTTTAATCCTAATGATAGAAACTGTCCTCCAACAAATTGGAACAATGCTCTTAGATATTATCCTGGAGATGAATATGTCCAGATGATAGGCGTAACAGGCTATAATAACGGAAACTATTATAAGAACCTTGGTGAGCACTGGAGAGAATTTAAGACGATTTATGATGAGATTGAAAGATCTTACGGTCAGGTATTCGGCTGCTACCCTTGGATTATTACTGAGTTTGCCTCAAGTAGTTACGGTGGAAATAAGAAAGCTTGGATTGATTCAATGTTTGATCACATAGATGAGTATCCAAGAATAAAGATTGCAGTATGGTTTAATGCGGCAGACTATGATTCAAAAGGTAAGGCTGCAAGACCTTACTGGATAGATGAAACAAAAGAAAGTCTTAATGCATTTAAAAAAGGCTTAAGTGCTTACAAATAGTATGGAAAAATGGAAACAAACAAAAGTTTATAAGCTGTACAGGGCTTTCTCAGACTGGGTTAAGTCATATTGGGATGCCAGCCTTATAGTATCCTGGTGGACAAATCCAGAAGAGAAGATTTATGCAGATGAGCTAAAAACATCAAAGCTTAGAAAGTCTGCTTGCAACTGGTTTGAAAGAGTGGGCCTTAAAAAGCTATTTGCTGGCAGCATATTTTGCTATGCGTATTTTTGGTGTGCACTCACTCTTGCCTTAGCGCCAGTTCTTCCAACCATGGGAGTTCTTGCATTATGTGCGGCAAGCTTTTTCTCCATCATCTTAAGTAGTCTATATGATGATAGGGGCTTAAAGAGAATGCCTATTAGTGCGTATCTCTGTCTTTATTGCGTAATGGTTGCAATCTCGGTTGCCACTTCATTAGATCCTAAGGGTAGTCTTTATCCTGCCTTAATGTATATATGCTTTAGCATTTTTGCTATTGCTCTTTATCATGCTGTAGAAAACAAGAAACAGCTTGAACTAGTGATAGATCTTATGATACTTATTGCTGCTGTTGTTTCTTGCTATGGTATTGTTCAATATGTTTTCAAGCTTGGTTATCAATCAAGTGCTTGGACTGATGATAAGACCTTTGAGGGCCTAAGCTTTAGAGTTACATCTACTTTCCAAAACCCTAATATGCTTGGCCAGTATCTGATACTAATGATACCAATTGGTGGTGCAAGATTTTTAGACTGCAGGGAAAAGTTTAAGAAGCTCTTCTATTTTGCATGCTGTGCTGTTATGTGCCTTTGCATGATATTAACCTTCTCAAGAGGAGCATGGCTTGGACTACTATTTGCTGCGGCTGTATTCTTTGTAATGATTAAGCCTCAGCTAATACTGCTCTTCCCATTTGCACTTGCTGCACTGTACTTTGTGCTCCCTGACAGCATAATATCAAGATTTACAAGCATAGGAAATCTTGGTGAAACATCAACCTCTTATAGAGTTTCTATTTGGAAGGGAACTCTAGAGATGCTTGGCGATGGCGCTTGGAAGTTTGGAGTAGGAATTGGCGAGAGCGCATTTAAGAAGGCGTACTCAACTTATGCATATGATCTTGTAGTAACTCAGCATTCGCACAATCTCTTCCTTCAGATGGTTTGCGATGGTGGGGTTATAATGTTGCTAATCTTCCTTGCAATACTTATTGTTTATGTAAGGACTATGTGTGTATCTATCTATCATGAAAGTGATAGAAAATATAAATGGCTAGATATTGCATTCTTATCCGGCGTGCTTGGATTTTTGGTTCAGGGTATGACTGATTACTCATTCTACAACTACAGACTCATGCTCATATTCTTTGCATGCCTTGCAGTTGGCTGCTTGTGTGCAAAGAGAACGCTGCTAAAAGAAGATGGAGGTATACTAAAATGATTAAGGTTCTTAATATAGTTAGTGATACCAATATCGGTGGGGCAGGCAGGGTAATACTAAATTATCTAAGATGCCAGGATACAGAAAATTTTAAAACCTATGTTGCAGTGCCAAAGGGTAGCATGCTAATTGAACAGCTAGAAAAAACCTGCGCAGTGGTTTTAGAAGTAGATGGCATTGCAGATAAATCCTATGATAAAAGCGATATTGCAAAGCTAGAGGCTTTGATAAAAGAGATCAAACCAGATATAGTCCATACCCATGGATCCTTATCAGGAAGAATTGCTGCTAAAAATTGCGGTTGCAAGGTAGTATATACAAGGCACAGCGCCTTTCCTCTTTCGTGGAAGATGAAAAGTCTTCCTGGAAGACTGGTAAACAGATATGTTGCCAAGAAGTATTCGGATAAAATCATTGCAGTAGGTCCTGCAGCAGAAGAGAATCTCCTTGGAAGCGGAATTCCAAAATCAATGATTACAACCATGATGAATGGAGTGTCTCCTGTAGCAAAGCTTAAAGATGATGAGATTGCCAGGGTTAAAGAAGAATATGGAATTACAGATGAATTTGTTATTCTGCTTCTTGCGAGAATAGAAGAATATAAGGGCCATCTAAGCGTAGTAGATGCTGCAAAGATGCTTAAAGATGCCGGAAGGAAGTTTAAGATAATCTTTGCTGGAGAGGGAAGTTTTGAACCTGTTGTTAGAGAAAAGGTAAAAGAGCTTGGACTTGAAAACGAGGTTATATTTACTGGTTTTGTGAGGGATGTAGAAAAGGTGCTTAGCATAGCAGACATTCAAGTAAATGCCTCCATAAATACAGAAACATCAAGTCTATCCATCTTGGAAGGCTTTTCTATGGGGCTTCCTGCTATAGTTTCATCATCAGGCGGAAATCCAATGCTTGTTAAGGATGGTTATAACGGATTAATATTTGAGGCTGGCAGCAGCAAACAGCTATATGATGCATTCATAAGAGTTATAGCTGATAAGGACATTATCCTCCCTGATATGGGTGCTCATGCATTAGAAAGATATAAAAACGAATTTACGGGCGAAGCCTTTGCAAAGAAAGTTGAAAAGCTGTATAGGGATTGCTTGGAGGGAAAATAAATGAACGCAGAAAAAAAGAAACGCTTTAATTGGATAGATGTAGTAATCATATTGCTAGTCATAGTGCTTGCAGCTGTTGCTCTTCTTGTTCGCAATAAGGTTTTTAATAAGGAAGAAATCCCAACAGACACAATGAGATTTACCGTTGAAGCAAGAAATGTCTTCTCGGATTTTGCAGATTTGTGCGTGGCTGGAGAAACAGTTTACAACTCTTCAACAAATGCCTATGTTGGAAAAATTGTTAGTGTATCTAAAACTCCTCACGTTCCAAACTATAACGAGGAAAGAGCTGTAAAGATTGCTTACGATGGAGATGATTCATACGATATGATAATTACTATTGAGGGCCAAGGCTACGTTAATGGCAGAGATATAGTAATTGGAGGCTATACTCCAAAGGTTGGAGCAGCTTTTTATCTTAAAGGAAAGGGCTTTGCAAGTGCAACATTTGTAGTTGACATTGATACCATGAATGCAAAGTGTGATCCACTTGTAAATGATAGCGAAGGAGAGCTTGGCTTTACCTACCAAATTGCAAATATCGGCGTAAGACAGGCTGGTATTGATGCTATTCATATTGGAGATATACTCTATGATGAGCTCAATGATGTAATACTTGGAGAGGTTGTTGATAAAAAGGTGATGCCAGTTAAGAATAAAGAAGATGAAAGTAAGGATACTGGATATTTCACTCAGATCATAACACTTAAGGCAAAAGGTACAGAAACTGATAAGGGTTACTTTATTAATGGTACTTATGAGCTAAAGGTTGGCGCAGGTAATGCTGATGAGACAGAAAAGGGATATAAATTTGTCAGCAGATATGCTAAATCTACATATTGGTTCTATTCACTCTTAGATATTCAAAGATAGTGTAGGGATAAAGATGAAAATTTTAATGACTTTGATGGGGCTTGATATTGGCGGAGCAGAAACTCACGTTGTAGAGCTATCAAAGGAACTAAAAACAAGAGGCCATGAGGTAATAGTGGTATCAAACGGAGGGGTTTATGAAGAAGAGCTCACTTCGTCTGGAATCAAATGCTATCATGCACCTCTTCACAAAAGAAGCATTTCTCTTATGAAGGAAGCTTATAAAAGGCTAGATGAGATTATTGCAACAGAAAAGCCTGATATAGTTCATGCTCATGCAAGAATCCCAGCCTTTTTATGCGGTAAGCTTAAGGAAAAGTATGACTTTAGATTCGTTACTACTGCTCACTGGGTATTTAAGGTGAATGCAATACTAAAAAAGCTTACCAATTGGGGAGAGAAGTGCCTTGCAGTAAGTGATGATATTAAAACTTATCTTATTGATAACTATGGTATTGATAAAAATAATATTTTCGTAACTGTAAATGGTATTGATACTAATAAGTTTCATCCAACTAATATGGGCATAAACATTTGCGATGAGTTTGGTATTGACGACAGATTGCCAATAGTAGTCTATGTAAGTAGATTGGATGAGGACAGATCTTTAGTTGCAAAGCAGCTTATCAAGGCCTCAGTAGATATTAGAAGCAAAAGGAAGAATGTCCAGTTTGTTATTGTTGGTGGCGGAAATGACTTTGATAATGTCAAAGCCTTGGTAGATGAGGCTAATGAAAAACTTGGAGAGAAATATATTTATCTAACTGGTCCAAGATCTGATATTAATAATATTGTTGCAATTGCAGATGTATTTGTTGGTGTTTCAAGAAGCGCTCTAGAGGCAATGTCTGCAGGAAAGCTAGTAATACTTGGTGGAAATGAAGGCTATCTTGGAATATTTGATGAGTCTAAGCTTGCTAAGGCTAAGGAATCTAACTTCTGCTTAAGAGGCTGCCAGATGCCAAATGAGGAGCTTATAAGAGATGATATTACTCGTGCATTAGATTTATCTAATCAAGAAAGAAGTAATATAGAAGCCTTTGGAAGGGATCTTATCTTAAAAGACTATTCAGTCAAGAAAATGGTTGATGATTATATTCGCTGTTATAACAGCTTATAAAAAAATGCTTTGTGAATCACAAAGCATTTTTCTTTAGTTCTAATTTTGTTTTAATTGTTCTAATTAGGTTTACTCGGCATAAGAGTAAGACTATACAGATGAAAATCTGCATTCCATATGAAAACTGCGCCAAGAGATTAGTTTTCCCTATCAATAGCAAAAGCCATCCATCGTTTCCAATAATTGCGGCTGATAGCATTAGAGCATCAGAAACACTTGCGGCTTCAAAGCTTAAGATAAAGGTAAGGACTAGCTCGCAAGCTAAAGTAAATAAGACATTAATTGAAGATTGCTCAAGCTCTGAATTAGAGAGCAATCTTTTTTTGTATTTAAAAGATACCACTGCCTTTGGGTGAAGCTTAAGTATGAAGCTTCTTCCAACATTTTTTGCGCAGATAATAGCATCGTTTATGCCAATACTAAGAATTATGATGATAATCCATGCTATAGCATCAGTCATACCAAAACTAGCCAGCATCTTAGTAAATGCTAGCTTTGAAATAACGGAGTCTGCAAATCTGGAGAATCCGCTAAAGCTTAGTACTGAAATTATATCAATAAAAGTCTGCATTTATTTCTTCCAAAATTGTGGTGTGAATAAAACTGCTATAGTGTATATTTCAAGTCTTCCTGCAATCATAAGAAGTGATAACAAAATCTTAATGGCAGGTGAGAATAATGCAAAGTTTTGTGATGGTCCAACAAGGTCAAAGCCAGGGCCGATATTGCTGAAGCACGCAATAACAGCTGAGAATGCAGTTGTAAGGTTAACTCCGTCTAAGGAGACAAGCAATGTGCTTCCAAGAGCTATTATCGCATAGATTACAAGTAGCATCCTCACGTTATATAAAACGTCTTCTTCAACCTTTTTGCCGCCTATTCTGACAGGCTCGATGCTGTTTTTGTGCAGGCGCTGCTTAATCCTTCTCTTGATTATTCCACCAATCATCATGAATCTAATAACCTTAAGTCCACCAGCAGTTGATCCTGCGCTTCCTCCAACAAACATGAGAAGCAAAATTACTATCTTGCAAGGAAGTGGCCAAAGATCAAAGTCTGCTGTTCCGTAGCCTGTGGTTGTGATAATGGAACATACCTGGAAGAATGCATATCTAAACGCATCTACTATTGTTTGATAGTAGCCAGTTACAAGAAGCATGCCCATGATAAATACAGTGGCAATTACTATGATTTTAATATAGGTTTTAAATTCTGGATCTTTAAACATCAGCCTTGCATTACCAGTAAACAGGTAATAGTAGAGGCTAAAGTTGATTCCGGCTAAAAGCATAAATACGGCAATGACCATTTCGAAATAGAAATTGCCATAGTAAGCAATGCTAGATGAGTAAATAGAAAGTCCTCCAGTTCCCAAAGTACCAAATGAATGAACAAGGGAATCGAAGATGTCCATTCCTCCTGCGCAAAGCAGTATTACTTCAAGTGCTGTAAGACCAGCATAAATTATATAAAGCCTTTTAGCAGAACCTGTTACTGTAAAGGTAATCTTATCCATAGTCGGTCCTGTTGTTTCGGCTCGCATTATCTTTTGTCCGCCAATACCAAGCATAGGAAGTATGGCAATGGTAAGCACCAGTATTCCCATACCGCCGAGCCAGTGAGTAAAGCTTCTCCAGAATAGCATACCTTTTGGCATGGCTTCTATATTAGTAAGTATTGTTGAACCCGTTGTAGAAAAGCCAGAGGCTGTTTCAAAGAAAGCGTCAACAAAATTTGGGATAGATCCAGAAATGTAGAAAGGAATAGCTCCAAGTATTGAGAACAAAATCCACGAGATTCCTACAATAAAAAAGCCATCACGCATTCTAAGAACCGCGTTATTAGTCTTAGGTATAAGTTTAATGCCTAGAAAACCTACTATTACCATGCATGCTGTGCAAGCAAAAAAGCAAATAGCCTCAGAAGACTCTTTGTATATCACTGATACTATGCCAGGGATTAGCATGGCTATTCCCACAACAACTAGCACAACGCATAATACTTTAGTTATGATTTTTCTGTTGATCATTTACTGCTTTTTAAGTAGTGCTTCTAAATCCCCAACCTTTGTAAGAAGGGCAAGTATTACTACCTTGTCTCCTGCTTCAATCTTTGTATTGCCGGTTGGGATTATTACTTCATTTCCTCTTGTTACTGTTGCAACAAGAACTCCCTCAGGTATATCTACATTAAGAAGGGTGGATGCTGTAAGAGGCATGCCTTCTTCTGCTAGGACTTCAACAAACTCTGCCTGGCCTTGTACCATTTTTGTAAAGGTTATAGAGCTTCCCTGAGCGAATTTTCTTAAAATATTCGAAGTGCACATATCTACAGGATTGATGGTCATGGTCTCATCAAAGTCCTCTGTAATTGAGTTGTAGTAGGTGCTGCTTACTTTTGCAATTACGTTTTTAACATTTCTCTTCTGGGCCATGAGGGCAAGAAGGATATTGGTTTCGTCTGAATTTGTTGCTGCAACAAAACCATCCATCTCATATATGTTTTCCTCGGCAAGAAGCTCCATATCGGATGCATTACCCTTTAGAACGAGGGCTTTTTCAAGGCTTTCTGAGAGGTATTCGCATCTAGCTTTATCAGTTTCGATAATCTTTACAGAAACGCCAGCCTCTTCAAGCATCTGAGCCAGGAAGAATCCTGTCTTTCCGCCGCCGCCTATCATTACTCTTTTCAGTCTGTCTTCTCTTCCAGCAAATTTGAGCTGTTTTCTAAAGCTTTTTACCTTGCCGCTGGTTCCAGCAACATAGAGGTGGTCGCCCTCAAGAAGCTCGGTATTGCCGTTTGGGATGATAATCTTACCATTTCTGCTGATTGCAGTAAGAAGAAGTCCGCCAAGCTCTTTGGCTGCATCCTTTAGCATTTTGCCCATCATGTCTGGGACCTGGCTAATCGAAAGCTCTAGGACCTCTGCAGCTCCAATAGAGAACTTCTTTCCTGAAAAGCCATGCTTTTCAGTGAAGAACTTATACATTTCAGCCGCGCAGGCAAGGTCTGAGTTTGTGACATAATCTATGCCAAAATTGCTCTTGATAAGATCCATCTGCTCAACATGCTCAGGGCCTCTAACTCTTGCAATTGTATACTTGCAACCAAGCTTTTTAGCTAGCGAAGCCACAAAGATGTTTTTCTCGTCATCATCCATGCAGCAGATGATTCCGTCGTAATCCTTAATATTAATATCTGCAAGAACCTTGCTGTTTCTTGCATCTTTTTCTAGAGTCATTACATCAAAGGTGTTTTGAATCCTTGAGATGACACTTTCGTCTGTATCAATGACTGTAATCTCGTTGCCGCCGCCAACTAGGGCCTTGGTAACGCTGGTGCCAAGTTTGCCACCGCCAATAACAGCTATTTTCATAATTTACCTCCGTTTTCGGGTAATAGACCTAATCTAACGGCATTATTATATCACATTT
>JAKSSJ010000036.1 GCA_024403215.1 Clostridia bacterium
AAAGGGATGTTATTCAGCAGGTGCAGCTTCTTTAGGCTGTCTTCTCTGAGCTTTTCTCTTGTCTCTGCAAGCTTTGCATCTCTTTGGTTCGTTGTCAAAACCTTTTTCTTTATAGAATTCTTGTTCACCTACTGTAAAGATAAATTCTTGACCACAGTCCTGGCATACCAGTGTCTTGTCTTCCATTATGTTTCTCCTCTAAAAACAGATAATTGGACAATTTGTCCTAAATTAGTAGTATGTTATAGCAAAAACACGTTTTTGTCAAGATATTACCAAAAACTTACTTAAATTCATATGTGTTTTGCATTACGCAGGAGAAGTGGAAGATTGGCTTATCCACCTTTTGAATAAACAGCGGGCCATGTTCAAGACCTGCAGGAAGCCATACCATAGTGCTTTTGGTAAATACATGCTTCTCGCCGCCGATATAGAAAATAATCTCTCCATTGAGCTCTTCTGGATGCTCTGGATCTGAGCCGTAAAAAGCCACTATCTCTCCTACATCGTGCTTGTGAGCCTGAAGGAAGGATGTGCCCTCCTCCTTAGCCTCATCAATGAGGTACATATTTGGTTTATAGTACCAAGACGCATTAAGCTGCATAGCTCCAGGAATAGCATTAGAATCCATCCAAAGTATTCTCTTGCCATATCTTTCATACTTTTCTACAACCTGAGGGTCTGCCTGGTGAGCCGGAAGCGTAAGCTTATTTAGCACATACTTTCCCATTTCACCTTCATCGTTGTAATATGTCTTATCTGTACGAGGGTCCATGATAGCCTCCAAATTAGAAAATTAATATGACTAATCTTGCTAAAAATCTGTACACAAACTGAAGTAATAGCAGAAAAACATAAGGCGAAAAATCTACACCTATTTTATAGGTAAGCGGCCTAATGAGTTTCCTTACTGGAGACAAAAGTGGCTCCATATACTTAGCAAGTGTTCTGTAAATGTTATAAAGTTTTGCCGAGGCTCCTGCAAACCATGAAAGTATAACGTAAGCCCAAAGTGCCCAGTCAACTACTTTGTATGCGAGCCCTAAAATTGATAAAATGATTCGTTCCATACTTTAATTATAACACAAAAAAATTCCGGGCAAAGCCCGGAATTTTTATAGCAAATTTTATTCTGCTTGTTCTTCAGCAACAGGAGCTTCCTGTAGAGCTTCTGTCTGTGCTTCTTCAACAGGCTTTTCTGGTTCTGGAAGTGTAGCCTTGATTGAAAGTGAAATTCTCTTTCTTTCCTTATCAATCTCTAAGATCTTTGCTTCTACTTCCTGGCCTAATGTAAGCTCGTCTGCAACCTTGTTTACTCTCTTGTAAGCAATTTCAGAAATGTGAACGAGTCCATCAAGTCCTGGTGCGAGTTCAATGAATGCACCGTATTCTTTAAGCTGAACAACTTTTCCCTTGATTACTTGGCCAACCTGATATTCATCATCAATTACTGACCATGGTTCTGGAGCGTTCTGCTTAAGTCCTAAAGAAATCTTACCTTTCTCAGCGTTCATTGAAAGAATCTTTACGTTAAGAACCTGACCGATTTCAAGTACTTCCTGTGGGTGTTTAAGCTTTCCCCAAGAGATTTCGGAAATGTGAAGAAGTCCATCGATTCCACCGATGTCTACGAATGCACCGTAGTCTGTGAATCTCATTACTTTTCCTTCTACAACGTCTCCAACGTTAAGTGTATCCCAAATCTCTGCAATCTTCTTGCTTCTTTCTTCAGAAAGGAATGCCTTGTGTGAGAATACAACCTTTCCTCTCTTTTGGTCTACTCTTGTTACTCTTACAGGGAGAGTCTTTCCAATGAATTCTTCTGCTGTTTCAACATAGTGATCAGCAAGCTGAGACATTGGAATAAATCCTGATACTTCTTTATAATTAGCAACAACGCCGCCCTTTACTTCCTTAACGATTACAACATCGATAAGTTCTTTGCTTTCCATAGCTGCGTTAATTTCATCCCAATTTTCTCCAGACTGGAGCTTCTTCTTTGAGAGAAGAATATTTCCATCTCCGTCATCTGTCTTTATTACTTTAGCCTGAACTGCATCACCTACTGCAAATGCATCAGCAAGTGTTTGTCCTTCTTCTAAAGCAACTTCTTCTACAGGAAGGATACCATCCTTCTTGCATCCCATATTAACTACAACATGATCTTTTGCAACTTGAACTACAGTTCCGTCTACAATTTCGTTTCTTCCAGGAAGCTTTAATGATTTTTCGATTTCTTCCATGAAAGCAGCCATTTCGCTATTTGGATTCAGATTTTTAAATGCGTCACTCATACTTGCGACAACCTCCTTAATTTTGCTTGCTGGTGCCGAAGCACTCGCCGCAACCCCTATTCTATTATATTTTTTGATTTGTGACAAGGGCAAATCGCTTGAATTTTCAACAAAAACGACATTTTTACATGCTTTTTTGCACAATTCATATAATTTTTTGGAGTTGGAACTAGAAAAATCACCAATAACCACCATTAAATCAGACTTTTTTGCGAGCAAATATGCGCTGTCTTGCCTTTCCTTTGTGGCTTTGCAAATGGTATCTATAGAGCTGCAAGATGCCGATTTAATGCAGCTTTCAAAGCTTTCTTTTGAAATAGTTGTCTGTGCAACTATAGTTGAATTTGGGCTAATAATCTTAAGAACCTCTTCCGGATTAGTTGTTGCCCCGAGAGCTTTTTTAGCACAGCCTAAGATACCTTTTACCTCTGGATGCTCGGCATCGCCAATAACCAAAATCTCGTCAGCTTCTCTAGCTATCTTATGAATTTTTTCAACAAAAGGACAAGTAGCATCTATTAGCTCTATGCCTTTTTCCTTAGCAAGCTCATAGGTCCTATCAGGCTCGCCGTGAGCCCTAATCAAAACCTTAGAATTTTCTGGTGCTTCCATAATATTATTTATGGTAACAAGCCCATTATTACTGAGTTCTTCAGTAACAGTTTTATTATGAATAAGAGAACCAAGGCAGTAAAGCGTATAGCCCTCTGCCTTGGCCTGTTCTAGTTCCTTGTATGCAGTTTCAACGGCTCTTGTCACGCCAAAGCAAAATCCGGCGTGCTCTGCCACTGTAATTGTAGCCATTTTACTAATCTATTTCTTATTATCTTTTCCTAAATTATCAAGGTAATTCTTAAAAGCAACTTCCTGGCCATGATCTGATGGATTATAGTACTTAACCCCTTCTTTATACAGATTATCCGGAAGATATTGCTGCTCGACCCAGCCGCCAAATTCATGTGGGTATTTATAGCCAATTCCGCGCCCCAGCTTTTCTGCACCGCTATAGTGAGTATCCTTCAAATGAGCCGGAATATCGTCTATTTTACGCGATTTTAGGTCTTCTAAGGCCATGTCTATAGCACATATACCAGAATTAGACTTAGGGCTGCTGGCAAGCAGTATTACCGCCTGGCTTAGCATTATTCTGGCTTCTGGAAAGCCCACCATCTGAGAAGCTGTAACGCAAGAAGTTACAATTGAAATTGCCTGAGGATAGGCCATGCCAATATCCTCTGAAGCAATAACCATCAATCTTCTTCCTATAGTCATCACGTCTGCATCAGCAGAAATCAGCCTTGCAAGATAGTGAACCGCAGCATCAGGATCTGAACCTCTGATAGATTTTTGGAGAGCCGAAAGAAGATTATATTTATCCTCGCTCTTGTCGTAGAAGGAAGTCTGCCTTTGCATTGCCTCGCCGGCAAGCTTTAAGCTAATTTCCTTTCCCTCCATATTCTCTGCAATAAAGCCGAGCGTATCAAGAGCAACTCTAACATCGCCATCGCTTCTTTCAGCAATCATAGAAAGCGCTTCTTCTTCATAAGTAAGCCCAAGCTTTCCAAGGCCTCTTTCCTGATTACTAATTGCACTTTTTAATATTTTTACTACATCTTCTTTTGAAAGACGTCTAAACTCATAAACAGCTCTTACCCTAGAAAGCACCGCATTATTAATTGCAAAATAAGGATTCTCCGTTGTGCTTCCGATAAAGTTTACAACGCCCTCCTCTAGTGCCAAAAGCAATGCATCCTGCTGCAATTTATTCCATCGATGAAACTCATCAACATAAAGATAAACCTTTTTCTTTTCTACGCCAAAGGTTTTAACTCTCGCTTCATCAAGAACCGCTTTTAAATCTTTAAGTCCGCTGGTTGTTGCATTGAGCTCATAAAAATCTGCTCCCATTTCTTTTACAATAATGCGAGCCAAAGTAGTCTTGCCAGTTCCTGATGGTCCAAAGAAAATAGCAGACTCGAAATTTTTATTTTTGATTGAATTGTAGAGAAGAGAACCCTTGTAGAGGAAATGGCGCTGTCCAAAAAACTCGTCAAGTCCTGATGGTCTCATCCTTGTTGATAAAGGTGTCATGTTATATTAATTAAGCACTATGCCTCTTATATGTCCTACAAGATATAAAGAACCAAAGCATACTATTGCTCCGTCCTCACCTGCAGCTTCTCTGGCCATCTTAATGCCATCTTCCATTGCTTTATATGCAGCTGGACTTACGTCGTGGCTTGGCTCGCCAGCCCCTGGCACTGCAGTAGCTTTAATTCCTTTTGCAGTAAGAAGCTTTGCAAGATTTTCTGCAGACATTGCTCTTTCAGAAAATGGTGTAAGGCAGATGAATTCTTTTGCATAAGGAATGATAAGATCTAAGATTTGATTATAATCTTTATCTGCGAGCACTCCCATCAGAAAGACTGCCTTCTTGTCCCCAAGAAGATTTTTAAGACTTGTTGCAAGTGCTTCAGCGCACTGAGGATTATGTCCGCCGTCAAGAAGGAAGAGAGGATCTTTTCCAAGTATCTCAAGTCTTGCTGGCCACTTTACATTCTTAACTCCGTACTGAACATTCTCATCAGAAATCTTCCAGCCTCTTTTTCTTAAAGCATCTACTGCTTCCATTACTACACAGCAGTTATGAAGCTGGTGAGCTCCAAGAAGATTTAATGTATAGCTTCTTCCCTCGAACTTAATTTCCTGACCGTTTAAAGTTTCTGAAATAAGCTCAAGCTTTGAAAAATCTACACAGCTTAGTGGAACATTCTTTTCCTTACAGATACTCTTAATTACTTCTGTTACTTCTGGCGCACCATCATAGCATACGCAGCTTGCGCCCTCTTTAATGATACCACCCTTTGTTGTAGCAATCTTTTCAAGAGTATCTCCAAGATATTCTGTGTGCTCAAGTCCAATATTTGTAATGATGGCAACTTCAGGAGCATCAATTACATTTGTAGAATCAAGTGCTCCACCCATGCCAACCTCAAGAACAACAATGTCGCAATTCTCATCTCTAAAATATTGCATTGCAATTGCTGTTACAAGCTCGAACTGACTTGGGTGATCTTCCATTTTTTCTGCAATAGCCTTTACCTTTTCGGTAAGGCTTGCAAGTTTATCCCCATCAATATTTTTTCCGTTAACCTGCATGCGCTCGTTAAACTCTTGAATATATGGAGAGGTATAAAGACCAACCTTATATCCTGCACTTCTTAAAATACTGTCAAGCATTGCGCAGGTAGAACCCTTACCGTTACTTCCTGTAACGTGAATAAACTTAAGTCCCTTGTGAGGATTACCCATTTTATCAAGGAGCTCTTTGGTTCTATCAAGGCCAAGCCTTGTGCTGCTCCAAGTATAATTTTCTATATACTCTATTGCTTCCTTTGCATTCATTTAAATCGCCTTCTTTACTGCAGTTGTAATCTTTGGCATTACAATACCAAATACAACAGACTTAACAATGCAAATTACAAGTCTGAGCAAAAGCCCGCCTGTAATAAAGCCTTTAAAATAATATCCATACATAACGGCGTCAACATACATAACGCCAGTATTCAAAATAGTTACAAATAATTCTGAAAGAATAATTGAAACTAGAATTTGCTTATTTGTGTTTTTATAATTATGTTTCTTGGCATACAGGCCCAAGAATAGGCCCATAAGAACATACGGGAGTATCCAAAGAACTGTTGTTGCAGAAACTCCGTATTTAAGTAATTGATAGATTAGAGTGCCGACGCCACCTATTGCAAGACCATCAAGTGGTCCAAACAAAAGTGCACCGAGCATAATTGGAACTGTTTCAAATGTAATTTTAAATGCTGTTGCGTCTATGGCAATATAACCAAGTACTGCACACATCGCAGCAAGCATGCCATCTATGGCAAGCCTCTTTGTTTTCATAATAAAACTCCTCCGTGTTTGCCACGAAGAAGTCTGTCTTCTTGTGGCAGTGGATGCGGAAACAACATCGCGGTATTCCTTCGTCAAAGGGCAACTTCCCATCCCTTTGCACTTTACGCGCTGTTTCCTACTCTGGCCAATATATTGCTGCTTCTGATACGATTGCGTCCATGGGAATATCGTATTGATTTACAACAATATCTTCTAATTTCTGTGCTTCAAAGGCAACGCAAATAAACTTTGCCTTGTTGCAAAGCGGAAGGTATCTATCATAATAACCTGCTCCATGGCCGAGCCTTTTACATGTGTCCTCACAGCCAACCCATGGGACTCTTCCCATATCTATCTCTTCCGGAGACATAGGACTTGAGTGATTTTCATCAGGCGATTTAATATCGTTTTTTCCAATCACCCAGTCCTTTTCCGAATTTGGAACATAAGCTTTCATTATGCCCTTAGCATAAGAAATAGGATATGAAATTCTTGCATCCTTTTTAAGTTCTGCAAGATATTCCATACTAACCTCATCGTAAGTGGCAGCATAAGATAAAATGCACTTTGCATTTTTAACCTCTGGAATAGTAAGGAGCTTTTTGCAAATCTCTTTGCTGTACTCTGCTCTTTGAGCATCTGTAAGAGCTCTCCTACGATCCATTGCTTCTATTCTTTGTTCTGCCTTAAGTACGACTTTCATATCTTCTGTTATTTAAGTCTGTTGTATACTGACTGATAGATTTCATCGGCTTTCTTCCAATAAACATCCATAAGTCCTTCTACCTTCTTATTCATTTCTTCTGCATAAGCTCTGTCCTTCATAAGCTTAGTGTTTACGAAGACATTTAATGCTGCTGCATACATAGAAGACCATGCAAGTACAGCACCGCAGCCTGCATCAGAAATCATAAGACTACTACCCTTTTCAGCGAAATCTTTTTGAAGGTCTATAACCTTGCAAGAAAGTTCTACTATTCTCATTGGAACAGCAGCAGCATCTCTTAAGCATTTCTCAAGAGTTTCATCTCTGCCTGGTTCTTCCTTAGGAATAGCATAAGCTTTTGAAAGTGGCTCAAATCCAACTGCATCATCTTCTATGCACTGGAGAAGATCTTTTCTTAAAGCGTCAGCCTTATCCATAAGAGCAAGAATGTCAGCTTCTACGTCTGCATACTTTTTCTTTCCAACTGTGAAATTTCCAACCATGCTGCCAAGAGCAGCTGCAAGGGCACCTGTCAGTGCAGCAGCACCTCCGCCACCAGGGACGGAGGTTTTTGCTGCGAGTTCTTCTGAAAATGCCTTTAAACTTAAATCGTTCATAGACAAATAATTTCTCCTTAGAACTTTATTCTTTAGAATAATCCTGAAATCTTTCCGTTTTCATCAACATCGATTCTTTCAGCTGATGGTGACTTTGGAAGTCCTGGCATTGTCATGATTTCACCTGTTAAAGCAACGATGAAACCTGCACCTGCGGATACCTTAAGGTTACGTACTGTAACTGTGAATCCCTTTGGAGCTCCGAGAAGTGTTGGGTCATCAGAGAATGAATATTGTGTCTTAGCCATACAAATTGGGTAATTACCAAATCCAAGCTCTGTAAGCTTTGCAGCCTGTCTTCTTGCATTCTCTGTAAGGAATACGCCGTCAGCGTGGTAAATCTTCTTGCAGATTGTTTCAAGCTTTTCTTCGATTGGGAGATCAAGGCTATATGATGGAGCATAGCTGTTCTTTCTTTCGCAGAGATGAACAACTTCCTGTGCAAGATCCATAGCACCTTCGCCACCCTTTGCCCAATGCTTTGCAAGAACTGCATTAACGCCGAGCTCTTTGCACTTCTTTTCAACAAGTGCAAGTTCTTTCTTTGTATCTGTTGGGAATGCGTTAATAGCAACTACGCATGGCATACCGAATACTGTCTTAATGTTGTCAACGTGCTGGAGAAGGTTTGGAAGACCTGCTTCAAGAGCAACAAGGTTTTCCTTGTTAAGGTCAGCCTTCTTAACTCCGCCGTGATACTTAAGAGCTCTTACTGTAGCAACGATTACTACTACGGATGGTTTAAGTTTACCAAGACGGCACTTAATGTCGAGGAACTTTTCTGCACCAAGGTCTGCAGCGAATCCTGCTTCTGTAACAACATAGTCACCAAGCTTAAGAGCCATCTTTGTAGCTGTTAAGGAGTTGCAACCATGTGCAATGTTAGCGAATGGTCCACCATGTACAAATGCTGGTGTTCCTTCAAGTGTCTGAACAAGGTTTGGCTTAAGAGCATCCTTAAGGAGTGCTGCCATAGCGCCTTCAGCCTTAAGATCATGAGCTGTAACTGGATTTCCATCATATGTGTAACCAACGATGAGCTTTCCAAGTCTCTTCTTGAGATCTGTAATGTCAGATGCAAGGCAAAGTACTGCCATAACTTCTGATGCTACTGTGATATCAAATCCGTCTTCTCTTGGAACGCCATGAGCCTTTCCGCCGAGTCCGTTAACGATATTTCTAAGCTGTCTGTCGTTCATATCAACAGCTCTTCTCCATGTAATCTGCTTTGGATCAATTCCAAGTGCGTTACCCTGCTGAATGTGGTTATCAAGCATTGCAGCAAGAAGGTTATTTGCAGCACCGATTGCGTGGAAGTCACCTGTGAAGTGAAGGTTGATGTCTTCCATTGGAACTACCTGTGCGTATCCACCACCAGCAGCTCCGCCCTTTACACCAAATACTGGTCCAAGGGATGGCTCGCGAAGAGCAAGGAAGGACTTCTTCCCAATTTTTCTAAGACCATCAGCAAGACCAACAGATGTTGTTGTCTTTCCTTCTCCTGCTGGAGTAGGTGTGATGGCTGTTACGAGAATGAGCTTTCCGTCTTTTTTGCTTGCCTTATCCTTTAAAAGATTATAGTCAACCTTTGCCTTGTAATTTCCATAAGGCTCAAGATACTTTGCAGGAATTCCTGCAACCTTAGCGATATCAGTAATCTTTTTCATTTTGCAAGCTTGTGCAATTTCAATGTCTGACTTAAATGTTGCCATTTTTAATATATCCTCCTAATGAATAAAATAGCTTTCTATTTGTCAACAGGTCCAAAGATACCTTCTCTTTGTGCTCCGATGTATTCCATGCAATAGAAATCATCACCCTTAAGAGCTTCTGCAGCATAGATAGAACCTCTGAGATCTCTGTTGAGTGGGTCGAGAACGCCTGAATCCATTCCGTGCTGGATGCATACTACTGTGAATGCCTGGTTAATAATCTTTCTGTATGGAAGGTTGAAGGAAATGTTAGAAACAGCACCAGAGATATGAGCCTGTGGATAGTGTTCCTTAATATAATCCATTACTTCAAGAACAAGGGCAATACCTTCTTCTGATGTGCAAAGCATTTCGATAAGTGGATCGATGTGAATTCTAGATTCTGCGATTCCATATTCCTTTGCCTTTGCCATGATGTTGTTAAGAACTCTAATTCTGTCTGCAGCAGACTTTGGAATTCCTGTGTCATCGCAAAGAAGTGCCATTACGTCCCAATCCTTGTTTTCTGGTTTTGCAAGTACTGGGAATACGAGGTCAATCTTGTTTCCTTCGCCAGAAACAGAGTTGATCATTCCAGGTCTTTTGCAGAACTTCATTGCATCAAGGCAAATCTGTGGGTTAGGGCTATCAACAGCAATCTTGTTGTCGCACTGTGACTGAATGAGGTCGATCATCCAATGCATAGTTTCAAGCTCGTTTTCTTCAACGCTTGTGCAGCAATCAATAAAGTCTCTGTCCTGATCAAGAACATCTGCTTCCTTCTTAGCAACGTCTTTGATCCAAGCTTCGTCGTGAGCTGCGATTGCTTTTCCCATTGATGGGATTGATCCATTGATTTTTTCAGCAATAATAATCATTTTTTTCTCCTTGTTAATTTATATATAAATAACTTTTATAAAACACTAATTCTCTGGTTAACAGCATTGAAAATTTCGATTCCCATTGGGCCATATTTAGCCTTAAGGTCATCTGCCTGCTTGTTAACACTCTTTGCATATTCTTTATCCTTAATCATGTAGGTGTTAATCTTTACTGATAAAACTCCACCATTGATTGCAGCAAGTGCAAGCATTGCAGATGTTCCGCAGTCAGAAATCTTAAGTCCCTTTACCTGAGGATAAAGTTCATTGCAAAGCTCTATAACCTTGCAAGATAAAGTGATAATTTTCATAGGAACTGCAGCTGCATTTTTAAGAGCTCTTTGAAGTCTTTCTGTTCTGCCTTCAACATCCTTTGGAAGATTGAATGCATCCATTAAAAGATCAAACATTTTCGCATCTTCTTCAATGCAGCCTTCAAGCATGAGCCTTAAATGCTCTGCTCTTTGGGCATAAGCCTTCATGTCTACTTTAAGTGCTGGATCATCAGTCAGCTTATCATAAACGATGTTTGAAACCATTGATGTAAGTGAAGCAGCAAGTGAGCCTGCAAGTGCAGCAGCGCTTCCACCTCCTGGAACCTTATCATCAGAAGCTAGTGCGTTAAGGTATACCTTAACCTTCATGTCTTTTAATTGAGAGTCCATAATGTACCTCCTTAAAATATCCTAAAAATTGCAGACGGTCTGCAATTCTCCAACCTAAATTATATAGGAATTAAAGCATCTATATCTTTATGCAAGTTTACAATTTCTGCCCACTGTTTAGAGAGAAGCATACAAACTAATTGGTAAATGTTACCATCTACCCTTCATAGCGTTTATAAGCACATCCCCCACTACTGCGATATCCTCTGCAGTAAAAGCTGATGGGAAATTATCAGAGAAGAGCACCTGAGCCTGAGGCGAAAACTCTTCATCACCCTCCCACAAAAGCAGTCTAACTGTAAGTCCTTTTACAAATTCAATATCATAAGAGGCATCTGCTGTTGTTTTGCAAAACTTTCCTCCTATGCTCTCACAGGCTTTTCTAAAGCCGTCTATGTTATTTCCATAAGAAAATGCAAGTCTTAATATGCATCTTCCTCTAAATTGCTGTGCATAAACATTGCCCCATGGCATTTCTGTATATGCCTTCATAGATCCAAGAGATGGAACTATAGCTCCGCTTAAAACTAATCTTGAAAGCAATATCTTAGTGTAGGCAGCAGCCTTAGAATTATCATCAGCGAATACTACCTCCATGCTTGGCCAATAGATATAAACTGTTCTATTTAAAAATGGAACAGCAAACTTCTCGCCATCATAAGGGATGGTGCTGTTTTTGGACATCATTTCAGGATCTGCCTTTGCAAAGAGACTTTGATAATGCTCTATTGGCACTCCTGTCTGTTGATTTTTATTTGGAGCTGTTGTCATCATATCAATTAATCAAATAAACTAGCGTCTGTGTGTGGAATAAAACAAGATGCTACAAACTCATCCATATATCCAGGATGAGTGGATAACTCAATATATGTCATGTTATGCATGATATCAAAGACCTTATCAGTAGCCTCATCAGATACAAGCATAGCGCAAGCACCAGTAAGCGATGAGTTTCCTATGTAGGAATACTTCTCTACAGGAATCTTTGGAAGCATACCGATAGATATAGCCTTTTCAATATCAATGCCCTGTCCAATTCCTCCAGCAATAATAATGTGATCGATATCATCAACAGTAAGCTCTACTGATTTGAGCATAGTGATAATTGCGGAGAAAATTGCGCCCTTTGCCCTAATGAAATTATCAAGATCTGTTTCATTAATAATAATGTTTTTGCCTGTTCCACTTTCATCAGCAAAAGCGATGATGTAATATGACTCACCATATTCATCATGACCAATTCTTTTATTCTCTTTTACAAACTTTCCTTTAGCAGAAATTGCACCAGTCTTAAATAATTCTGCGATTATAGAAATAAGGCCGCTGCCGCAAAGACCAAGTGGCTTAGCATCTCCAATAACAGAAAGAGTAGGATCTAAGCTATCCTTATCAATAGAAACGGAATCTACCGCTCCCTTTGTTGCTCTCATACCACAAGAGATATCTCCGCCCTCAAAGGCAGGACCTGCAGAGCAAGCACAGGTTAAGAGATAGTCACTATTTCCAAGTACAAGCTCTCCGTTTGTACCAAGGTCAATGAAAAGATTTAGTCCTTCCATATTCCAAAGCATTGCAGGAAGTACGCCAGCAGTAATATCTCCACCAACATAAGAGCCTACATTCGGAGCAAGAATTACAGGAGCATTATTGCCAGGGATAAGGCCAATGCTATCAGCAGTATCCCCTGTTCTTTCTAGAAATGCTGGGACATAAGGCTCGAGCCTAATTGAATCGCCATTGTCACCAACAAGAAGATGCTCCATTGTTGTGTTTCCTGCAACAACTATTCTTTTAACATCTTTTAAATCAATAATTGCACCTTTTGAAAGTGCA
>JAKSSJ010000037.1 GCA_024403215.1 Clostridia bacterium
AATGTATCATTTTATGTTATAATATTTGTAAATATTACACAGTATATTTGGCTTAATTATTCATATTTACGAAGGGACAGATTAGACATGAAGAAAAGATTTTTAAGTTTTATGTTAGTGGCAGCCATGCTGCTTTCCTTTATGCCGGTTATGGCATTTGCGGATGCACAGAAGATTGGTGACAGTAACGTCACATGGGCGTTGTCGAACGAAAACACTGTTCTCACCATCAGCGGCACGGGTGCAATGCCGGATTTTGCAGACGCTAGTGAACAACCTTGGAGAGACAATAGAAATGGTATTCAATCTGTTGTAATTGAAAGTGGTGTAACAAGCGTTGGGAATCATGCGTTTGATGAATTTGGTAGTGTTTCTTTGACATTACCTGATGGTTGGCAAGGTGATTTGCCTGATGGTAATGGTATTTGGTACGGTGCAGATGATGTTACATTGCCTTCTTACCCGAAGACTGTACAGAATGTTAAACTCCAGCAGCGTTATCCATGGGATGGTAAAGTTTATATTACCGCGGACGTGACGGGCTCCAATGAACTCAACGTAGCTGTTAATATTTACCGTTATGACCGCGGAGAATGGAAATCACCCGATTCGCCTGCAGTTCAGGCGTCAGTTAATCTTGGTGACGGTATGACGACAATGGCTAGCTTCTTGTGGGATGCCAATACCGGTCTGACAGGGACAGGGAGTGCAGTGAAAGCAGAAGTCGTTCTTGATGGTAAATTTGTCAGCACATCTTCTGCTGTAACGGTGTATCGTACGGCAAACGATCTCGTCGTAAGAGGCGGGGAAGAAGTGCAAATCGAAGTTGATCCTGTGTGGACTGGTGGTAATAAAGCCACGGTTAGCATTAAAGGAGAGGCTTCTAATCGCGAATATGAATATTATGGAGCTACCACCGATGCATGGGATACGACTGGGCTTACCCCGGGAAAATATGAGCTCTGTTACAGTGAATATAATAATGCCACAGCAACGTTTTGGGTTACCGATGATAATTGGGTTGTTCTAAACGAAAAGATTACTGTGGATCGCACGTTTGAAAGTACAAAAACCTACCTCGTTCTTGGCACGGTTGAAGTCGACAGTGGGGTAACCTTAACCGTTAAGAATGGCGCAAAGTTCTTTTATGGTACGGCCTCCGACTTTAATGGCAGCACTCCATGGGAACTGCCAAATAAGTATGAAAGGTTTGGTGATGACAATTCGTTTAAGATTGTTGAAAAGGAGCCTGGCACGGAGGATAATCCGTGGAATGTCGGCACTAGTGGACATGAGAGCGAGGTTAATGCTTACGTAACACCAAACGTGTCATGCGATTACTTACACATAACAGGAGCTGGGATTATTGGCAGTCTTAGTGCTGTTCCAGATAAAAACAGAATTGGACACATTATTGTTAGTGATGCTACAATTACGGGTGCTGCAAGCAATGTGTTTGCTGGCTTTAAAAATGTTTCATTGACATTACCTGCCGGCTGGCCAGGTGATTTACCTAATGAAGGTGGTAAGTGGTACGGTGCCAATGGAGTTACGTTGAAATCTTACCCAAATACTGTGCGGAATGTTACATTCCAGCAGCGTTATCCATGGAATGGAAAGGTTGATATCACAACAGAGATTAGAGGAGCCGGAGCACTAGACATTACAGTTGCAGCATTTAAAAAGAAAGATAGTGCATGGGAACCGATTTATATTTCAGCCATTCTAGGAGAAACGTCAATCAATCTGGGAGAAGGCGCAATAGAATCCTTCAGATTTGTTTGGGATGCAGCTGAGGATTTAAATAACGAAGTATACGATATTTACGTGGAAGTTGGATTAGTCGGAAAGGTTTCGGGCTCATCCATAGAAGGTAAAGTCGATCTTAGGACAAGTGTTGCGCTTCCAGAAGGTGCAACAACTGTTGCAGGCGTAACTTGGTCTGATACAGCTTGGACTGGTGAGGGTAATGCCAACGTTAGCATCGGCTGGAAAAAGGCAGGAACTTCTGATGTTGGTAGTCTTGCCGAGGGACGTCTTGGAGAAGGTGTTGGTGAATTCTACTTACCGAAGAGAGATGGTGCGTATACATTAACACATTCGACTGGAAGCTTAGAATCCTTTGTAACATATACAGTTTCCGGATATCCGGTTAAAAATATTACAAATGGTACAGCTGCAGATGCTAAGGGATCTATAAGCATTGGTACAACTTCAGCGGTTGTATCTGAAACAGTTACTGTTACAGTAAATCCTGACAGTGGCTATGTGCTTAAGGATCTTACAGTTTTCAAAACTGATGCTTCGACTACAACCATTGCGGCAATTAAGAAGAGTGACAGCACCTATGAGTTTACAATGCCAGCATATGACGTTACCGTTAAAGCAGAATTTGAACTGGCTCCAATTACTAATGTGGATATTACAATTGGTACTGTATCGCTTGACACAGTAAAAGGCTTAGGCGATGAAAGCAGACCGACTATTAGTGTTGTTGATAATAGCACTGCAACTAACCTGTTGAATCAAAAGACTAATCTTTATGATGCGTATTTAATGGACTCAAAAGGAACTGTGCTATATAGCTATAACACGGGGCTTCTGTATCCTGCAGATCAGGGCTGGTATAGTTATGACGGTTCATTTAAAATAACCGATTATGCAAACGTTAAGTTTGATAAAGTAGAAAAGATCAGTTTGAGATATTGTATTGGTAATGAAGAAGAGGAAGCGTATAATCTTCCAGCGTCTAATAGCGACCTTGCGGTAAAGGTAAATAACGAAGAGCTTCCAATTAGCGAAAAAGATAATTACTTATCAAGCAATTTTAGAATAGTCAACAAGAGAATTACTGTATGTTATGTCTGCGACATAAGTAAGTCTTCGCCAAGCTACTACATCATTGTCGAAAGAAATGAAAGTAACTATGCTGTTGCAGCAGAGGTAGCTAAGAACGGCACTGTTACTGTTGATAAGAGCAGCGTTGCTGCCGATGGCACTGTAACAATTACGGTTGCTCCTGATAAGGGATTTGTGATTGATGCACTTACTGTTCTTGATGCGAATGGTAAAGAAGTTGGGGTTAACAATCTTGGAAATAACAAGTATAGCTTCACAATGCCAAAGAGCAATGTAAGTGTAAAAGCAAGCTTTGTAAAAGAACAAACAGTAGTCAACTCCTTCGTTGATGTTAAGGAAGGCGATTACTTCTATGATGCAGTTCTTTGGGCTATTGAAAATGGAATTACAGATGGTGTAGATGCAACTCACTTTAACCCAAGCGGCATTACTAACCGCGCTCAGATGGTAACATTCCTCTGGAGGGCTGCAGGCTGTCCTGAACCTACATTAACTAAGTGCCCATTTGCTGATGTGGAAACTGGTTCGTACTACGATAAAGCAGTTCTTTGGGCATATGAGAATGGCATTACAGACGGAACAACTGCTACGACGTTTGAACCTAACAAGAACGTAAACCGTGCGCAGGTAGTTACATTCCTTTGGAGATATTCTGGTGGACTATCTGTTGACTACTGGATGCAGATGTCAGATGTAGCATCCGGACAGTATTACACAGAAGCAGTACGCTGGGCACTTGCAGAGAAGATTACAGACGGAACTTCAAAGACAACATTCTCCCCGGAGGATGACTGCTTAAGAGGCCAGGCTGTGACGTTCCTCTATAGAGGCTTTGGAGAATAGAAAAAATTTAAAGTTGTCAATGGGGTCTGACCCCATTGACAATTTTTTTTAGCATTTCTGTTGGTAGGTGAAGGCGAGGCAGCGGAGCTGACGAAGGCTGAGCCACCAACCAAGAAATGCGGTTTTAAGGGCGCAGGGAATTAAATAGGTTTCTGAACGACTTCGCGAAGCGGCAAGTGAAGAAATCTATTTATTGCCTGCGCCTATGATTTTTTTGTAGGCACTTGCAAAGAATAACCAAAAAATGTATAATATTCTGTCAAAATGTGTTCATTTTTACTAGGGGAATATAATAATGAATCAATATCTAATCAACATTTTGGCCGGGATTGATATAACAGATATCATTGATATTCTGATTATGACTTTTTTGGTCTACAAAATCCTGGGCTTTATACGTTCGTCAAGAGCAGAGCAGCTTGCTAAAGGTTTGGTAATTATCATACTTGCGGCAGTTATCTCTGGAGTTTGTCATTTCTACGTTGTTAACTGGATGCTAGAAAAAGTTCTTTCAGTTGGACTTATTGCATTGGTTGTAGTATTCCAGCCAGAACTAAGACGAGCACTTGAATATTTAGGCCGTGGCAAATTTGCTAGCAAGGCATTTTCCATGGACATGGAAAACATTCAGGCGAATGTTGACATGATTGTTAGAGCTGTTGATTATTTCTCTGGTAGAAAAGAGGGCGCAATTATTGTAATCGAGCGTGAGACAGCGCTTCTTGATATTTCAGAAACTGGCACTATTATGGACTGCAAGCTTTCTGAAGAAGCCCTTGAAAATATTTTCTATAAAGGTAGCCCGCTCCATGATGGTGCAGCCATTATTAGATCTGACAGGATTTTAGCAGCAGGCTGCGTACTTCCTCTTACTTCAAATCCAAACCTCTCAAAAGATCTTGGTACAAGACATAGAGCCGGCATTGGTATTACAGAAGTATCGGATGCGGTTGCTGTAATGGTTTCTGAAGAAACTGGAATTATTTCTATGGCAGTTGACGGAAAGTTAAATCGTTTCCTTGACTTAAAGGCTATAGAGAAATTCCTTCTCAATATGTATTTAAACGAGCTTGATGAAAATCAAACTGCACTTCAAAAAGTTAAAAATAGCCTAAGGAGGAAGAGCGATGGAACGCAAAAGAACGCGTGATATTATAATCTCCGCTGTAGTCGCAATTATCCTTTGGTTTTATTTGATAAACATTGTAAATCCACAAAAGGATGCGATTATTAGAAATGTTCCTGTAAACATTTCTGGGCAAGAGGTCTTAGAAGAAAGAGGTCTTGCCATTGCAGGGGATTTAAAATACACAATCAACATTTCAATACTTGGAGCAAGAAACGATGTAAGCCAGCTGAGTGCTGATGACTTTAATGCAACTGCAGATATTGCGAGTCTTAACAAGGGACTTGATTATATCAAGGTTAGTGTTGCGGCACCAAGAGGAATTGCAATCGAGGATGTTGACTCGGACAATATACAGGTTGCAGTTGAAGACTTTGTAAAGGAAGAAAAAACTGTTCGCCTGCATTTTGTTGACGAGCAAGAAGGAAAAGAAACAACTGTATTAAAACGCTCGGCAGAGAAGCTTTTGGTAAGTGGCGCAAAATCAGATGTAGACAAGGTAAGCTTTGTGCTCTTTGATTTGCCAAGCGAGCTTATTGCAGAGGACATTCCAAAATCAATCATTCTATCTGGTAAGCCTGTTGATTCAAACCTAGATCTTGTAACAGGTGTTGAAATTGCAGCCGATAAGATTTCAGTAGAGGCTGTAATCTTCACAAAGAAGGTTGTTTCTCTTAAGACAGAAATGCTTGGCGAGCCTTTATACGGCGAGCTTTCAATTCAAAACTATGACATTCCATCAGTTATTGAACTTAAGGGTCCAAAGGATGTGATGGATGGCCTGTCCTTTATTAACGCAGCGCCAATTAGTATTGAAGGCATAGATAAAACTACAGTTTATACACTTGAACCTCAGCTCCCTGAGGGAGTTTATTTAACAAGAGATTGCCCAGAACTTAAAGCGACAATTTATATTGATCAAAATGTAAAGGAGACAGAATGGGAAAATACTTCGGAACAGACGGTTTCAGAGGAGAAGCAAATGTAGATCTAACAGCAATGCATGCTTTTAGAATCGGACTTTTTATTGGATGGTATTATGGTGCAAATCCAAAACAAAATAGACCTGCCGATTACAGAGCAAGAATTGTTGTAGGTAAAGATACAAGACGTTCATCATATATGTTTGAGGATGCACTTTGTGCCGGCATTACAGCTTCTGGCGCAGATGCTTATCTTCTTCACGTTACATCAACTCCATCAGTTGCATATGTTGCAAGAACTGAAGGCTTTGATTGTGCTGTAATGATTTCTGCGAGCCACAATCCTTTCCACGACAACGGCATTAAGGTTATCAATGGTTCTGGAGAAAAAATTGGTGACGACTTTATTGAAGAGATTGAAAACTATCTTGATGGCGATTGGGAAATCCCTCTTGCTACAGGTGCAAATATTGGTAGTGTAATAGATCACGCTGCAGGCAGAAATAGATACGTCGGCTATCTTATTTCTCTTGCAACAAGTTCTTACAAAGGATACAAGGTTGGCCTTGATTGTTCTAACGGAAGCACATGGCAGATTGCAAAGAGCGTATTCGATGCGCTCGGAGCAACAACCTATGTAATCAACAACTCGCCAGATGGACTTAATGTTAACCAGGATTGTGGATCAACACATATTGAAGGTCTTCAGAAGTTTGTTGTTGAGAACAAGCTTGACGTAGGCTTCGCCTTTGATGGCGACGCAGATAGATGTCTTGCTGTTGATGAGAACGGAAAGCTTGTCAATGGTGATGAAATCATGTATGTCTGCGCAAAGTTTATGAAGGAAAAGGGCACCCTTGGAGATTCTAAGGTTGTTACAACAATAATGTCTAACTTTGGCCTTTATAAAGCACTTGATGAGCTTGGCATTGGCTACGAAAAGACTGCAGTTGGTGATAGATACGTTTACGAAAACATGGCAGAGAATGGTCACCTTATTGGCGGCGAGCAATCTGGCCACATCATATTTAAAAAATATGCAACAACAGGCGATGGCATACTTACTGCAATCAAGGTAATGGAATGCGTAACGGAAAAGAAGACTTCTTTATCCAAGCTTGTTGAGGGCGTTACAATGTACCCACAGGTTTTAAAGAACGTTGTTGTTACTGATAAGGATGAAACCTTAGCTGACGAGATTGTTAAAAAATCCGTTGAAGATGCTGGCGCTTTCCTTGGAGAATCTGGAAGAGTTCTTCTTAGAAAATCTGGCACAGAGCCAGTACTTAGAGTTATGGCAGAAGCAGCAAAGCAGGAAAATGCAGAAAAGGCTGTTGATGATATGATTGCTGCAATTAAAAAAGCAGGAAAATTGGTGAAAATAAAATGATTCCAAAGATTAAAGATTTGTATGATTTAAACGAAACAAGAGCCAAGGAGCTTTTTGAAGGAAAAGAATACCCTTGGGAAGTTTTAGATGACATCAAGGCATACATTTTAAAGATTGGTCCAACTCTTCCAAAGGATGAATTTGATAATCCAAAGGAAGGCGTTTGGATTGCAAAGGATGCAAAGGTATTTGACAGTGCCTATATTGGCAGCCCTTGCATTATAGATCACGAGGCAGAAATTAGGCAGTGCGCTTTCATTAGAGAGTCAGCAATTGTTGGCAGGGGAAGCGTAATTGGTAATTCCTGCGAGCTTAAAAATGTAATCATTTTTAATAACTGCGAGGTTCCTCACTTTAATTATGTTGCAGATTGTATCTTAGGTTTCCATGCTCATATGGGAGCTGGTTCTGTAACCTCAAACGTAAAAGCGGATAGAAAGAACGTAGTTGTTAAAGAATATGAAAACGGTCAGATAGTAGACCAAATAGAAACAGGAAGAAGGAAGTTTGGTGCAATGCTTGGCGACTGGGCTGAGATTGGTTGCAATGCTGTCCTTAATCCTGGCAGTGTTATTGGGGCTCATTCAAATGTTTACCCAACAACATGCTTTAGAGGCGTTCTTGGAGCAAATAAGATTTGCAAGAACGATATGACAATAGTCGATAAGAAATAGCGGATAAGCTTGTCCGCTTGGGAGGATAAAATGAAAGTTATTATTGGTTCAGAAAAAGAGATTGCAGAAAAAGCTGCACAGCAATATGTTGAACTTTTAAAAAGAAAACCAAACGCAGTTCTTGGGGGAGCAACAGGCTCAACACCTATTGGCCTTTATAAAGAGCTCGCAAGATTGAATAAAGAAGGGGTTATTTCTTTTAAGGATGTAAAGACCTTTAACCTTGACGAATACGTTGGGCTTGATGGAAGTCATGATCAGTCATACAGATATTTCATGAACGAAAATCTTTTCAAGCACATCGATATTGATATTAAGAACACAAGAGTTCCAGACGGAATTAACACTGCTGTTGCAGCAGACTACGATAAGGAAATAGAGGCTGCTGGCGGAGTAGACCTTCAGGTCCTTGGAATTGGTGTTGACGGTCACATTGGTTTTGACGAGCCTGGCACACCGCTCGATTCCATTACTCATGTTGTAGAGCTTGAACAAAACACAAGAGAGGTTAACTCAAGATTCTTTAACAGCATTGATGAGGTTCCTACTCATGCAGTAACAATGGGTATTAAGACTATCATGCATGCAAGAAGCATTATTCTTCTTGCCATTGGTAAGTCAAAAGCCGAGATTATTAAAAAGACTCTCCAGGGTCCTATTACGACAGATGTTCCAGCATCCATCCTTCAGCTTCACCCAGATGTAACCTTCTACCTTGATGAAGAAGCAGCTTCACTGCTGTAAAATATGCAATAAAAAATGCCGCGGCTTTCAAAGCCGCGGCACTTTTGTTATTCCACCTTATTCTTTTCTAGCCAGAGCTTTAGCGAGTCTACAGAGCCAGATACTTTTTCGAGTTCTGCTTTGATGAAGTCAAAGTCTTTAAGCTCGTCTTCTGCAACCTTGCCGTCTGCTGCAATTTCTATGAGTCTATTTTTATGTGTTTCTAGAGTATTAAGAGTTGCAATTACTTCTAATACTATATTGGCAAGATCCTTATCCTTTGTTTCAGGGACATAAATCTTTCCTATTGCGCATTCATTGGAGCAATAGTAGTTGCAAAGATCTGGTGCTTTGTAGCATCCTGCCATTGATAGAACCTCCTCTGGGTATGGAAGAGATTTTCCGCTTTCGATTTTTTCTATTCTAGATACCGAGACAACTTCCATATTCTCGCTCGCCTTATCCATTGTAAGGCCAGCCTCTTCTCTGTACTGCTGATAGATGTTCTTGTTTTCCCTTACTGATTTTTTGCCCATGATTTTACCTTTATTTTTCTAAAACGAAGGATTAAGCTGCCCTAAAGCATGCCTGTGTTTGTTTATCATTTGATGCATCCATTTTACAATAAAGGCACAAAAGGGCGCAAGGGGGATTGGTGCTTTATTAGAGATTGATTAGGAAATAAGGGAATTGCTTAGGGATTAATTAATGGGGATCTAAAAGGTGCCGCGGTGCAAAGTAAATGCATTGCGGCATTTTGCAGAATGTATTAAAATATTGGTATGTTTTGCGCGGGGGATGGCCCTCGCGAAATAGGAGGAAAAATTATGGAACCAGTAGCAATTGTAATTAAAATTGTTGTTGCACTTGTAATCTTAGCAGCAGGCATTCGCTGCATTTGCATTGTTCCGCAGGCAAATGCGTGGATTGTTGAATCGCTCGGTAAATATAAAGAAACTTGGAATGCGGGACTTCACTTTAAAGTGCCAGTTCTTTATAGAGTTGTAAAGAAGGTATCACTAAAAGAGCAAGTGGCGGACTTTACGCCGCAGCCAGTTATCACTAAAGATAACGTAACGATGATGGTTGACTCTGTAGTATTCTTCTACATCTTCGACCCAAAGCTTTTTGCATATGGTGTTGAAAGACCAATCGCAGCTATTGAAAATCTTTCTGCAACAACTCTTCGTAATATCATCGGCTCGATGACACTTGATGAAACACTTACATCAAGAGATGATATTAATGGAAGAATCACAACTATTCTTGACGAAGCAACAGATAAATGGGGCATCAAGGTAAGCCGTGTAGAGGTTAAGAACATCGATCCACCACGCAGCATTCAGGAAGCAATGGAAAAGCAGATGAAGGCTGAGCGTGAAAAGAGAGAAGCCATCCTTACTGCCGAAGGTAAGAAGCAATCTGCTATTACTCTCGCAGAAGGCGAAAAGGAAGCAGCTATCTTAAAGGCTGAGGCTGTAAAGCAGCAGAGAATTAAAGAGGCTGAAGGTGAAGCTGAGGCTCTGCTCGCTGTACAGAAGGCAAAGGCTGAAGCTATTAAGCTCATCAACGAAGCAAACCCAGGCACAGGCTATATTCAGCTCAAGTCCTTTGAGACTGCTGAGAAGATGGCTGATGGCCAGGCAACAAAGATCATTGTTCCATCAGATATTGCAAATCTTGCAGGAACCATTTCTGCGCTTAAGGAGAGCGCAAGCGATAAATAGCCATAGGCTTAGTTTAAAGAAAGGAACAGAAAACCAATGCAGGAAATTTTTTATGCAATAGTAGCTGTGCTTTGGATCGTATTTGCCGCATCTATGAGCAGGGCCAAGAGCAAAGGTGCTAAGGCGCCTAAGCCTGCTAAAAGTTATGTGCCACCTAAGCCTGAAATGCCTCGGGCTGCAGGTAGCTCTGCAGATGGGCCTGTAAGCCTAAAATCGGCCGCTAGGAGTGTTAAAACTGAGAAGATAGTAGAAAAGACTCACAGCCACGAGGGCGAGGTAGAAGGCAAGATTTCGCTGAGCGAGGATCGTAAGAATGATTGGCTGGCAAGGCAGATTAGGGAAGAGAACAGAACAAAGCAAATGCTTCAGTAGCATTATCCCGGGACGAAAGTCCCGGGTTTTCTTTTTAGTAGGTTGGCGGCATTCAAGGCGCAGGTAAATAAATAGCTTTCTTCACTTGCCGCTGCGCGAAGTCGTTCAGAAAGCTATCTATTCACCTACGCCCTTAATCCCGCATTTCTTGGTTGGTGGCTCAGCCATCGCCCGGGCTGCGCCCGTTCTCTGCTTCACCTACCAACAGAAATGCTAAATAGCCCGGCCGCCAAAGCTTGTTCCTCTGCGCGCTAACGCTTGCCGCGTTTCCTATACTTTACGCTGTCTAAGGCAGGATAGGCGGGCTACGGCTGCCGCTGCTCTACGATGTTCCGCCTTCGGCGGGGCTCCTTAAGGGGTGCAATCCCCATTCTTCCGCTGTCCCGCAACTCCGCGTCAGCCGCTGGGTTCCACTTCCCACCGCTAATGTGACGAAACGCGTTTTTCCCTCGGAATCGTCTAACATTTTGCCCTTGTTTTTATTCCCCAAGTGACGATTAACTCTTTCTCCTTTAAATCGTCTAACATTTTTACGATTTCTAATAGCATCATCGCTAAAACATCATAAAAAGTTAGACGATTTTTAATTGTCAAAGCCTTTCGTCAACTCAGTGCCAATTAAAGCATCAAAAAGTGAGACGATTTCTAAATATCAAAGACTTTCGTCACCTGAGCACCAATTTGAGCATCAAAAAGTGATACGAACTTAAAATATTTAGAACTTTCGTCAAATAGCATCATAAAAGAGCACTAGTTTTAGCTGCCTACCTTGCCACTTATTAAAAAATACCGCAAAGTGGCAAGGTTTTAGGGCCAGTAAAAGAAGCCTACCTTGCCACTTATTAAAAATAGCTGCAAAATGGCAAGGTTTTATGGCCAATAAAAGAAGCCCTCCTTGCCACTTATTCAAAAACCCCGCAATGTGGCAAGGTTTTTGAAAGGATTTTAAACTTTTATCATGAAAAGCCTTGCCATTTTTAAAGAAAATAAAAGATGTGGCAAGGTAGGTACAAGAAAGCAAGTGAAAAACCTTGCCACTTTTAAAGAAAATAAAAGATGTGGCAAGGTGGGTGCAAGAAAGCAGGTGAAAAACCTTGCCACTTTTAAAGAAAATAAAAGATGTGGCAAGGTGGGCGCAAAATAACAAGTGAATAACCTTGCCACATTGCGTAAAATCTGCAGAAGTGGCAAGGTTACCTGATGTAACAGTGATGAATACGTGCTGTAGCGCCAGCGAATGCGTGGTATAGAAGTAAAGATTATTGGTAGAAACGGTTGGAAGTAGTCCTGCGGTGGCCGTGAAGTGCCGGGCAGCGGAAAAAGAAGAGATGGTGCCCCTTAAGGAGCCCCGCCGAAGGCGGAACATTGTAGAGTAGTGGCAGCCGTTGCCCGCCTATCCTGCCGCAGGCAGCGTAGCGTATAGGAAACACAGCAAGCGTTAGCGCGCAGCTATTGCCGCTTTGGCGGCCGGGCCTGAGGCCCCTCCCAGGCCAGCAGGCCCGAAGCCGCCAACCAAGGGATGTGGCATTATTTGCCCTGTGGAAAATTCTGTGGAAAACTTTTTCTCAAAAAGTTGAAGTTTT
>JAKSSJ010000038.1 GCA_024403215.1 Clostridia bacterium
TTGCTTCTTTTGTTGTAAATCTCTCATCTTGAAATTCTATATCAAGCTTGAGCCCCATAGACCTACATTTGTTAGTAAGAAGCTCTACAAATTCCCTTACCTTTTCTGTCTGTATAGAATCCTCACCAGAAAGCATGAGTGGCAATCCGCAGATTATCTTAGAAACCTCATATTGCTTGCATAGCTCAACAATCTTTGTTGTATCTTTTCTTATACCAACTCGTTCAATAGTTTCAACGCCTTGGGCAGATATAAATAAGGGGTCGCTAACAGCCACCCCTATAGTTTTATCACCAATGTCTAGTCCAAGGTATCTCATATACTACTTATCAAGGAACTTTCTTAAAAGTTCTTCAACAAGGTCATCTCTTTCAACCTTTCTGATAAGGTTTCTTGCATTGTTATGACCTGTGATATAAGAAGGATCACCGGATAAAATATATCCTACCATTTGGTCTATTGCATTGTAGCCTTTTTCTTCAAGTGCAGCATAAACAGTTTCAAGAATTTCTTGAGTTGTCTGTTCATTCTTCTTTTCTGGATTTGTAAATAGAATTGTATTTCTTTCCATTGTTACTCCCTCCCCTATATTATTTTACCATAAGCTTCCTTGCGAGTTCAAATGCTTCTGGTAATTTAGAAATATCTTTTGCACCGGCTTGAGCCATATCAGCTTTTCCGCCACCGCCACCGCCGCAAACTGCAGCGATTTGCTTAATCATATTGCCAGCATGGTATCCTTTATCAAGAAGATCATCTGTTACAGATACCATGAGTGTAGCCTTTTCTCCGTTGACTGTTGCAAATACCATTACAACAGACTTGTTATCTTTCTTGATGCTATCAGAAAGTCCTCTTAAATCGTCGATTGTAGCTCCGTCAAATTGCTTTGTAACAAGCTTTGCACCGCTAATTACTTCTGCATTCTTAAGAAGATCATCTGCACCAGAGTTCATCTGAGATTTCTTTAAGTCTTCAAGTTCTTTCTTTACAGCCTTAAGTTCTTCAGAAATTGATTCAACCTTCTTTGCAAGATTTGCTGGAGTTGTCTTTAAACTTTCAGAAATATTTGTAAGAAGCTCTTCATCTTCAGATAACATATTCTTTACTGATGAACCAGTGGTTGCTTCTATTCTTCTTACACCAGCAGCAACGCCAGATTCAGAAACTATTTTAAGACAACCAATTTGTCCGATGTTTGCAACATGAGTTCCACCGCAGAATTCCATTGAGAAGTCTTCTACGTTTACAACTCTAACTGTTGCACCATACTTTTCTCCAAAGAGCATCATTGCTCCGAGCTTTTTAGCTTCTTCAATAGGAAGAACTTTGGTTTCAACATCAGTAAACTTTAAGATCTCGTTGTTAACAATATCTTCAACTGTTTGTAAATCTTCTTTTGAAATTGCTTCAAAGTGAGTGAAGTCAAATCTTAAAGAATCTTCTGTTACAAGTGAACCTGCTTGTTCAACGTGATCACCAAGAACCATTCTTAAAGCCTTCTGAAGAAGATGTGTTGCAGTGTGGTTTCTTGCAATAGCATGACGTCTTTCAACATCAAGTGCTGCAGTCACAGTATCTCCAACATTAATCTCGCCTGCTTCAACTTTAACATGGTGAACATAAACAGCTCCAACCTTTGTTGTGTTTGTAACAACTGCAGTAAAGCCATCAGCTTCTAATAGACCAGTATCTCCTACCTGTCCTCCGCCTTCACCATAGAATGGAGTCTTATCGAGAACTACCCTCACCTCATCGCCTTCACTAGCTGATTGAAGTTTGCTCATTCCCTTTACGATTCCTATAATCTTTGCTTCGTCGCAAAGCGATTCGTAGCCAACAAAATCTGTGTGAGCAGAATCTTTGTACGTAGCAGATTCATCGAGCCTACCTTCGTTATCATCATCTTTTCTTGCAGCTCTTGCCTGAGCCTTTTGTGCATCCATGCAAGTCTTAAAGCCGTCTGCATCAATCTTGCAATCAGCATCTGCTGCAATTTCTTCTGTTAATTCAATTGGGAAACCATAGGTATCATAAAGTGTGAATACCTGTTGTCCGGAAAGCATAGCATTACCAGACTTCTTTGCCTCTTTAATATATCCATCAAGAATATCAGAACCCTTATCAATAGTTTGTGCAAACTTATCTTCTTCAATGCTGATAATCTTTTTGATGTAATCTTTTCTTTCAATAAGATCTGGATAAGCATCTCCAGAAATCTCAAATACTTTTTCGCAAAGATCTTTAAGGAAGCTTCCTTTAATTCCAAGGAGTCTTCCGTGTCTTGCAGCACGTCTTAAGAGTCTTCTTAAGATATATCCTCTTCCTTCATTTGATGGAAGAATGCCGTCGCAAATCATGAATGAAACAGCTCTGATGTGATCAGTTATAATTCTGATTGATACATCAGTCTTTGCATTTCCGTCCTTGTACTCAACTCCTGCAAGTCTTGAAACCTCTTTGAGAATTGTTTGCATAGTATCTACACTGTAGATAGAGTCAACGCCTTGCATGATGCAAGCCATTCTCTCAAGACCCATACCGGTATCAATGTTCTTGTGAGCAAGTTCAAGATAGCTTCCATCTTCTTGCCTATCAAACTGTGTAAATACGTGGTTCCAGAATTCCATGTATCTGTCGCAATCACATCCTGGTTTGCAATCCGGTTTTCCGCAGCCGTATTCAGGACCTCTGTCATAGTAAAGCTCAGAGCAAGGACCACATGGACCTGTACCAATCTCCCAGAAGTTATCGTCTTTTCCGAGTCTTACGATATGTTCTTCTGGCATTCCAATTTCATCTCTCCAAATATTAAAGGCTTCGTCATCATCCTCATAAACGGTAGCCCAAACTTTTTCTTTAGGAATTCCGAGCCATTTCTCGTCGGTTATAAACTCCCAGCCCCAACCAACAGATTCTCTTTTGAAATAATCTCCAAATGAAAAGTTTCCGAGCATTTCAAAAAATGTAGCATGTCTTGCTGTGTGACCAACGTTATCAATATCGTTAGTTCTAATGCACTTTTGGCATGTTGTCATTCTGCTCTTTGGTGGAACTTCTGCTCCGCTAAAATATGGCTTAAGTGGCGCCATTCCGGCCGCAATAAGAAGTAAGCTCTTGTCACTTGCTGGTGGAACAAGAGAATAACTTGCATGTCTTAAACAGCCCTTTGATTCCCAGAAAGAAAGGAACTTCTCTCTGATTTCATTAACGCCCATATACTTCATAATATTTACCTCTATCTATAATATTTATATTTTAACTACTTAACCTATATATTTTAGCAAATTATTCCGCATCCGACAACCTTGTCTTCATTATTATATATAACAGCGGCTTGTCCAGGCGCGGGAGCTCTTTGGGCCTCATCAACGCTTAAGATAATATACTGGCTCTTATTTATGACCTGACATTTAGCCATCTTGGCCGCGTACCTTAGCTTTGCAAAATACTCACCGTCTAATCTTGGTCCAGTCCAGAAAATATTGTCGATTAGAACCTGCTCCCTGTATAGATCTTGCTCGTTTGTTGAAACTGTAATATTACCTGTTTCCGAATCAATTTTTGTAACGTAGCAAGGCACACCCATAGAAAGACCAAGACCCTTTCTTTGACCAATGGTGAACGCTGCGTAACCCTTTCCTGTTGGCGCAAGTGTTAAGCCTGACGTATCGACATAGTTACCTTCTTTAGTTTCTATTCCTTGCTCTTCAAGAAATTCTACATAACTATGTTTTATGAAACAGATGTCCTGAGATTCCTTTTGTGAGCCAAAATCAAAGTCAAAAGCTTTGGCAATCTCCCTTGTTTTGTCTTTAGATTCTATATCTCCAAGAGGCAAAAGCATCATTGATAAGATATTTTGCGGCAGTCTTGCAAGCATATATGACTGATCTTTTTCTAAATTAGCTGCTCTAGAAACGTAAAAAATGTCCCCATCCTGTACTACTTTAGCATAGTGACCAGATGCAATATATTCTGCTCCAATTTCCTTTGCATAATCGTAAAGGACCTTCCATTTAATCAAAGGATTGCAGAAAATGCATGGAATTGGAGTTCTTCCAAGGCTATATTCATTGCAAAAATACTTAATGATATTTTCATCAAATTCTTTAGATAGATTCTTGTAAACGTATGGAATTTCAAGCTTAAAAGCTGCTTGGCGGGCTCTTTCTTCCGCATCCTTGTCGCCATCATTAACAACATCAAAATAAAGGGCTATGACTTCATAACCCTTATTTTTAAGTATTATTGCGCTAGCAATGGAGTCTACGCCTCCGCTTAAGCCTAAAACTACCTTCATAATTCCTTAAAGACTTAAATATGCTTTGATCTTATTAAATGTACTTTCACCAATACCCTTTACCTGGGTAATTTCTTCTATACTTACAAAACCATTGTAGCGGTTTCTGTATTCAATTATTGCTAAAGCCTTAGTTTCTCCAATGCCTGGAAGGCTCATGAGTTCTTCTTTTGTGGCCTTATTGAGGCTTATTTTGCCGTTTTCCTGAGCCGAAACTGTTCCGCTTGTATCTGAATTATCGGAAGAATTGACGTCTGATTCCGTCTGATTTTGGCCTTCTTGGCCCTTAGCTTTAGTTGAAATTTCAGCATTTTCAGGGGATTTTGAGTAGAAAGTAATTTTCTCATCAAGCTCTCCTACTTTTGGCTGGATGCGGCTTAGTATTAGGCCTAAAACTGCAGCAAGAATTAAAAGAATAATAACGATATTCTTGATCTTTTTGATTTTTTCGTTCATAAAAAATCTCCAAATCCATACCCTTATTACCCTATAGATCTTAATCAACTACCAATATTTTACACAACAGGCAGTTATTTGTCAACAATTTCAATGTTGTCAAGCTGCTGCTTAAAACGTCCTCTAAAATCGTCGAGGAACTTTTTATACAGAACCTTTTGCTCAGCCTCTTCCTCATTGGTAAGGCCCCTCTCCTTTTTCAAAGCAGCAAGCTCGTTTATTCTTTTTAATTCGCTATCCTTTAGCATTTTATTTTCCTTTATATTTGCTTGCAAACTATTTTAGCGAAAGCCTTGTTATTCTAGCCTTGTTTGGCTCAAATACTAATCCTGAAAATTCAAATAAGCTTGTCAAAAGATTACTTGGATTTAAAGTCTTGTTGCTTCCGCAGCAAACCTTTATATACAGCTTGTTATTATCATAATGTATATCGCAAATAAGATCTTTTATATTCTTATCTACAAAGCCGCCAGTTTTTTTATCGTGCTTTTTAATTATGATTTCTTCTTGATTTAAAAATTCATCAAGCTTTAATTTTATTTCATCTTCATATACAAAGCTGTACTCTGCAAATTCAATGCTTATGCTTGTTTGCTTATTCTTTCTTTCAACTTCCTTGCATGATGTAAATTTAATTCCATCAGGAAGTCCAAGATTTAATGCATTGAGAAGACTGTTTGGCTCATAAGAAATCTCAGTATCAATTTCTAAGAGCTCGTTCTCGCCTTCATAACCAAGTGATAAAGGCTGTACTATATTCATGAGCTCGTGAGGATTAAAGCCATTTGAATATGCAACCTTAACGTTTCCTCTTCTTATTGCTCTTTGGAAAAGAGTTTGAAGATCAAGGTGAGATATAAATCTCATATTTCCTTTTTTATAAAAGCTTAGAAGATATCTATTCATAAATACCTCCAAACTTGCATTCAATGTGCTTATTAATTCCGCAGCCATTACAGCCGTGTCTGCAATCCTTGGTTGTTACCGCAGTATTTGCTTTCTTCCATTCTGAAAGTAGATATTCTTTACTTACTCCGCAGTCAATTATTTCCCAAGGATAATCCTTTGCTGAATCTAAATCATTTAATGCAAAGTAGTTATCATCAATGCCAGATTCTTTTAATGCCTTCTTCCAAGCATCCTCTTTGAAGTGCTCGGTCCATGCATCAGACTTACAACCATATTCGTATGCAAGCAGCAGGGTCTTAGTAAGTCTTCTGTCTCCTCTTGCAAATACTCCTTCGAGTCTTGATTGGAAGCTTCCATGATAATGAAGAGCTGCACCTTTTAATGGCTTAAACAAGTCTCTTAGTAAATCATGTTTTCTTCTAAATTCCTCTTCAGTATTTTGTGCGCACCACTCAAATGGAGTGAATGGCTTTGGAACAAAATTAGAAACGCTGACAGATACATTGAATCTGCCCTTCTTGTTGTTGTTCTTAATATATGCAAGATTTAAGATCTTTTCAGTAAGCTTAGCAATTCCAGCTATGTCTTCATCTGTTTCAGTTGGAAGACCTATCATAAAGTAGAGCTTTACAGACTTCCATCCAAGCTCAATTGCTTTATCTATTGCAGAAAGAATTTCTTCTTCTGTGATGTTTTTGTTTATAACATCTCTAAGTCTTTGTGTTCCTGCTTCTGGAGCAAAGGTTAAACCAGTCTTTCTTAGACCTTGAATTCTATCTAATACTTCAAATGCAAAATTATCAAGTCTTAGTGATGGGAGCGAGATTGCAACATTGTGCTCCTCGCAATAATCCATTAGATTATTAACCAGTGGCTCAAACTCTGTATAATCAGAGGTTGAAAGAGAAAGCAAAGAAAGTTCCTTATGACCAGAACACTCGAGCTGTTTTTTAGCAATCTCTAAATTGTTTTCCTTACTTCTTTCTCTTACTGGTCTATAGAGCATACCAGCCTGACAGAATCTGCAGCCCCTTGTACATCCTCTAAATAGTTCACAAACTGCTCTGTCATGAACAACTTCAATAAGTGGAACAATATTGCAGACAGGAAAATCAACTGAATTTAAATCATTAACAAAGCTTCTTAATACTCTGTCAGGAGCATTTTCATTAAGCTTTTTGTAGCCAGTAAATTCGCTTCCGTTATAAACTGGTTCATAAAATGAAGGAATATATATTCCTTGAATATGAGACAGCTCTTCAAGAAGTACTTTCTTTGGAGCTTTAGTTTTCTTCCATGCTGCAAACTTTTCGCAAACAAGAGGAAGCAGCTCTTCTCCGTCTCCAATCATTACAAGATCAAAGAAGTCTGCAAGTGGCTCAACATTAAACGCACAAGGACCACCAGCTACAATAAGTGGATCATCTTCTGTTCTATCTTTTGATAAGAGAGGGATGCCAGAAAGATTAAGCATGTTTAAGACATTGGTGTAAGAAAGCTCGTACTGAAGAGTAAAGCCAACTATATCGCAGTCTTTAACAGGAGTTTTTGTTTCAAGAGTATATAAAGGAAGCTTATGCTTTCTCATTTTCTCTTCCATATCTTCTGCAGGCATGAAAACTCTTTCAAGATAGCTGTGCTTTGTCTTGTTTGCAAGATGATATAGAAGCTGAAGTCCCATATAAGACATTCCTATCTCATAAGTATCCGGAAAACAAAAAGCAAAGTGAACATCATATTCACCTTCCTTTTTGACAATCTGATAAGGCTCTCCGCCAATATATCTTGCAGGTTTATTTACTTTTAATAAAAGACTATCTAAGGTCTCTTGGACATTATTCATCGTAATATTCAAATTCGTAATCGAAGATAAAGATGCTATCGCCTTCATCAAGGCCGAGCGCAAGAAGCTCTTCTATTGCACCCTTTTCTTCAATGTATTTGTAAAGGTATCTTAAAGATCCAGTATCATTGAAGTTTGTTGAATCAAAAATCTTTCTGAGCTGTTTACCTTCAACGTGGTAATCGCCATTATCATCAACAAAGGTAATGATGTTTCTGTAATCCTCTTCGTCTTCTGCAGCCTTTTCTTCAAAGAAGGCAATGGTTTCTTCCTCTTCTTCTGGAAGACTTTCTAAGGTTCTAAAAGCAGCCTTGAGCACTTCATCAACACCTTCGTGAATTGGAGCACTCATTGGATAACACTCATAACCCTTTTCTGTTACATAAGCTTTGAATCTTTCATAATCCTCGTCAGATGTCATATCCATTTTATTTGCAACAACAATCTGAGGTTTGTTTGAAAGCTTCTCGTTATATGAAACAAGCTCTGAGTTTATCTTATCAAAGTCTTCAATTGGATCTCTGCCTTCAGAGCCAGAGCAGTCAACAATATGAATTAAGACTTTGGTTCTTTCAATGTGCTTAAGAAAATCAAGTCCGAGACCAAGTCCTTCAGATGCTCCTTCAATAAGGCCAGGAATATCGGCCATTACAAAAGATTTATCATACATTGATACAACACCAAGGTTTGGAGTTATAGTTGTGAAATGATAATTTGCAATCTTAGGCTGTGCACTTGTTGAAACAGAAAGCAGAGTTGATTTTCCTACGTTTGGATAACCAACAAGACCAACGTCTGCAATTAATTTGAGTTCAAGTTCAACAGATCTTTCTACAGGAAGACCGCCAGCTTCTGCAAAGTTTGGAGCTTGTCTTACTGAATTTTTAAATAAGACATTTCCTTTACCACCTTTGCCGCCTCTTGCTACAACGACTTTCTTTCCATCTTGATTAAGGTCTGCCATTATAGCAGAAGACTCAACGTCTTTTACAACAGTACCAACAGGAACTTTTATAACAAGATCTTCTCCGTCTTTACCAAACTGTTGTCTGCCTCTGCCGTCTTCACCTTGCTGGGCTTCATATTTTTGTTTAAACTTAAAGTCCATTAAGGTTCTAAGGTTTCTATCTGCAACTAAAATTACGCTGCCGCCCTTGCCTCCGTTACCACCATCTGGACCGCCTTGCGGAACATAGGCTTCACGTCTAAAGGAAACAGCACCGTTGCCACCTTTACCTGATTTAACTTTTATTATCGCTTTATCTACAAACATAATTTAATAAATAAGCCCCTAGTATAACTAGGGGCCACTTGTTTACGCTTCTTCTGGATATACGCTTACTTGTTTTCTGGTCTTGTCATATCTTTCGAATTTAACTGTACCATCAACCTTTGCGAATAATGTATCGTCTCCGCCAATGCCTACATTGTTACCAGGGTGGAACTTTGTTCCTCTCTGTCTAACAAGGATAGAACCTGCGCTTACGAATTGTCCATCAGCTTTCTTTAATCCAAGTCTTTTCGATTCAGACTCGCGGCCGTTCTTGGAACTACCGACACCTTTTTTACTTGCCATTTAATTACCTCCCAAGGAACGTTACTCAGCCTTTGCAGCCTTTACTGCAATAGCCTTAATCTGAAGCTTTGTATATGGTTGTCTGTGACCCTGTTTCTTTCTAGAGTCTTTCTTAGCCTTATACTTAAAAATTACAACCTTCTTAGCTTTGCCGTTTTCTACGACTTCTGCTTTAACTGTTGCGCCTTCTACGTATGGTGTACCAACGAGTGTTTCGTTTGGCTTACCAACAACAAGGACTTCCTTGAAGCTAACATTTGCGCCAACTTCTTCATCAAGTTTTTCAACGGAAATTACATCGCCTTCTTCAACACGATACTGCTTTCCGCCAGTCTCGATTACTGCATACATTTTTGTTTTCCTCCTATATACGGGCTCGCCAGTGTAGGTGTTCTATATAATAGAAACTTCTTAAGAACCCACTTAGAGCGGCAACGTTGAAATTATATAGGTTTTAGGACCTTTTGTCAAGGATTTTTAATCAATAATTACGCCGTCTTCATCAACTTTCATTGCATCAGAATCGTCTACTAAATTCTCATCTTTTTTTGGTACAAACTGCTCTTTGATTTCTGCCTCAAGAGCATTCATCATTTCTGGGTGAGTTTTAAGGTACTCTTTTACGTTTTCTCTGCCCTGACCAATTCTGTCTCCATTATATGAGAACCAAGATCCGGCCTTCTCTACAAGACCAGCCTCTACAGCGCAGTCTAGGATATCTCCAGATTTTGATATTCCTTCGCCATACATTATGTCAAACTCCGTCATTCTGAACGGTGGAGCAACCTTATTTTTAACTACTTTTACCCTTGTACGGTTACCAATTACGTTATCCCCGTTCTTGATAGATTCTACTCTTCTAACATCTAATCTTACGGATGCATAGAACTTTAATGCTCTTCCGCCAGTAGTGGTTTCTGGGTTTCCAAACATTACACCAATCTTTTCTCTAAGCTGGTTAATGAAAATAATCATTGTGCCAGTCTTATTTGCAATGCCTGTAAGCTTTCTTAGAGCCTGAGACATAAGTCTAGCCTGAAGTCCAACATGGTTATCTCCCATATCCCCTTCAATCTCTGATTTTGGAACAAGGGCTGCAACAGAGTCTACAACAACAACTGAAATAGCACCAGATCTAACGAGCATTTCGCAGATTTCAAGGGCATCTTCACCTGTGTCTGGCTGAGATACTAAAAGATCATCTGTGTCTACTCCAATACCTTTAGCATAAGTTGGATCTAATGCGTGCTCTGCGTCTATAAATGCGCATTTGCCGCCTTCTTTTTGAGCTTCCGCAACAACATGAAGTGCAAGTGTTGTCTTACCAGAGGATTCTGGACCATAGATTTCTATGATTCTTCCCTTTGGAAGACCGCCGATTCCGCAGGCTACATCCAAACTTACTGAGCCTGTTGAAATAGCTTCTATATCTAATCTAGCATTTTCATCACCAAGGGACATAATTGAACCCTTGCCGAATTTCTTATCAATTTGAGCGAGCGCTGCTTCTAGCGCTTTTTCCTTTTCAGTTTTTGCTGTACTTGCCATAATTGCCTCCAAATTAGTTAAAGAACATTTGTTCTATGACTATAATACCCCAATTTCATCCCAAGGTCAAGAAATTTTTTCATAAAATCTCTCAAAATATATTTACCATAATTTACCTAAAATGTCAAGCGAAAACACTCTTATTCTTAACCACATACTCTACCCCAGAGACTATAGTCATAACAAGAGACGCCCACAAAAATACTTGAGATAATATATATAGTACATTATGCATTGAAGAAATAATGAGAAGTGGAACAGCTATCATCTGAAGCACAGTTTTAATCTTTCCTGTAATTCCAGCTGCAATAACAATCCCCTCAGATGCTGCCACGGTTCGCATACCTGCAACGGTAAACTCTCTAAGAAGAATTACAATTAGAATCCATGCCGGCATAGTTCCATCTTCAATAAATAAACAAAATGCCGAATAGACCAAAATCTTATCTGCGAGCGGATCCATAATCTTTCCAAAGTTAGTTATGAGATTATATTTTCTTGCAATCTTTCCATCCAGCATATCTGTAAAGGAAGCGACAATGAAAACAATAAATGCTGGAATGAACATCTGCTTAATGTACATCACTACAAATACTGGAACCAAAATTACTCTTAATAATGTAAGCTTATTTGGAAGATTCATTATTTTACCTCCCCACATAAATCATAATCAAATGCATCAGTTACTAAAACATTGACAAACTGTCCTACCTTAAGTTTCTTTTTGGAAGTAAAGATTACTCCGTTATCAATGCCCTCTGCATCAAATGAGGCTCTGCCAACATACGAGCCATCCTCATCAATCTCTTCAACTAAAACTTCTATTGTATTTCCAATATACTTTTTGTTGTTCTCTAAAGAAATCTGTCTTTGAAGCTCCATGATTTTATCTCTGCGTCTTTCTTTAACGTCAGATCTAACCTGGCCCTTCATCTTTGCAGCCTTTGTTCCCTCTTCCTTTGAGTAAGCAAAAACTCCAAGTCTGTCAAATTTCATTTTGCAAACAAAATCATAAAGCTCATCAAATTCCTTTGCAGTCTCTCCAGGAAAACCAGTAATTAGAGTGGTTCTAATTACAATGCCAGGAATCTCATCTCTAAGCTTATTAACAGTTGCTTCAATACTTTCTTTTGTGGATTTCCTGTTCATTGCCTTTAAAATTTTTGTCGAGCCATGTTGAACAGGAATATCAATATACTTAACTATCTTATCTTCTGATTTAATTACCTTAATTAACTCATCAGTGATTTCATCCTCATAGCAATACATGAGTCTAATCCACTTAATGCCATCAATCTTGCAAAGTTTTTTAAGAAGCT
>JAKSSJ010000039.1 GCA_024403215.1 Clostridia bacterium
ACCACAGACAAGTAAAAATTCACCGATTGAATATGTAAGCATAACCCAGAAATGGGTTTTGATTTTGCTTTCCTTATTAAACCTTACAAAGAACAGCGTTGTATCTGAAATAAAGAACAATACTGCACCAATGCATGTAAGTATAGTTGGAAGATAGGTTCCTGTTAGCATCCTAAATATTGCAAAGCAGTTCATTGTTCCATTGATGAGTAAGTATAAAAACATTGGATAGAACAAAGGCCTTGGAAGATGCGGTCTAAGCTTTTTAAAGATTATCACTACAGCAGTTATATAAATTACTGCGAGCACAGCAATGATCACTGGGTTTATGCACGAGAAATCAATTGCTGGATAATAGCTTAGCGCAAAGAAGGCATGGCTAATCATAAATGATATGCCACCCATAGTAAACCATTTAACTCCGTCCGGAATGAGAAGCAAATCACCAATCCAGCTAAATATCAACGCCAAGACTACAGTAAGTCTTACATCAACTGTACTCGCTGCGTAATACCCAAGCAATGAGATTAAGATAAATGGTTTTGTGACGTTTCTTAGCTTCTTGTTTTTCTTGGCAGAAGCGTAAAGATGCACTACTGTTGATAGAATAAAGATTACTAAGTAGAAAATTTCAAACATTTTTTAAACCTATTCTAATTCTGAGAAAACAGCTGATCCTATAACCAGCACTGCCCCTATTATACCATAAATGCTAATAGGCTCGTGCAGGAATAGTACTGATACTATTACAGCAACAACAGGATCTCCGTAGCTAAAGATAGCAGCCGTTTTGGTTGGAATCCTGACAACATTGCTGAAATAGAAAATATATGTAAAGGCCGTCATCACAATACCAAGGAACAAGAGCAAAGCTATCTTCTTTGGGGTAAATACCAAAGCACTAAGATCCTCTGTTGCAAGAACATATGGCATAGTAATAACAGCGGCTACAAGCAGTTGGAACATGGTCTTAAACACAGGATCAACATCAGTCATAAGCTTTTTATTTAGTATGACTATGACCGCATAAAATGCAGCTCCTAGTGCGGCAATCAAAACGCCCTTACGCTCCGCAAGGCTTGGCAGACCATTTTCAACTGTATATTTCCTGTTTCCTCTTCTAGTACTTTTTCTTCTATACCAGACACAAAGGCAACTCCAATAAAAGCAACGATTATGCATATAAGATGCTTTGTTCTAATTTTTTCCTTAAGGAAAATTCCGCTACCTATTAGTACAAGTATAGGCTCTATGTAATAGCAAATAGTTGCCGTAGCAACTGTTGTGTAGTTATATGCTGTAAATAAAGTAATCCAGTCTCCCGCAAGGCAAATGCCGCAAATAATAAGGGGAATAAAGCATCTCTTCCTTGTAGCCTTATCCACTCTTTTATTTCTTGCAAAATAATATATTGCGAGCGAAATACCAGCAATAGACGCTCTAAAAAATGCTATAACTGGCGATGGAAAACCTATGGCCTTTACTATTGGGCCAAGAATTCCAAACGAGCACATTACTATTAAAAACTCTAATTTATATTTTTTCTGTTGACTATCATTCGTCACAACAACACCCCTAAATCTATGTACTTGCCACCTATGTGGCAAACATTTCACAGCTTCTTAATCTTGGCTTTGATTCTTTGGATAGCATTGTCTATTTGCTTTGGGGTTTTAGAAAGAACACTGGCGATTTCCAAATATGTCTCACCCTGCAAAAGTCTTAAAAACACTTCGTGTTCAAGCTTTCCAAAAATATTGTCTTTGTTTGTTTTAAGATTATCCCAGAATTCTTTGTAAATAAGCTCATCCTCAGGACTTGACATCCTTCCTGCAGGAAGGCTTTCTGGGATTTCTAAAGACTCATTAAGCGGTGAGTGCTTCTTTCTAGCTGCCGCCTTTATTGCGTTAATTATTTCATTTTCTATGCAATGCGATGCATAGGTTTTAAAGCTTGCATTTTTATCTTGATCAAAGCTATTGTACGCCTTAACAAGACCAACCATGCCCTCCTGAACTAAATCTTCTCTATCCCCTCCCAATATGAAATAAAGAGCTGCCTTAGACTTTACCAGCTCTTTATATTCATTATCTTCAAGAATTTGTTCAAGAGTTTTGTCCTGGTACATTTCTATCCTCTCTGCCTTGCAGCCTCGTACAAAACTATAGCTGCTGCATTTGATGCATTAAGCGAGTTTACATGTCCCTTCATTGGAATGGAAACTACAAAGTCTGATTTTTCCTTTACAAGCCTTGAAACTCCAGAACCTTCTCCACCTATTACAATGGCCAGTGGGCCAGAAAGACTTGCCTCGGAATAATTTGCTCCATCCATATCTACAGCCGCAATCCAAAGACCTTTCTTCTTAAGAAGCTCAATGGTCTGCGAAAGATTACCTGTCTTTGCAACTGGTATATATTCAATAGCGCCAGCAGAAGACTTTGCAACAACCTCTGTTAATGACACACTTCTTCTTGATGGAATTATTACACCGTGAGCGCCTGCTCCATCGCAGGATCTTAGTATTGCTCCAAGATTATGAGGATCCTCAAGTCCATCTAATATTACGATGAGAGGATCTTCTCCCTTTGCCTTAGCAGCGTCTAGAATATCGTCAACTCCAACATAAGAATGCGCTGCAACATAAGCAGCCACTCCCTGGTGAGGACGTCCTGGTGCAAGCTTATCAAGCACAATCTTATCCACGTACTGAACAGGAATTCCCTCTTCTCTTGCAAGACCACCTATGGCCTTTCCAGAGCCTTGAATGTCCTTTTGCATAAGGATTTTATCTATTGGTCTTCCTGCCTTAATTGCTTCTGTGATTGGATTTCTTCCAATCAAAAGATTAGGATTTTCTTCAAACCCTTTTTTGTAAGGCTTTGATTCTTTTACTTCTCTGCTGTAAGAAGCTCGAGTGCTTTTTCCATTACTTCTAGAAGTCTTTTCTCTTCCTTTTGAAGATACAGACTTCCTATTATTGTTTCGAATGCTGTTGCCCATTTGTAAGTAATTGCGTCTGCGTTTTTTGCTTTAGTTGCTGTTTTGTGATTTCTTGCTCTTTTGATAAGAAGGGCCTCTTCTTCAGTAAATATGCCAAGATCAAGCATGGCTTTAACAGCCTTTGCCTGGGCCTTTGCGTTTACATACTTTACCCCTAGCTTATGAAGATAGTCAGCGTGGTTTGCATTTGGAAGAGATAGTATTACTCTTTCTCTAACAAACTGTTCCCACACAGCATCTCCCATATATGCAAGCGATAACACATTAAGATTCTTAAGCTCTGTCTGCATTGTTAAGTAAATCCCGCAGGTATCCTTTCTTAATTGTAGATGATTTGGACTCCTTGAGGGGTGTCTTTGAGAGTGATTCCTCTTGCTGCGAGTTCGTCTCTAATGGCATCTGCTCTTTGGAAGTCTTTTGCTTTTCTTGCTTGTTGTCTTTCATCAATAAGTTTTTGAATCTCAGAATCTACATCCTGTGATTTTTCCTTTCTAAGAAGTCCAAGGACTGCTGTGAGTTCATCGAGAAGCTTATATGCTTCTTCTGCTTCCTTCTTGTTCATTCCGTTTGCTGCATCTTTATTAATATCAGAGATGAGTTCAAACACTGCTGTAATTGCATCTGCAGTATTTAAGTCGTCATCCATGCAAGCAATAAACTTATCCTTGTGCTTATTATACTTTCCAGGCTCTCTTACTTCTCCATCTGCTGCTGTTTCTACAAGGTGCTTTAAGTTCTCCTTGCAGTTTCTCATTCTCTCGAGAGAATTCTTAGCAGCGTCCATTAAATCTTTAGAGAAGTTAATTGGTCCTCTATACTGTGCGGAAAGAAGGAAGTATCTAAGAACTTCTCCTTCATATTCTTTTAAGATATCTCTAACGAGGAAGAAGTTGTTGAGAGACTTGCTCATCTTTTCTCCTTCTACGTTGATAAAGCCATTGTGCATCCAGTAATTTGAGAAGGTCTTTCCTGTCAGTCCTTCTGATTGCGCAATTTCATTTTCATGGTGAGGGAACTGAAGATCTTCTCCACCGCAGTGAAGGTCTATAGTTTCTCCAAGATACTTAAGGTTCATTGCCGAGCACTCAATATGCCAGCCCGGTCTTCCCATGCCCCATGGAGACTCCCATGCAATTTCTGATTCTTCTTTTCTTGCCTTCCAAAGCGCAAAATCGAGTGGATCTTCTTTTATATCTCCAACCTCAATTCTTGCACCAGCCTTAAGATCATCAATGTTCTTTCCAGAAAGCTTACCGTATCCTGGGAACTTTCTTGTTCTGTAATATACATCCCCGCCAGCTTCGTATGCCATGCCTTTGTCTATAAGGCCCTTAACAAATGCAATAATTTCTGGCATTGTTTCTGTAACTCTTGGATGAACATCTGCAGGCTTAATATTGAGCTCCTTTACATCTTCAAAATAAGCCTGGATGTACTTATCTCCTACTTCAAAGGCTGTAATGCCTTCTTCCTTTGCTCTTTTGATAATCTTGTCATCAACATCAGTAAAGTTCTGAACAAACTTAACCTTTTGTCCTCTGTATTCAAGATACTTTCTTAAAGTATCAAATACTACAAATGGTCTTGCGTTACCGATGTGAATATAGTTATATACTGTAGGACCGCAAACATACATCTTAAGTTCTTTTGCATCTTGTGGTACTAATTCTTCTTTTTTTCTTGTGAGTGTGTTATATACTTTCATTTTCTTGACCTATTTTCCGAATTTTTCTTTATTAACAAGTTCTATTGCCTTGATGATTGCCTCCTCAAAAGGAAGCTCTGTGATTTCTGATTCTCTTCTTAGTTTGTATTCAACAATGCCTTCTCCTGCCTTCTTACCAACATTGATTCTAATTGGGAAGCCAAGAAGATCCGCATCCTTAAACTTAACGCCAGGACGCTCGTCTCTATCATCTAATACAACCTCAAGTCCTGCTCGCTCGAGCTCTTCTTCAATCTTTACTGCAAGCTTTTCCTGAGCTTCGTCGCCCGGCTTTATAAGCTCGATTACAACGTGATATGGAGCAACGCTAACAGGCCAGATGATACCATTCTCATCATGGTGCTGTTCTACAATAGCAGCCATTGTTCTCGTAACACCAATTCCATAACAGCCCATTACCACAGGGTGTGACTGCTGGTTTTCATCAAGGAAGGTGAGGTTCATTGGCTCGGAATATTTTGTTCCAAGCTTAAACACTTGTCCAACCTCTATTCCTCTTGCAGACTTTACCTTACTTCCGCAACATGGACACTCGTCTCCTGCCTGCAAAAGCTTAAGGTCTGTAACTATATCGCCTTTATAATCTCTTCCATAGTTTACGTTTACGTAGTGGAAGTTTTCTTCATTTGCACCAGCGCAAGCATTCTTAAGGCCTACAAGCTCTGAGTCAACAACTATAGTACAGTTCTTAAGACCCATAGGACCTGTAAATCCGCCAACGCAGCCTGTAAGAGCAGACATCTTTGATTCATCTGCGAATTCAACTGCATACTCTGGAACATTAAGCGCATTAACAAGCTTACACATATTAAGCTGTCTGTCGCCTCTTATAAATGCTGCAACATATTTTGGATCTTCGTTTGCGTCAGCCTGAACAACAAACAAAGGTGCTTTGATGCTCTTTTCTTGAGGAAGACCAAGGAACTTGCAAACATCTGCAATAGTTTTTGTTCCTGGAGTTGAAACCTTCTCTAAAGCCTTTTCAGCTTCTGTTTCAGCTGCCATGTCCTTAAATGCTGCTCTTTCTGCAGTAGCCGCCATAGAGCAAGACTCGCAGTAAATTATTTCTTCTTCTCCTACATCTGAAAGCGCACAGAACTCGTGTGAGTTATTTCCGCCAATCGCACCAGAGTCTGCCTCTACTGCTCTGTATGTAAGACCACATCTATCAAATACATTTGAATATGCCTGATACATATCCTTGTATGATTTATCAAGTCCTTCCTCGTCCCTATCAAAGGAATAGTCATCCTTCATGATAAATTCTCTTGAACGAATAAGTCCAAAGCGAGGTCTTGCTTCATCTCTATACTTTGTTTGTATCTGATAGAGATTTACAGGAAGCTGTCTATATGATGTGACATTCTGTCTTACTATGTCTGTAAATACTTCTTCATGTGTTGGTCCAAGACAGAACTCTCTTCCGTTTCTATCTTTAACTCTCCACATTTCAGGACCATATGCGCCCCAGCGTCCAGATTCTTGCCAAAGCTCTGCTGGCTGCAGTGCGCTCATTCCAATTTCCTGAGCCCCTGTTCTATCCATTTCTTCTCTAACAATCTGTTCAACTTTTCTTAATGTTCTCTTTCCAAGAGGCATGAAACCATAAACACCGGATACAAGTTTTCTAATATATCCACCTCTTAATAGCAGGATGTGTGATGAAATTTCTGCTTCTGCTGGTACCTCTCTTAATGTGTACCAATACATTTTTGATGCACGCATGACGTTGTCCTTTCTATTTTAACGAAGCAACTGCGCTTGCAGTTATTGCCTCGCCATTTCCTGTAATACCAAGTCCTTCTTCTGTTGTTGCCTTAAGCCCAACAGCAGCAGGATCTATCTCTAAAGCTTTGGCTATTCTTTCTTTCATCTCATCAATGTAAGGAGAAAGCTTTGGCTTTTCAGCTACTATAGTAGCATCTATATTTACTATGCTAAATCCAGCATCAGTAATAAGCTGTTTTGTTTTCTTTATTATTGTTTCACCAGACATTCCTTCTGTATCCTTGCTGTTATCAGGGAAATAATATCCTATGTCTCTTAGCCCTGCAGCTCCCAAAAGCGCATCGCAAATTGCATGTGCGCACACGTCTGCATCTGAATGACCAAGAAGGCCTTTATCGTAAGGAACATTAACAAGTCCAAGCATAAGGGGCCTTCCAGCTACTAATCTATGAACATCGTATCCTGTTCCAACTCTAATATCCTTTGGCATATCTTCTTTTGTTGTTATCTTTATATTCTGATAACTTCCTTGTACTATTTCTACTTCTAGTCCATAGTGCTCGATAACTCCAGCATCATCTGTTGCACTAAAGCCATCCTCTATTGCTTTTTTGTAAGCGGCTCTTAAGAGCTCTGTCTTAAAGCCTTGAGGCGTCTGGACTTCAAAAAGGCTGCTTCTATCTAAAGTTTCTTTTCTTGTTCTAATTGTGCTTGTTGGGCTTACGCAAGGGATAACTGCACTGGCTCCTTTTTCTAAAGCACCAACTACATTTGCAATAGTATCGTTATCTACAAAGCATCTTGCGGCATCGTGAACAAGAACTAAATCTCCTGTTGCTGCCTTAAGTCCCTCTATTACAGAGGCACCTCTTATGTCTCCGCCGGGAACTATCTTTACGCCAGGAACTAAAGATCCAACATAGTCTTCGTCTCCTTTTGGACAAACTACTATGATTTCAAAATCATCCCTAAACGTGCAAAAAGCCTTGACGGTTTTTACTAAAACCGGAAGGTTTTCAACTAGCATGTATTGCTTTTTAACCTTGCCGCCAAAGCGTGTTGCGCTTCCGGCGGCAAGTACTATTACTGATATCATTACTTTGCAAATATCATTCTTCCTGCAGAGGTCTGCAGCACAGATGTAACTATTACATTTACGTTCTCGCCAACCTTCTTTTGTCCGTCTTCCACAACTACCATTGTGCCGTCCTCAAGATAGGCAACGCCTTGACCGTTTTCCTTTCCTTCCTTAACGATGTACACAGACATCATCTCGCCAGGAAGAACCACAGGTTTTAGAGAATTTGCAAGCTCGTTAATATTTAAAACTCTAATGCCTTGTACTGTTGCAACCTTATTGAGATTAAAATCATTTGTAACAACAGCTCCCTTTGTAAGCTGAGCAAGCTTTAAAAGCTTTACATCAACCTCTGGGATGTCTTCTAGAACTTTTTCAGAGCTCGTTTCGTAAATGTCTACCCCATACTCATTTTGGATTTTTGCGAGTATATCAAGTCCTCTTCTTCCTCTTGCTCTTTTAAGATCATCACTGCTATCTGCAATGTGCCTTAGCTCGACAAGAACAAAATCAGGAATGATGATATCGCCTTCAATAAATCCGGTTTTGAGTACATCCACTATTCTTCCATCAATAATGACAGAAGTATCAAAAATTTTAGGGACCTGCCCTAATTTACCTTTTCGTTTTGCTGAATCACGCGTAATAGGCATAGCGCTAGGCATAAGAGACTTAATTTCCATGCTGCCTCTTCTTCCAAGCAAAATGCCAACATATCCTAAACCTATGTAAAGAATAACTGAAATGATGGTGCTAATGTATGCTGTTTTTAGTACCTCAATCCCATTAATAATCTGCGAGACGAGATAAGCAATAAGTAGCCCTGCTACAAGTCCAGTTGTTCCGGCTGCAAGCTCAGAGATTGGTATACTTTCAATATTAAGTACAATGCTCTTTGCAGCTCTTTCCCCGCGCGTTATGAAGATCTGGTATAAATAACTGAATATGATTCCGAATAAAATAATGATGAGTGGCACAAAGATGGTGTATGCATAGTCACCTAAGGTGTCTGTAAGACCAGGCATGTGCTCAATCAAGAAAGATGATGCTCCATAACCAAACAGCATTCCGAGTAAGGTAAATATCCATCGGAATACCTTCTTCAAAATCTTCTCCTCCTTTATTTAGTTTTTATATATTTAAATGATTAAAGCGATTTGGGGATTAAATCGCTTCTTCAATCATCTGCATTACTTCTGGCTCTGTCTTTGAAAGAACCATACTCATTTCTGATGCAAGTATTATCTTTGCGTTGGAGAGCAGCTTTTTCTCGCCTGTGGAGAGCTTTTTAGCCCTATCAACCCTAACCAAGTCTCTTATTACGCCGGCTACCTCTACAAGGTCTCCAGTCTTGAGCCTCTCCATATTATCTCTATTTCTTCTGTTCCAGTTTATGTCCATTTCCTTGGACTTTCCGCCCAGGGCTTTTAAGACAGCGTCAATTACAGAGCTTTTAACTATTGGTCTTAATCCTACTTTTTCACAGCCAACTACAGGAACCATGACATCCATGTTCCCGTGTTCTATGTGGACTATATAATAGGACCTTTGCTCTCCTAATATTTCCCTGTCTTCAATTCTTTGAATGAGTCCCGCACCATGCATTGGGTACGAAACCTTATCTCCTATCTGGTACATTTTGGGCATATGCCTCCGACGCTATTATAACTCAAAAGGCTTGGAAATACAAGATTTTAAGGCTTTTCCATGCCAAACAAATTATCGGCGCAGCTAATAAATGGGCTTTCCTCACTTTTAGGCTGAATTGGAATCCTGGAAACGTCAGCACGCTCAATGGACGGGAGCAAAATGAGCTTTTCAGGTGCAGTAGTCCTCGCACGCTGTTAAACAATCGGCTCTGCTCGCTGCTCTCGTCGAATGGCTCCTTCGCAACGCTCGCATCGCCGTGTTTAACAACGCTTTGCTGTGGAGTGCCCCTTCAAAGCATCATTTTGCCTCCCGCCCTTATTACCGCATTTCTTGGTTGGTGGCTCAGCCATCGCCCGGACTGCGTCCGTTCTCTGCTTCGCCTACCAACAGAAATGCTAAAAAGCCCGGCCGCCAACCCACGTAAATAAATTAAAAAGTTGTCAACGGGGTCTGACCCCATTGACACCAAACAAATTATCGGCGCAGGTAATAAATCCGATTTTAGTTATAAAGTAGACTCCGTCAATTTCTCTGTAAGAGCATCTTGAAAGACTTTAGAAAAGTTTATACCGCGTTTGACGCCTTCTGCATTTTGCCATTCAAGAATAGTAACAGTTTTTTTAACTGCTTTAGTAAAATGTATGCGTGCATACTCTTCTACATCCACGCTAACCATATTAGCAATTACTTGATCCTGCGAAAGGCCCTCTTCTTTTGCTTTGCGTTTAATGTCTAAATCGGATAGATCACTCGCTTTTGGCACCTTTTTCCCTTCTAAGTTACACGAGAACACAAGTCCTGCAAGGCAATCTATAGCCATAGACATAGCGTTTTCAAATGTATCTCCGCAAGTAACAGCACCGTCCCAATCGGGAAATAACACAGTGTAGCCATCTGATTCTTTTAGAAAATATGCTGGATAAATTGATAGCATAGAATTCTCCTTACTTTTGTTCTGCTTTCTTCATAACAGCTTTCTCTACACCCTTTGTAATATCTCCGGGATGAAATGGTATGGTAATTGTTCCAGGAATACTAGGATGTTTGTACTGTCTATGTGACCCATTTTGTCTTACAAAATACCAGCCTAAAGACAGTATTTTTCTCTCTAATTCAATCGCCTTTAATGGCATATATTACTCCTTAATTATATAGTTTTATACGTATAAAATCAATACGTATGGCATTTATTGTTATTTTACAATAAATATTATATAACCCATATAATGCCATGTCAATATATGTAATTTAGCCCAACAGCGAAGAAAGCCTATTAATTACCTGCGCTTTTTAAGGATATTATTACAATTGACTATATATCAATATTGATATATACTCAATTATCATGAAACACTATGATATTGAGACAAAAGTTCAAGATTTAAGGTTTTTGCAGTGGGATGAAAGCACCGCTTCATCCGGCACGGCAGGCTGCCTATTAAAGTCCAAGTATATGGGTACTGGAAATATTAGCTATTATTACAAGCTAGCAAACTATGATAGCTATAATGGTATCTTTGGTTACGAATGCATAAATGAAATCATAGCCTCCAGGCTTTTAAATATTCTTGGAATTGAGCATCTTCAATATCAATTGGTACATGCACTCGTCAATATTAATGGCAAAGAGTATACCAGCTGGATTTGCAAATCAAAAAACTTTAGAGAACCAGATGAAAAGAAAATCTCTATGGACGTATTTTATGATCTTAATAAAAAAGATGGGGAATCTCCTTTTGATGTATGCAAAAGATTTGGCTTTGAAAAACAAATAACAAATATGTTCTTATTGGATTTCCTAATAGTCAATAGAGACCGTCATGGTGCAAATCTTGAGGTTTTGGCTAATAATAATCAAATGAAGCTAGCACCAATTTTCGATAATGGACTATCTCTCTTATCGCCATACGCTCTAAGAAAAGACCAAATAGAAAAATTTGATAATCTTTGTGATATTCCTGTCAACAACTTCATTGGTTCAAAGTCACTCTTTGATAACTTAAAGTTAATCAAGAAAATAGATATTGATATGATTAACGAATCTGATAAAGATGAGCTAATAGGAGGGCTTGAAGAGGCCGTAGAGGAAGAATATCTTGAAAAATCATGGGATATTATTTGGAATAGATGGAGATACTATAATGATAATTTTTGCAATAAAAGATAAACATCATAAAAGACGTCCTGCCGAGGCATGGTTATTTTATGATGAGCAAAATGAAAAATTCAGCATTAAGATAGCTGAGTCATCTGATTTTTCCAGATTGCCACTAATACTTGGCTTCTTGTTTGAAAAAGGTTACACAGAAATTGATGACTACTGGAGCAGGCGTTTTGTCAAAGAACGTATAGTTCCAAGCGAACGGCAAAATATTGGTGAAATACTGAAGAAAAACGGACTAACAGAATACAAAGAAATAGACATGCTACGCCTAAGCAAAGGCTCTTGCTGCCAGGATGATTTTTACCTTGAAGAAACAGATAGCTACAATGATGTGTCAAATGCAATAGGCTATCAAGTATTACAAGCAAGAAAGACTTCAGGATTTACGCAAAAAGAACTTGCCAAGGCTTGCGGAATCAAACAATCAAATCTTAGCAGAATAGAAAACGGAGTATGTATTCCGTCAGTAGAAACTCTTACCCAAATTGCAAAAGGACTTGGAAAAGAATTAAGAGTAAGCTTTGAATAACAAAAACCCTGCACAATTAGTGCAGGGTTTTGATCTAAACCCACCA
>JAKSSJ010000004.1 GCA_024403215.1 Clostridia bacterium
ACCGCCACTTAATACAAGCGCCAAAAATGGCGGCTTAAGATCTGGATGCTCAATAAGATTTGCAAGTGTATGAGCCTGAATATGGTGCACACCAATTAAAGGCTTAGAGCTAGCCATAGCTATAGCCTTTGCAAATGCGGTTCCGATAAGCAACGCCCCAGCAAGTCCTGGTCCTGCAGTTACACCAATCTCGTCAACATCATCAATTGTAAGATCTGCTTCTTTTAAAGCTTGCTCATATACAAAAGGAATATTGTTTAAGTGGTGCCTGCTTGCAAGCTCTGGCACAACTCCTCCATATATTGCGTGAATAGGAATCTGAGATGAAATAACATTAGACAATACCTCGCATCCATCCGCAAGTATTGCAATTGCCGTTTCATCGCAAGAGCTTTCTATTCCCATTGTTATTATCTTGCCGTTTTTCATATCTATTTCAATCTTCTTTTTAATCTAAATCAAGTGGCTTTAACTCTACTGTTACAACCCTGCTCATAAGAATAGCATCATCCTTATTCTCATAATATTTTGGTCTTATGCCATCCTCTATAAAATCAAAGCTTTTATAAAGCGCAATTGCTCCGGCATTATTTACATTAACATCTAATAGGATTTTTTCTACTGCAATCAAATTGCAATAGCAAAGCATATAGTTGATAAGGTTATGAGCAACCTTATTTCTTCTAAACCTTGGATCTACTGCTATATCGCAGATTTCTGCGTTAACAGCCGGAATGCAAAAAGCAATAAGAAAGCCCACAACATCCTTTTTGTCACCGTCTATTGCGTCAGCAACCCACATAATGTTCATCTCATTATCTAGGCTTTCTTTTATCATTTCTAAAGTCCAAGGATGATCAAAGCTTTGTGCTTCAATCTCAGCTATGCGCTTTAGATCTTTTTCTTCTGCTTGTCTAACCTTGATGTTCATAGCTTTCAGTTAAAATTTATTAGCACCCGATGTTCCAAATTTATTTGAATCAGCTTTTATCTTTTCTGCAAGTTTTCTTTCTGCTTCAGCCGCTCTTAAATACTCAGGCTTTGCATTATAGCAATCAGTAAGCTTTCCCTCATTGAATAACTTTGCACCAAGCCTTGCAGCGCCAAGAGCTGTCTGATACATATCATCCTCTGGTGCAAAAATATGAGGAAAATCAAAGGCGTCAAGCTTTTCCTTATACACTGAAATGCCATCGCCAAAGAAGCATACGCAGCCAAACTCCTTATGCTTTTCTAATGCATCTTTTAGCTTAGCTAAAAACTCAGATAAGTCATAAGCACCATCTTCGACAATAGGGTCATCGTCTTCTTTTTTAGAGGCACCGCCATAAATCTGCTCACGTTTTGCATCAAAGATTGGGCAGAATAAAATGTCGTCGTCTTCCTTGCTGTTTTCGTCCTGCTCTAGCCATTCATAATCTCTATAAGCAAAGCTAGCAAGTGTTGGCACCTCAATAATTGGCTTATTCCAAATCTGGGCAAGGCCTTTTGCTGTTGCCATGCCAATTCTTATTCCAGTAAAAGAACCTGGTCCTCTAGACACTACAATGGCATCTAAAGCATCAAACCTTGTGCTCTCCTCTTCCAAAAGCAGTTTAATTACAGGTACAAGCCTTTGAAGATGAGAGTAGTCATCTTTATTAATTACCTGCGCAATCACACCATCGTCATAAAGAGCAACAGATGAATACGCTCCAGTTGTATCAATCGCTAATAATTTCATTTAATACTCTATTATTCTTTCTTCTTCGTCTTTGCCGTAATCTAGATTTAAAACTATTGTATCCTTTGGAAGCAGATCTAAAACAAGATCTGCCCATTCAATAAGGCACACACCGCCCTTACGAAAATACTCTTCAAAACCCATTTCAAAGAGCTCATCCTCATCATGAACACGATACACATCAAAATGGTAAAGCGGCATTCTGCCTGTTTCATATTCACACACAATAGTAAAGGTTGGGCTTGAAAGAGTTTCTGTAACGCCAAGGCCTTTGGCTATTGCTTTTGTAAGAGTTGTTTTACCTGCACCAAGCGGTCCAATTAAGGCAACAACACTGCCGGGCTTTAATTTATCCGCAAACTCTTTGCCAAAGCTTTCAGTTTCTTTTAAATTTTTTAATACTACTGTTTCCATCTATCTATGTAATATCGGAGAGATTTTTTTGTATACTAAAAATGTTATTACCGAATTAAGTATTGCTTTGATAGCATTAAATAAAGTAATGTATGGAATAAGCGTAAGCATAGTACTGATTGGAATCTTAGTTCCACCTATCATTTCAAGATATATTGGTGTAATGAAAAGATTTGCAGGAATCATAACTATAATCCACGCCAGCGTTCCAAGTGCTAAAGCTGTAATGGCACCTTTTTTTGTTTTTTTATGCTTATACACATTACCTGCAACAAGTACATAAGAGCCAGTTGCAATAACATGCATTACTATTCCGTACCACGAGCTTGCTGCGCTCACCGTAAACCCTTGAATGAGTGCCACAACAACTGTAAGTGCAAATCCTGCACCAGGTCCTAAAGCAAATGTTCCAAGAAGAATAGGAATATCTGCTGGGTCATATTCAAGAAAACTTACTGTTGGAATAATTGGAAAATGGATTAACGCTACAAGTACAATTGATACTGCAGCAAGTACTCCAAGCTTGGCTATTGTTTTAGTGGAACTATTTCCATTATTCATTGCAATAAAAAACTCCTTTCTTTCATCCGGACTTTACCGTCGGTTCTGGAATCTAACCAGATCGGCTTACGCTCGAGGACTAAGGTTCTACCTACTACCTCCGATGGGGACTTTCACCCACCCCTGAAAATTTTCTTACGCTATTATAACATAAAAAAACTCCCGGGAAAACCCGGGAGTTTTAATACCAAAGTATTTTTCGAATTATTCAATGATAGAAGCTACAACGCCGGAAGCAACTGTTCTGCCGCCTTCACGAATAGCAAATCTCATTCCTTCTTCGATAGCAACTGGTGTAATGAGTTCAACTGTCATTTCAACGTTGTCTCCTGGCATGCACATTTCTATTCCTTCTGGAAGAGCGATTGTGCCTGTTACGTCAGTTGTTCTGATGTAGAACTGTGGTCTATATCCGTTGAAGAATGGAGTATGACGTCCACCTTCAGCCTGCTTAAGTACGTAAACCTGTGCTTTGTACTTTGTGTGTGGGTGGATTGATCCAACCTTAGCGAGAACCTGTCCTCTTTCGATTTCGTCTCTCTGTACACCTCTAAGAAGTACACCAATGTTGTCTCCAGCTTCGCCCTGATCGAGGAGCTTTCTGAACATTTCAACACCTGTTACAACTACTTTTCTTGTTTCTTCTGTAAGTCCAACGATTTCAACTTCGTCGCCAACCTTTACGATACCTCTTTCAACACGGCCTGTAGCTACTGTACCACGACCTGTGATTGAGAATACGTCTTCTACTGGCATAAGGAATGGCTTATCTGTTGGTCTTTCTGGTGTAGGAATATATGAGTCTACTGCAGCCATAAGTTCCATAACCTTTTCAGCCCATGGTCCATCTGGGTTGTTGAGAGCTTCAAGAGCAGATCCTCTGATGATTGGTGTATCATCGCCTGGGAAATCATAGCTTGAAAGAAGATCTCTAACTTCCATTTCAACGAGGTCAAGAAGTTCTTCGTCGTCTACCATGTCGCACTTGTTAAGGAATACTACGATGTAAGGAACACCTACCTGACGGGAGAGAAGAATGTGCTCTCTTGTCTGTGGCATTGGTCCATCTGTAGCTGCGCAAACGAGGATAGCACCGTCCATCTGTGCTGCACCTGTAATCATGTTCTTTACATAGTCAGCGTGGCCCGGGCAGTCAACGTGTGCATAGTGTCTTGTTGCTGTTTCATATTCTACGTGAGCGGTATTGATTGTAATACCTCTTTCTCTTTCTTCTGGAGCCTTATCAATGTTTGCAAAGTCAACGATCTGGTTTGTAGCAGATGGCATCTTTGTTGCAAGAACCTTTGTAATAGCTGCAGTAAGAGTTGTCTTACCATGGTCTACGTGACCAATTGTGCCGATGTTAACATGTGGCTTTGATCTTTCAAATTTCTCTTTTGCCATTTTAAAAATCCTCCTAAAACGGTATTAAATTAATTAGTACTAACTAAATTATTATACATTTATTTATTAATTTTTTCAATCAGTGCATCTGGGAGCTTTTCAAAGTGGTCCATCTGCATTACGTATACGCCACGACCCTGAGTCTTAGATCTAAGATCTGTAGCATATCCGAACATCTCTGAAAGTGGAACCATTGCTCTAACTGATGCCTGTCCGTTGAAAATGTCTGTTCCTTCAATGCGACCACGTCTTGAAGAGATATCTCCAATAACATCGCCCATATATTCTTCTGGAGCATTAACTTCAACCTTGAAGACTGGCTCAAGAAGTATAGGAGCAGCTTTCTTTGCTGCATCACGAAGGGCCATAGAAGCAGCAATCTTAAATGCCATTTCTGATGAGTCGACTTCGTGGAAAGAACCATCAAACAGTTCAACACCCATGTCCACAAGCTGATAACCAGCAATAGGACCTGCTTGCATTGCGGACTGAATTCCTTCGTCGATCTTTGGAATGTATTCCTTTGGAATAGCACCACCAACAATCTTGTTGACGAATTCATATCCAGCGCCAGCTTCTCTTGGGTAAACTCTGATCTTTACATGACCATACTGACCATGACCACCAGACTGCTTTACATACTTGTTCTCTTCGATAGCTTCCTTTGTAATAGTTTCCTTGTATGAAACCTGTGGCTTACCAACATTAGCTTCAACCTTAAACTCTCTTAAAAGTCTATCTACAATGATTTCAAGATGCAGCTCGCCCATTCCGGCGATAATTGTTTGACCAGTTTCTTGGTCTGTGTATGTCTTAAATGTTGGGTCTTCTTCAGCGAGCTTAGAAAGCGCAATTCCCATCTTTTCAAGACCAGCTTTTGTCTTAGGTTCGATTGCAACCTGAATAACTGGATCTGGGAATTCCATAGATTCAAGGATGATTGGGTGAGACTCATCACAGAGTGTATCACCTGTTGTTGTATCCTTAAGACCTACAGCTGCTGCAATATCTCCTGCATAAACCTCAGAGATTTCTTCTCTGTGATTTGCGTGCATCTGAAGGATTCTTCCCATTCTTTCCTTCTTACCCTTAACGGCATTGTATACATAAGAGCCGCTTTCGAGTACTCCGGAATATACACGGAAGAAGGCAAGCTTTCCAACGAATGGATCAGTCATAATCTTAAATGCTAATGCTGAGAATGGCTCCTTATCGCTAGCATGTCTATCTTCTTCTGTTTCTGTCCCTGGAAGGACACCCCTGATAGCAGGGATATCAAGTGGAGAAGGCATATAATCTACGATTGCATCCAGAAGTAACTGAACACCCTTGTTCTTATATGCTGAGCCGCACACTACAGGTACCATCTCATTGGCAAGAGTCATCTTTCTAATAGTTGACTTGATTTCCTCTACTGTGAGCTCCTTGCCGTCTAAATACTTTTCCATAAGCTCTTCGTCACATTCTGCAACGGACTCAATCATCTTATGGTGATATTCTTCTGCAAGCTCCATCATGTCAGCAGGAATTTCGGCTTCTTCGTAAACCTTACCAAGATCATCCTTATAAATTTCTGCTTTCATTCTAACAAGATCAATGATGCCTACAAATTCAGATTCCTTACCGATAGGAAGCTGAATTGGCACAGCAGGTGCTTTAAGTCTGTCTTTAATCATGTCTAAAACATGATAGAAGTTTGCGCCAAGAATATCCATCTTGTTGATGAAAATCATTCTTGGAACCTTGTACTTCTCAGCCTGTCTCCAAACTGTTTCAGACTGTGGTTCTACACCACCCTTTGCACACAGTACTGTTACGGCGCCATCAAGTACACGCAGTGATCTTTCTACTTCTACTGTGAAGTCTACGTGACCCGGGGTATCTATGATGTTGATTCTGCAGTGCTTCCACTGAGCTGTTGTTGCAGCAGAAGTAATTGTAATACCTCTTTCCTGCTCCTGTTCCATCCAGTCCATTGTGGCTGTACCATCGTGGGTTTCACCAATCTTATGGGTTTTACCTGTGTAGAACAGAATTCTTTCAGTGGTAGTTGTTTTACCAGCATCAATATGAGCCATAATACCAATATTTCTGGTATTCTCTAGCGAAAACTGTCTTGGCATTTTATCACCTACTAAAATCTGTAGTGAGCAAATGCTCTGTTAGCTTCTGCCATCTTATGAGTATCTTCTCTCTTCTTTACAGAAGCTCCTGTGCCGTTAGCTGCATCCATAAGTTCGTTTGCAAGTCTTTCAGCCATTGTTCTTTCACTTCTAGCTCTTGTATAAGCTGTGAGCCATCTAAGACCAAGAGTCTGTCTTCTTTCTGGTCTAACTTCGATTGGAACCTGATAGTTAGCACCACCAACTCTTCTAGCCTTAACTTCTACTGAAGGCATAATGTTTGCCATTGCCTTCTCGAATACTTCTACTGGATCCTCGCCTGTCTTAGCCTTGATCTGATCAAAAGCTTCGTAAACAATCTTCTGAGCTGTTCCCTTCTTACCATCAAGCATGATGCTGTTGATAAGCTTTGCAACTACAAGATTGCCATAGACTGGATCTGGAAGTACTTCTCTTTTTGGTACATTACCTCTTCTAGGCACTTCTTTTCCCTCCTGCGCATTACCGCGCATTTCATCGGTACTCAGTAACACTTTGGTTTACTGCGGCGCCCATAAATCTATGTAAATGGGCACTATATCCCGATAATTTCTGTTTAGTTATAACTTTCTTAAATTGTGCAAGATATTAAGCTTTCTTTGCTTTTGGTCTCTTTGCACCGTACTTTGATCTAGCCTGGCCTCTGTCTGCAACGCCTGCTGTATCTAATGTACCTCTAACAATGTGGTATCTTACACCTGGGAGATCCTTTACACGACCGCCTCTGATAAGAACAACACTGTGCTCCTGAAGGTTATGACCAACGCCCGGGATATAAGCAGTAACTTCAAGTCCGTTTGTTAAACGTACTCTTGCTACCTTACGAAGTGCAGAATTTGGCTTTTTAGGAGTAACTGTTTTTACAGATGTGCATACACCACGCTTTTGTGGAGCCTTTGTATCTGTAGGTACTCTCTTGATGGAGTTCATACTCTTAAGAAGAGCTGGGCTGTTAGACTTCTTTGTTGTCTGGGTCCTTCCTTCTCTAACCAATTGGTTTATGGTTGGCATTATAATTTCTCCTTTCTTCAAATATTTGCTGCTGTTTCCCGCAACGGCTGCTCATTTCTTAATACTATAATATATAGCACGTGAAAATATCGCTGCCATGCAGCGCAACGGTAGAATAATATCAAAAAACCCTTGAAAAGTCAAGCATTTTCAAGGGTTTTATCCACTTTTTACTTTCCACTTGGAGCATAATCGGAATAATATTCGGAATAATACCTTGATATTATTCCGCAAAAATGATATATTAATCAGCATGAAAAACTATTTAACAGTAAAACAAGTTTCAAATATATGGGGAATTAGTGATAGAAGAGTTCGACTCTTATGTCAAGAAGGGAAAATCCCTGGTGTCATCAAAGAAAAAAAGTCCTATCTTATTCCACAAAATGCCCAAAAGCCATACGATGGAAGAAGAAAAGAAGAACCAGATAATCTCTTTCTCAAATGGCAGGATGACGTTGTAGGTATAATAGATAACCAATATAACGTCCATTTTACAATGCCAAAATATAATAGGCTTATCGCAGAATATACAAAAGGATTGGACTACTGGTCAAGATCGGAGTTTGAAGCCTTCCTATCAGATAGGCTTATCAGTAAAGATAGAAGAGACATAGAGCATATACTGTTTAAACTGGGTTTTTCTCGTTACAATATAATTGAACTGGCTATTAAAACAAAAGCTATAAATTCATCAGACCTTTTGTGGATTGCAAGTAGCGAAAATGAGAAATTAAGTACCGCGCTTACAGAAGTCTTCAATTCAATTTTTGCCAAAAAAGTGGACCTGCAAGGCGATAGTGTTGATAGTCCTGAAGGGGCTAATCTTAAAAGATACGGCGCGTATAACGGCATGTATGGAATATACAAAAAACGCCTCCATCCTTTCAGCAATGACATTGAATCAGAGGTGGCAGTATATAAAATAGCGCAGCTTATTGGAGTAAATTGTTGCCCCGCATATAAAGTGGATAAAGATACTGTTTTTTCTCGGTTCATGTACGATGTACCAAATCAGCAAATCATTCACTTTAGACACTTCTTTGATTACAACAGAGGCAATGATGAATATCTCAATCTTCTTTCAGTAAGACCTCAATATCAAGCTGATATTGTAAAGATGATAGCCTTGGACTTTATCACCAGACAAGATGATAGGCACCTTTCAAATATTGCAGTAAAAATATCTGGAAGTGATGAAAGTTTCTATCCGCTTTACGACAATGGCAGAAGCCTCTTTTATGAAGATACAGACGAAACTGTTGAAAAAGCAGTAAAAGATCCGGTAAAGTTTTGCACCAACTTCGGACCAAGCGGAACCTACTATGATATCTTGCTGGAAATATCAAAGAGCGGAATAAATCTATCAAAACTTATTAATCTAAACGTTAATGAAAATGAAATACGTAAAGCCTTACTAGAATCAGACTTTACAGGATATAAACTTGAAGGCTCAATACAATGGATTATGGGAGCCTTAAAAATACTGGGGAAGATATAGCGCTTAAGGAAAACGGTGTTGGTATAACCAACACCGTTTTAATAATTTCGAGGCCGTTTTAGGGCTAAAATCGCCTATTTTACCTTTTCTACAAAGTTAACAAGCATCTGAGCTGCCTCCGCTCTTGTTGCAGTGGATTTTGGTGTAAGAAGACCGTCAAAGCCGTTCAAAACAGCATTGCCATTAGCCCACTTAAATGCATCCAGTGCCCAGTCTGCAATCTTATTTGTATCTGTGTAGCCAGAAAGGTTGCTTACCTTGCTAAGATCGAGCTTCTTGTATTTTGCATACTTGTAAAGCATTGCTGCCATCTGTTCTCTTGTGATATCTGCAAGAGGGTCAAAATGAGTGGTATCTACACCATCAACAACCTTGTTAGCATAAGCCCACTTAATGGCATCCTCGTACCAATCACCAGACTTAACATCTGCAAATGGATTTGTATCTGTTGCTGCTGGCTTGCCTTCAAGCTTGTAGAGCATTGTTACCATCATGCCTCTTGTAAAGGTGCTCTTTGGAGCAAAGTGAGTTGCGTCAACTCCGTCAACCATCTTAAGAGCATAAGCAGAGGTTACTGCAGCATAGAACCAATCAGATTCTGCAATATCAACAAGTGGTGCTTTAATAGCAGCTTCTGTTACCTTCTTGTCATCCTTATTAAATGATCCAGATCCAGCATACTGAGATTCTGGAATATCCTGATAGTCATCTACATACTGCCATACAATTTCATCGCCATCAGACAATTTATAATTGTTTAAACCTACGTTTGGATAAACTCCATTTACGGTATACATCCATCCAGAATTTACTCCGTTATCAAATTCAGAAAGTGTTGTTCCTTTGTACGTAATAGAAGCAATATATCCTGCAGCAAGCTCTGCGGCATCGTATGAAACATTTGCGTTACCGTCAAGCACTGTCTTGAATACATTACCAACAGTCATACCGTCTGTATAAGGTACGGTTGTTCTTGAAATCCATGTTGGATAGTTTGTTCCTTGGTGAAGACCTTCATGTATTGTGTCACCTTTTAATGTGAAGTAAACTTCATTCTTTGGAGTAGAAGGTGTAGGACCTGGAGTACCAGCGCCTACAGTAATTTCACAAACAGCAGGCACAATTGATCCGTCATCTTTGTAAGCTACAACCTTATATGTTCCAGCCTTACTAAACTTTAATGTAACATTTCCAGATGCATCTGTGGTATAAGGCTTAAGGCTTGTATTATTGTCACCAAGAATCTTTACTTTAGCAGATCCCGTGTATGGTGCAACAACAGGGTTCCAAAATGCATCATATCCACTAGCCTTTAATGTTAGAGTAATACTTTCATTTTCGTTTACGGTAGCAGTGTCTTTATCAAAGAAGGAATACGCATCAGACCAAGCTGCCTGATCTTTATAAATAAATGCTACTACGTTTCCTCCATTTGGAACCTCATCATCTAGACCCCCTGCAGACTCATTATTTACGTAATATCCAAAGGATCCGCTAGCATCACCCCAAAGCTTACTAAGCGAAAGACCATAACGCTGGTCCACATATGAAGCATAAGCATTTTTACCGCTTGGATGAATCTTCGTGTGAAGCTGGGTTAGCACCTCATCAACATTAATCTTTCCGTCTTTATTGGTATCAGTAACCGACAAAAGATATCTAGCAGCTACAGCATTGCTCTTTCCTGTAACTATATTGCCTTTATCTGAAATAGTCACATATACTTGATACTTGCCTGAACCAGTTACTTTGATAGTATTACTATAAGTTTCAAAAGTCTTACCAGCTATAGAGAAAGTGACTTTGCATCTATAGGATGTTGTAATTGGAGTCTTTGTATTTGGTGTAAGAGAAGTTGCTGTTGCAGCGGGTATATCTTCCCATGCACTTCCAGTCTTTCTTTGCCACTGATATGAAAGATCCTGAATATCGCTTGCGGAGGCTACTTCAACCACAAGTGCTGATGCTGCTGTACCGATATCATATTTTACTGTGGCAGTTGTAATATTTTTGCTGAATCTTGGTACTAATGAATCTGATTTAGCTATAGCAAAAATATATCCACTATCATTTTTATAGTACAAATTACCTTGGTTGTCGTCTATAACTGGAGCAAGACAATAATTTTCATAACCGTTTGCTTCGTATATATCAGTTACACTAGCTACAGATGGCTGGTCTTTAAGGTCTGTGTTAGTTGCAGCTGATGCCATTGCACTCAGATTGATTTTTATTAAACTAATTCCACCAGGATTTGCATTATATGTTTCGTAAATATAAAGATATCCTAATGAGTCTTTATAATAGTCCACTACTAAAGGTGTTTCTTGAACTCCGCCATTAAGAACGGTGAATGCCTTTAGAGTCAGAGTATCTTTATCTACAATTAAAAGCTTTTTACTTGCAGTCGTACCAACAAATATGTACTTATCATAAATGACTGGAGTGCATGTTGATGCAGACTCCATATTGAGAGTCTTTAAATCTGATAAAGCTCCTTTACTGGAGTCAAACGCAAGACTCATTAACTTGCCACCCTTGCCAGTAAAGTAAATTCTACCTGAGACTCCATCATATACCATCTTAGATCTGATATCGCCACTGCCTGTAATTTTCAATGAGCTAACCGGCTGCACAGGATTAGCATTAGACTTGTTAAAAACATATACCGTTCCGTCTGCTTGTTCTTTTTCTGGAGAACCATCATCAGAACCAACAACAATATAATTTCCTATAGCAGTAGCTTCAGCCCAGTAAAAACCACCCTTATGCGTATATGACCATTTTTCCTTCATAGTTGAAGCCTCAATGCAGCAAAATTTTGCATCATTTGCTTCTTGATTCCAGAATCCTACATAAAGGTATCCATTATCATAAAGTATTTTTGAAATGCACTGTCCCTTTAATTCACCTTCTGTAAAGGTCCCGACACTTTTTTGAGTATGAACGTTTACTTTTTCAATTACTCCCTGATTAAGTGGTATATACAACATACCATTCGTCTCATCATATGTAGGTTGAATAGCATATCCTCCATATGATGGATTCCCGGTAAGATTTGTCTTAGTAGTCACTTTACCAGTTTCCTTGTCAATCCATATAAGCTCTTTATTTCCAACCGCATCAATACTGTCGTCAATAATATATGGCAAGCCAGTATTCATTGCTCCATCGCTTACAGTCCACTTTACATAAGTGTAATTAGGATCGTCAGGGTAAGCTTTCACAACTTCCCCTGCAAATGATAATGCTGGGATGCTGGTGAATAGCATCATTAGCACTAGCATAATGCATAAGAATTTCTTTTTCATTTTTTCTCTCCTTTGCTAAATTGATTTAATATTTTTAATCAATGTGCCCTCTTGAGCTGACTGATTTCTAACGCTATTTATTATCAGCATTTCTTGCTGCAACGAGTGCATAAAATGCCTGTTCGGTTGCCATTTGGTTTACTTCTCCACCCTTATATCCATTTCCATCTGAATTAACATGGGCAAAACCTCCGCCATTCACCTCAAATGACAAGAGATTATCTAAAACACTATTTCCGTTTTTAACAAATCTCTCATCATCCGTGCTTATTCCAAGATAAGAAAGTGCTGCTAATACCTGTGCTGCACTCTCGCAGTTTTTAATGCCAAAGGAAGAATATCCTCCGTCCTCATCTTGCAGTTTTGATAGGCAGGTAAGCGCTTCTTCAATGGCCTTACTTACATTTCCCTGCCCTTTATACTTTGCAAGAGCGCAAAGAGCCATTGCTGTAATATCCGGATCAGCAGCATCATCTTTACTCTTTGCGCTAAGACACCAACCCCCATCACTTAATTGCTTGGAAAGTATCTCATCGATATATAGTTGCCTTGTGCCTTGAACTTCCGCATCCTCATTAATTGGATCATCATAATTTCCAGAATCAAAAGCCATAAGAGCCCATATTGGTCCATTAAGACCTTGCCATATTGTTTTATCAAAATCTCCGAGTGGGGTTAGCAGATTGTATCCCGCCACATTCCCAGGATCCTTGCCTAGTGCATTAATAGCAATTACCGTTCTTGAATATTCAGTATACTTTTTTGTATGAAGAACCCCTTTTAAGTCAGTAACTTGTTTTTCTACTGTCTGATAATATTTATCGTAATAACCATCTGGAACACTGTATCCGCTTTTTGAAAGCCCAATGATAATCCAGTCTCCACCAACGCTTCCTGCCGAAGGAGATGGAACGGTTTTCAATAAATAATCAGCTGTTCTTTCTAAAGCATCATTAAGCTTTGGGTTAGTTTTTTCTGTGATGCCTATCTCGGGTTCTACTTCCAAAGGCTCTTCATTTTCATTCTTTGATTCGTCAAAGCCACCGCCAACATCATTGCCAAGATCGCAGGTATATTCCCAGCAGACAACATCTCCGTCTTTTAGAATGTATTTACTGCATCCGTAGTTTGGAAACCAATCATTTACCTTGTACATCCAGCCCGAAAGATTTCCAGCATCAAATTCATAAAGATTATTTATGCCCTCAACATAAACGCTGTCATAGACTGGGGTAAATGAGGCTTCAAAATGTATTCTATAAATATCTTTGCATGCTCTAAGAAGAACATCATATACACTTTCACCTTCAGAAAAAGTAATCCTAGAAGGTTTTAGTATCCATCCATCTTCAGGCACGCATTGTCTTTTGTTTTCAGCGCAAAGCTCTATATGATCTGCTAATGTCTTACATGAAATAGAAAGCGTGCAAGAAAGCTCAGTGTTATCAACCTCACCTAACTTTTGCTCATCAATTGCATCCTGCTTTTGGGTTTCTTGTACTTTAGTGCCCGCACTACATGCTGTAAACAAAATTACCATGCTTAAAGCAAGGGCAATGTATGAACATATTTTCCTACTCGTCTTTTTCATCATTTGGTTTCTTCCTTCTTGTCACCAACAAAAAAGACTCCGTAGCGTAAATACGCCACAGAGTCTCCAGTTCTTTCTGGTCAACTCGTTGACTAATAATATTTATTGCTGCATAGGCATCTATTTATCTAAGCAGTTTTTTAACTCTCTTTTGAATTATTTCTTCTAAGGCTTCCAGGCGCCAGGTAGGAAGATTTTCTACATCACTTTGAGTAAACTTAAAGCCAAGCAGTTTTTTAAGCTGGGCCTTTTGCTTTTTACCGCAAACCATCTTTGCCATATCATCAAATGACATACCATAGGGTGTGTCTAACCCTTTAATATATTTATCAATATCCTCAAAGTCAGACTTCATTGCATAACACATCAATCCATTTCCATTATCAAATATTGGTGCTGGTGCAATGTACTCTCCGGTTTTATTATCTCTAAGCAAACCGAAGTTCCCAAAGTGTCTATCTGAATTTAGGATGACAGCATCAAATACTAGCATGCTGCAAAGTTGGTCATAAAACTCATCGCCGAGCTGTTTATAAAAATCAAGGCAAGCCTTAATTCCACCAGTTTTAACTATGCGTCCAATTGGAACGTATGCAACATCTTTGTTTGTAAACAACTTGCACCTGGAGCTTAATATGCCTTTCCATCTAATTAATTCATAATCAATAGCATTAAGTCCCATTACCTTTGCAACTTGGGCTGCATAGAATTCACTAAATGGCTCATTGCCAGCATTGGCATAGTCTTGCGTTCCGCCTTTATACAAATAGATTCCATCTAGACCAAGATTTCTCCACGCTTTTCTGAGCATTCCATTAGTGGTAAGCTCAGGGCGTGTTGTTATTTTCTTATCTGAATACGGTCTACCCGTATAAGCAACAAGTGAAAGAATTTCGGTAAAGTCATTTTCATAAAGATTGTAATCTCTATATTTTAATGATGCTGCTGTTGGAACTATCCAGTACGAATCATTTAATGATAAGCCCTTACAAACATCAATGATGCCCTTTATATCCCCTCTATCAAGATTTAGGGTTGCAAGAATTTCGCCAACAAACTCTCTGTTCTTTGGGACTATACGCTTATCCATCCACTCAATCAAACCTTCTTCAGTCAGTTCTAAATCTGGCGGCATGAGATTTTTTCTATCCTCGTTGATACGATTAATTTGAACACGCAGTCCTACGTCACGCCAGCAACTGAACTGAACAAGCTCTTCATCATACAGCTTTAGAGAATATTCTCTATTGTCGTACAATGTTTGATCTTCCCTTACTTCCAGTTCTACCGCATTGCCAAGGACGTACTGAATTTTGGCGTATAAGTCTAAGGAAATGTTCTGAGCACCATTCTCCATTCTGGAGACATTGGAGCGCTGTGTTCCAATCTTATCAGCCAGATCCTTTTGACTCATGTTTTGCCTGATTCTTTCGCTGGCAATACTAAGTCCAGCACTTTTTCTGAGTTTTTCTTGTTTTTCTTCTAAAGTCATGAGTTACACCTATTCCAATACTTACTTATCCCCTCATTAGACTCAAATATGATACTAATAATGTATCATATTTGATATGTAGATACAAGAAGAAAAACAAAAACGAACAACAGAACCGTCGCTATACCAGGCCGTATTTGGTTTTTATGCGGTCTAACTTTTCGAGCATTGGTTCGGCTAAAAGCCACAAAAATGCAGCTGTTGCAATGCCTCTTACGCAGTCAATAGGAAAACCTGTTATGTAGTAAGCAAGAAGAGACTTAAAGTTAAAGCTTGCTCCACCTCCACCAGCCCAAATTAAGGCCGCTGCAGGATTCATTATGCCTCCATAGATTACTATAGAGGTAAAGGCACCAAACACAGCAAGAGATGTCTTTGAGCGTCTTAAAAGGCCCTTTCTAAATAGAACTCCGGCAAGAAAGCCTATAATTCCAAGAGCAAACATCTGCCATGGAGTCCATGGCCCTTGGCCAAAGACAATGTTAGAAACAAGCATGGTCATTGCACCAACCAAAAATCCTGTTTCGCCTCCAAGAGCCACTCCAGATATTATTGTAAGGGCAAATATTGGCTTAAAATCTGGAAGCATGAAAAATATTGTTCGTCCTGCAACATTTAATGCTGCAAGTGATGCCAAAAGAACAAGTTCTCTTGCCTTTGGTTTTCTTCCTTCAAACACCAGGAAGAATGGAATCATGCATTCCAAAAGTATTATTAATCCAAATAAATAGTATCTTTGATTTGAAAAATAGTAGCTGCCAATAAACAAAGTCAAAGGTATGCAGATTATGATAAGCACTGTTGCAACAAGTGTCCTTTTACTTAGCTGCCTTTTTTCAAGTTGAGTTGGCACATCAAGGGGTGCTGCTGATTTTCTTCCAACTGAAAATGCAAATATTACAAGGCACAGTATTGCAGCAAGATATTTATAAAGTTCAGCTCCTGCAAGATTAGTAAGTCCACCGTTTCCAACAAAGCTGCTAAGATCTGTAACTCCTAGGGATTGAAATATTATTACAATAGCAGCGCATAAGGAAACAGCTGCTAGAATTTTTCTCCACAAAGGAAATGGCTTTGGCTTGTAATCCTTACTAGCTTCCGCTGGTTTTGGAAGCGTTGGAATATCTTCTGCAAGCTTTGGCTCTTCTGGGAGTCTTCCTCCAATTGCATACATAACATCTTCTGCTGTTACTGCATCTTCAATCTTTCCTCTTGCAATTTTAGCTGCAGATGTAGTATAGAAACTATTTCCGCAGAAAAACGCTCTTGGGCTTCCCTCGGAAGCCACAGCACCATCAAAGAACATGCAGCATCTTGCCGCGTATTTTGCAGAAAATTCAATATCATGGCTTACCATAACAATAGTAACGCCTTGCGATAAAAGAATCTTAAGTATCTTGGCAAACTCTTCTTTAAACTCAGCATCAAGCCCTTTTGTTGGTTCATCAAGAAGAAGAATGTCTGGCCCAAGAAGTAGCACTTTTGCAAGCGCTGCTCTTTGTTGTTCTCCACCTGATAAATCATAAGGATGCCTATCAAGAAGCTCTTCTAATTTGCAGATGCTAACAATATGTTTAACAGCCTCCTCTTGTTCTTCTTTAGAAATCTTTGTTCCTCTGAAGATTTCAAATAGATCAGAGCGCACTGTATTTTTTACAAAAATGGTCTGTGGGTTTTGCGGAAGAGTTGCAAGCCTGCCATTAACCTCAATGCTGCCTCTTACAGGCTTTAAAAGTCCTCCCATAAGCCCAAGAGTTGTGGACTTTCCTGCGCCATTTCCTCCAAGGATAGTAACAAACTCTCCTTTATGAACGCTAAGGCTTAAACCTCTTACAACATCTAATGAATGCTCTTCATATCTAAACCAAACATCCTTTAAATCTAATGCTATGCCATCTTGATACGAATGCTTTTCTTCTTTTGGAAGCTTTCTTAGCTCACAACTATTAATATATCCATCAAGCCATTCTCTGCCCTCATTAACGGTTATAGGGGATGGACTCTTATCATCTGTTGATGCCCAAATTCTCATTGCAGCAGGCATTGCCAAGAACATGCTATGTCCTTTTTCCTTAAGAGCAAGCGCTGCCTCTTTTGGTGCGCCCACAAAAATCATGCTTCCCTCATCCATTACCGCAGCCTTGCTTGCAAGCGGGAAAGTCTCTTCAAGCCTATGCTCTGTAAGAACAACTGTTGTTCCAAGCTCTCTGTTTATCTTTCCAATCGTTGCGATAAAATCTGATGCTGCAATTGGGTCCAGCTGAGATGTTGGCTCATCAAGAATTAAAACATCAGGCTGCATTACCATGATAGAGGCAAGATTTAAAAGCTGCTTTTGTCCACCAGAAAGCTCTGTCACTTTTTTATAGAACCACTTCTCAATTCCAAAGAAGTTAGCCATCTCTGCCACTCTATTCCTAATAGTTGGAGTATCGTAACCAAGGCTTTCAAGACCAAAGGCGAGCTCGTGCCAAACCTTATCTGTTACTATCTGATTTTCTGGACTCTGTTGCACAAAACCAATTTTTTCTGATTGTTTTCTTTCAGAAATATCGTTTAGATTTTCTCCGTCAAATAGTATCTCTCCAAATAGCTTACCCTTTGGAGCAAGGCAGCTTTTAAGCTGTCTTAAAAGAGTTGACTTTCCGCAGCCCGAAGGGCCGCAAATTACAACAAAATCACCCTGATTGATATCAAGGTTTAAATTATTTAAAACATTCTTTTGAGTTTCTGGATATGCAAAACTTAAATTGCAGATCTTAATCTTTTCCAAGTCAATTCCTCTTGTTTATCTATGATAATCGGTGTTAAGCAATATAGTAAATAAGCGATGTAAAAGCTTATATTAATCATGCTCATATTGGCATATTCTATACCAGGGAAATATGTAAAGTAGAAAGCACCAAGTTTTGCACCGACTGCAATGTATAGGCCACAAAGCAGTATCCATATGAGGGCATATTTATCTCTTGTATCAAATCTATATATAGAAAATGCTGTCCTGCCCTTAAGACCATAGCCTCTGCTTTTCATGCTGTCTGCAGTTTCAATAGCATTTTCAAGTGACCAGGTAATCATTATAGAAAGTATAGTAGCACCATTTCTTATTCTATCTAAGATACTGCCGTTGCTTGTGTCTCTCCCAATTGACTTCTGAGCTTTTTTTACTTCCTTAAGCTGCGCTGCAAACTTTGGAAGAAATCTTAAAGTCATTGAAAGCACAAGCGATAGTGCTGGAATTATTCTTCCAAATAGATACACAAACTTATCTGAGGTTACAACCTCCGAATAACAAGCAAACCATTCAACAACCAATACAAGCATTAACGCAGCTCCAATACCATACAATATTGATTCAAGAGTTAAAGGATTGCCTGACGGCAAATAAGTAAGTATAGTAAAGCCCTGATGAGAAAATGCTGGATTTATGATTATTGTAAGAAGAGCCAAAGGCAGTATATACATCATCATAGTCTTTGCACTTTTCTTTTCAGAGAGATAGATGTGATAATACAAGGCACAAGCAAGAGATATTACCTGAGCCACTGGATGCATAAAGTACATGCCAAAAACAAGTACTAAAAGAAAGTACAAGAAATTGATTAATGGATGATAAGATGAGAAAGTATCCTTATTAATCATTGCTGCTGTCCGTAAGCATCTCCTCCGCCTATATCTTCTCCAAGATTACAGGTATACTCTATGCAAATAACGTCTCCATCCTTTACTGCATATTTGCTGCATCCAAAGTTTGGGAACCAATCGTTAACCTTATATAGCCAGCCGGATAACGGCGTAACATCAAATTCATAAAGATTATTTATGCCTTCGATATATACGCTCTGATTTGCTGGTGTACCAGTAAATTCAAATTGAATTTTGTTTGTTTTGCATGCCTTCTGTAAAAGATCAAAAACGCTTGCGCCTTCATCAAATTTAAGCGTGGTTTCAGAAAGTATGATGCCATCCTCTGGAACGCATTGCTTTTTCTGTTCTAAGCATTCATCTATATTGTCCCTTGCCGTCTTGCAGGAAATAGAAATGGTGCAAGAAAAAGCTCCCTTATCCTCCTTCTTTCCGCAGGCACAGCTTGCTATAATGATTGCAATGCATAGAGCTAAGGCGGTTATTCTTTTGTATGACTTATTTTCTTTCATTCTTCTTTTTAAATCTAATGACTAGATATACAAGTATTAATACAAGTGGAATCAAAACTGCAAATGATATAGAAAGCTCAGGCTTATCCTGCACGCTTCCAACGTCTCTAACATTTTCCTTAGAAACGGTTGAATGCCACTGCACTCTAGTTCCAAGGTCAAATAAGTCTTTCTCCTGCTTGTATGCACTGTATGCAAGAAGCGCATATGCGGCCTGCTCCACTGCCATCTGGTTTACTTCTCCTGCAGAAGCAGCACCGCTATCTTTAAGAAGATGCGTCCACTGCCCATCTCCAAGATAATATGCATAAACTGATTCTAAAGCGTTTCCCACTACGTTGTCATTAGACGGATCTCGCCCAAGAGCACATAGAGCTATAACCACCTGTGTTGCAGCCTCAACGCTGCCGTAATGATTTTGAGAGTTTTCTTTAAAGAAAACCAGAGCCTTATCTACTGCAGCTTTAAGCTCAGCGCTAGTAGCCTTTGCACCAGTGTTTAAAAGCTTTTGCTCATCCATATAGTAAGGGGCAAGAGCCTGTACTATTATTCCCGTTACATCTATATCTGAATAATCAATTGTGTCGCTGATAGACCAGCTGCCATTCTCTCTTTGGCTGAAAACGAGGGTGTCTATAAAGTTTGCTCTTGCATCCTGGCCATCCTTGTTATCAAAATATCCGCCGCAATCTAGGGCTATAAGGGCATAGGCTGTTCCATTCCTGCCCTGCCAGTTTGCAACATAATCTCCCTTTTCATCCTTATCTAAGAGATGAGCTACAACGCTAAGCCCATTAAAATGATTTGCATCAATTCCAAGCGGTGTAAGAGCCATTACAACTCTTGAATACTCTGTACATTTTCTTTCGTGAAGAATACCGTTATTCTCTTTTAGTATTCCAAGGATTGAATCTAAATAAATGCTGTACCATTCATCATCAATAGCACCAGAAAGAGCACGGTCAAAGACAGACCATTCTCCAGAAACAACGCCATAAGAAGGCTTAGGTACGGCCTGTTTTATATATTTTAAAGTGTCTTCAAGAAGAACTTTATCAAAGCTTTTTTCTGTATCTTCTGCTGCAATACACGGCACAGAAAAACCCGCCACTATAACTAGCGCCAGGATAATTGATATTATATTTTTTCTAAGCTTAAAATTCATAGTGCAAGCCTTGTTTTCAAGTGATGCAATGCGGGCTGCGTTGCAGCCCGCACACTTATTAAATTAATATTATAGCTGAATCGACTTTTTAATCTCTTCAACGCGTACCGGCGTTTTTCCATTAACAACTATCCTAAGCTCACCATAATCTAGTGATCTTACAAGGTCAATGATTTTTTCTTCTTGAGGAGTTAATTTTTGTGACGTTTCTTTTTTGGTTTCCATTTTAGTACCTGAAATTAAAAAATCCGGCTTCAGCCGGACATAATAGCAAGCAATAAGCATTAAAAAACGTAGGATACACCTACGCCAAAATAAAGCTACGCTTAACATTCTGGTGTCTGGCAGAAGTTTTCCCTATTTCCGAAAGATCTGACTTATCCTTTTGGGGAGAAAACCAAAAGGCTTCACAGTGCCCGACGCGCGCAGCTTTTCACTGCATTCCATCGTGAGTACTTAAACTCTTGAAATACGGAGCTTGTTATTAATTTAATACATATATATTAGCGAAAAGACCCCAAAAAGTCAATAAAGTTGTCAATGGGGTCAGACCCCATTGACAACCCCATTGACAACCCTCAGGGGAAAATAGTAGGATTAACATGAAATATTAATGTATTTACCAAAATATGGAGAATTTTATGCTTAAAGAATATATTTGGGGAACCGAAGATTGGATTTTTGAAGACAGCAAGCTTTTAGTTAAGGTAATAGACGCAAAAACAGCGCTTTCTGTTCAGGTTCATCCAGACGCAGAATACGCACAAAAGGTTGAAGGCCAGCCAAACGGAAAAAATGAAATGTGGTACATTCTAGAAGCCAAAGAAGGCGCCTTCCTTTACTGCGGATTTAATCAGGATACAGATAGAGAAACAATAAAAAATGCTGCGCTTGATGGCAGCATTGAAAAATATCTAAATAAGGTTTATCCAAAAAAAGGTGATTTAATAAAAATCCCTGCAGGCACAGTTCATGCAATAGGAGCAGGCCTTAAGATCTTAGAAATACAGGAAAACTCAAATCTTACCTACAGGCTCTATGACTATAAAAGAAAAGACGCACAAGGCAACGAAAGAGAACTTCATCTTGAAAAAGCCTTAGATGTATTAAACTATAATTTAACTATAATTTAATTACAATACATTTCTTTTAACTAATTCTTCTCTGAGGGACTCGGCATCTGTAAATACTATGCCGTCCATGCCGAGCTTTTGGCCAGCTTTGATATTTTCTTCGACATTATCAATGAAAATGCATTCTTCTGGTTTTAAATTAAAGCGCTCAAATAGCACTCTATAAATCTTTTCTTCCGGCTTACAGCAATGCTCCATTGCCGATATTACCTTGCCATCAAAATTCTCATTTCCAGGAAACAATGGCCAGTAAATATCGTGATTAAAGTTTGCATTGCTTAAAAGATAAATCTTATACCCCTTTTCTTTAAGCTCTTTTACAACATCCATAGTGCCAGGGAAAGGCATAGCAGGCTCATGCCAATGCATGATAAGCTCTTCTACATATTTGTGAAGACGAGGCACAGTACGCTTTTTAACTATCTCAACATATTCAAGACAATCATAATCTCCCAAGTCAAGTCCTTGCCATTCTGGGTGGTTAAAAATATTGTCCTCTAAATATTTTTGATCTTCTTCTAATAACTCGGGATATCTATTTATATATGCGGAAGGGTTGTAATCAATTGCTTCTACTTCCTTCTTTTTATTTTTTTTTTTTTTCTTTGCGAAAAACTCTTGACGTTTTTTCTTAGCCTCAAGTCTTTCAGACAAGTCTCTTGCTCCAACGCCATATACAAGCCAGAGTATAATACCTGAAACTATCATGATAAATACTGTTGAAGCGCATCTCCTTCCAGATGCGTTTACGTTATATCCGTAAAGACCTTCTTCAAGGCACATTGCTTGAATAACCATTGCATATGTGGTTCCGTAAGAACTTGCAAATGTTGCCGACATATCATACTCGGTAAACAGCGCATTAAAGTTGAGCGCAATTACTGCAAGTACGCTTGGTAAAACGATAGGAAGCTTAACCTTAAGGAAAGTCCTAACAGGACCGGATCCCATGTTTTGTGCAGCATCTTCAAGCTCTGGATCTATCGAATAGAACGCGGCTTTAATCATTCTTAAACTGAACGGCAGCTTTGTTACTATATATGCCATAATGATCAAGAACTTAACATTGTTTGCATAGTAAAGATTTGTATTGCCTACATACCAAACAGCTTCACTGTTAAAGAATGTTCTATATGAATAGCAAATAAGAATTGTTGGGAGCAGCCATGGGAAAAGTAATGCATATTCTAAAGCTGTTCCGCTCTTTTTATGCTTCATGATATAGTTACATGCAATAACTACAATTGCAGCTGCTGCAATCGCAGCGATTGCAGAATAAATAAAGCTTGTCTTAATACCTCCAAGTGTTGCGGCATTGCTGAATACACCAGAAATAGAGCCTTCTCTTGTCTTGTAAGTACCTCTAGATGTTAAGTACTGATAATCTTGTTTTCCAAAGAAGTTATAGAAGGTCCAGCCCTTTAGATCTAAGGTCTTTAATCTAATTGCACTGTATGTCTGGAATGAGAAAATGACTATCATTACAACAGGAGTCATATAAATGATAAATAATACATATGCATAAATATGAGCCAGAACATTTGCAACTGGGTTATTAATCTTTTGCTTTTGCAGTTTTGCCTTTGTCTTGCTTACAGAAAGATAATGTCCCTTCTTTTCATAGAATGTAAGAACTGTAAGAAGTACAATTGTAAAGATTGCAAGGATGATTGATAATAAAGCTGCTCTTGCCTGAGGGAATGATTCATCTGCTGTTGAAGATCCAGCGAGTCTTACAATCTCAGGGTTAATTGAGTCATAACCAAGCAGTACTGGTGATGACATAGCGCAAAGACCAGTAATAAAGGTCATAACTGTGAGACTGAATAAGGTTGGCACAAGTGTTGGGAAAACCACTTTTAATAAAACCTTAAATGGTCCAGCTCCCATGTTTCTTGCAGCCTCAACCGTGTTATAATCAATCCCTCGTATAGCATTCCTTAAAAACAGCATGTGGTTAGATGTACAAGCAAAGGTCATAGTAAATACTACAGCACCAAAGCCAGTAAACCATGTGCTATTAAATCCCGGGAATGCATTGCAAATAAGGGTTGTAAGTATTCCATCATTTGCATATAAGAACATATAACCTGTTACAAGAGCAACGCCTGAATAAATCATTGTTGTCATGTAACCAAGTCTTAAGATTTTTGCTCCCTTAATATCAAAGTACTCTGTAAGAAGTACAATGGAAATTCCCACAACGTTAACTGTAATAACCAAAACAATTGCAAGCTTTAATGAATTCCATACATAGTTTTTCATATTACCCGCAAAGAAGAATTTAATTACAGCCCATGGGTCTATTTCTCCAGCAGCATTTTTGGTTGTAAAAATACTTGCCAATGTATTGAAGCAAGGAACAAGCATGAATCCAAAGAACAGATAAGCAAAGAATACTATGCCGATAATTCTTAAGATAAATGTTGCGTCAAACTTGCTTTCTTTAAGCAGCCTTGGCTCAGCGTTTTTCTTAGCAAACATCTTATGCCTCCTGCGGTGTATAACTCATGATATTTCTTGCATGGAATGAAACCTTAACAGTATCGCCAAGTGAGTAAGGCGTACTGCCGTCATTCTTTTCAATAACCTTCACTGTCTGTGTTGGTGTATTGATTGTATATTTAATGTAGAGGCCATAGTATTCCATAGCTTCCACCTTACCTTCAAATGTATATACGTCTTCACTGTGCATTTCCATGTTTACGTGAAGTCTTTCAAGTCTGATGTAGTGGTGCATTGCCAGATCAAGTGTGTATCCTTTTGCAATCATATCCTTTACAGTTTCATCAGACAGTCTATTGATGTCTCCAATAAAATTGCAAACAAACTCTGTTGCAGAGTGATTGTAAATTTCATTAGGGCTACCAATCTGCTCAATTCTTCCCTTGTTAAATACTGCGATAGTATCGGAAAGTGTAAGAGCTTCTTCTTGGTCGTGTGTTACATAAATTGATGTAATGCCAAATTCCTTTTGCATCTGCTTAAGCTCATTTCTCAGCTGAACTCTAAGCTTGGCATCAAGGTTTGAAAGTGGCTCATCAAGGCAGATAACACTTGGGTTAGTAACAAGTGCTCTTGCAATAGCAACTCTTTGCTGCTGTCCACCAGAAAGCTGGCTTACAGCCTTTTCAAGCTGTTCGTCAGAAAGATCTACCTTTCTTGCAATTTCTCTAACCTTCTTGTCGATTTCTTCTTTTTTAAGTTTCTTAATTTTAAGACCAAAGGCAATATTATCATATACGGTCATCGTAGGGAAAAGCGCATAGCTTTGGAATACAATGCCTATATTTCTTTTCTCAATAGGAACATTAGTAATGTCCTTATCCTTCATAAGAACGCTACCCTTTGTAGGTTCAATAAAACCAGTAATAGTCCTTAAAGTTGTTGTCTTTCCGCAGCCAGATGGACCCAGGAAAGTATAAAACTCCCCTTCCTTGACATGCAAATTAATGTCGTGCAGTGCTGTGAAATCTCCAAATCTTACCTCAATATTGTCTAATGTAATCATAATTACTTACCTTATCTATTAAACCTTAAAAATAATGGCGAGCCAAATAAATATGGCTCGCCATAAATAACCTTACTACTTCTTAGCCTGGCAAATTGTTGCCCAGTCAACATTAGCCCAATCTGGTTCTGGATTTGGCTTTGACATATCTGCCCAGTAGAAACCAAGGTTTGTCATGATGTTAGTCCATTCAGCAGAATGTGCGCCAACATATGATGCATAGTTCATATCTGTTCCCTTTACATTGTTAAGAGCAAAGTTCTTAATTGTGTAGATAACAGGTGTTTCTGCATAAACCTTTGCGGAAGCTTCTGTGTTGCATGGATAAGAGTCGAATTCTTCAGCCCATTTAGCCTGAACTTCTGCACCGCCGAACCAATCAGCAAATGCTTCAACCTGCATTGTCTGAGCTTCTGTTCTGTCTGCCTTATCAACAACTCCGATGTACTCTGCAATGTAGTATGTACCATCAGCAATGTCTACGAGCTTCCAGTTGTCGTTTGTAATAGGTGTCTTTGATCCTTCTGCTGCAGCATCGATCTTTCCGTAAAGTGAGCTGGAGTAGAATGTGGATACCTGAACTTCACCTCTGTTAAGAGGATCGAATCCGTAAGAATCGCCTGTGAAGTTACCGTCTGCGCAGTACTTCCAAAGCTTCTGCCAACCTTCTACACTGATTCCGCCTGCTGGGGAACTTGGGTCTGTGTATGGGTAAAGCATTGCATTGTTAATGTTAGCGTTTGTTGTTCCGCCAACCTTACCCTGTCTGTAGAACTTGTAACCAGCATCAATAAGGTCTGTCCAGTGGTTGAACTTAAGTTCCTTACCGTTTGTTCCGAGTTCATCAGTTCTGTAGAGCATAAGTACGTTCTGAATTACAAGACCATAAGCCTTTCCATCATACTTAAAATCTCCAACCTTGCTAGCCCAGGAAGGTGTCCAATCCTTAATCTTAATGTTTTCATATGTTCCGTTGATGAGTTGTGCCCAACGTGTTTCATTAAGACCGAAGATGATGTCTCCATCCTTCTTTTCGTTTGCAGCCTGAACAGCAGCTGTATCTCCGTTGATTACAGAGTTATCATCAAGAGAAATCTTGAATCCAGCCTTTTCTGCTTCAGCAACAAGCCATTGCTGTCTTTCAGTTGAGTTAGAGTTTGAATAGATACGGATTACATAATCCTTATCAGCCTCAACCTTTGGTTCTTCCTTCTTGCCGCATGCTGCAAAGCTAAATACCATTGCAAGTGCAAGAACGATTGCTAATACTTTTTTCATTTTTTATCCTCCTTATAGGCCATTGACCTAGGGCCTATATAAAAAACTTAGTCTTCTTCTATTCCAGCCTGTTCTTGAACGAATGCCTCTGCCTGAAGATTTTCAAGTCCGTCTTCTTCGTCAAGAATGCTTTCTTCAAATTCTTCAAACTCTTCTGATTCTGGCTCTTCGTCCTCGTCTTCTTCATACTGGTTATAGTTCTCCATGAACTCTGTGTTGATACCGTAATCAACTTCAACGTTCTTGTAGAGCTTCATACCAGTTCCTGCTGGAATAAGCTTACCGATGATAACGTTTTCCTTAAGACCAAGGAGTCTATCCTTCTTGCCCTTAATTGCAGCATCTGTAAGTACTCTTGTTGTCTCCTGGAAGGAAGCAGCAGAAAGGAAGGAATTAGTTGCAAGGGATGCCTTTGTAATACCAAGAAGTGTTCTCTCTGTCTGAGCCTTTTCCTGGCCTTCTTCAAGTGCATTGTTTGCAGCCTCTACTTCGAAGCGAGAATACATTCCGCCTGGAAGCAGTGTTGTGTCTCCAGCATCTTCAATTCTATACTTGGAAAGCATCTGAGATACAATTACTTCAATGTGCTTATCATTAATGTCTACACCTTGGAGTCTATATACTCTTTGTACTTCCTTAAGTAAGTACTGATATACACCTTCAACGCCGTTTATTCTTAAGATATCGTGTGGATCAAGAGGTCCTTGTGTAATACCTTCGCCTGCATGAACTTCAGTTCCTTCTGAAACCTTAAGTCTTGCACCATAAGGGATTTCATACTTGTATTCTTCTTCGCCACGAACGATAACTTCTGTCTTGTTATTTGGTTTTGTTTCAATAGATATAACTGTTCCATCTGCTTCACAGATTTCAGCAAGTCCTTTTGGCTTTCTTGCTTCGAACAATTCTTCTACTCTTGGAAGACCCTGAGTAATATCACCGGAGCTACCACCAGCAACACCGCCGGAGTGGAAGGTTCTCATTGTAAGCTGAGTACCTGGTTCACCAATTGACTGTGCGGCAATGATACCAACTGCTTCACCCATATTAACTGGTTCTCCAGTTGCAAGGTTTCTGCCGTAGCACTTGCAGCAAACACCGTGCTCGCACTTGCAAGTCATAACTGACCTGATATTAACAGCAGTGATTCCTGCAGCTTCAACAGCCTTTGCCTGAGCATCTGTGATTTCTTCTCCAGAAGCTGCGATTATCTCGCCAGTCTTTGGATCTATAATATCATCAAGCGCTGTTCTTCCAACAATTCTTTGATAGAGAGGTTCAATAACTTCTTTACCTTCTGTAAATGCTCTTACTTCGATACCTTCATCTGTACCGCAGTCGTATTCTCTAACAATGCAGTTATGAGATACATCCACAAGTCTTCTTGTAAGGTAACCAGAGTCTGCTGTTCTTAAAGCTGTATCTGTAAGTCCCTTTCTAGCACCGTTAGAGGAAAGGAAGTATTCCATGATGGAAAGACCTTCTCTGAAGTTTGCTGTAATAGGAACCTCAATTGTTTTACCAGTAGCGTTAGCCATAAGACCACGCATACCACCAATCTGCTTAATCTGGTTCTTAGAACCTCTGGCACCTGAGTCTGCCATGATGAACAAGTTGTTATCATGTGGGAGGGCTGCCATAAGTGCATCTGCAACATCATCTGTTGCCTGATACCAAACCTGAAGAATCTTTTCATGTCTTTCATTGTCAGACATAAGACCTCTTCTATAAGCTTCTTGATATCTATCAACAATAGTCTGAGCCTTGTCAATAATGTCTTGCTTGCTTTCTGGCATAAGCATGTCTTCAATGGAAATTGTTACAGCTGCAAGTGTTGAGTACTTGTAACCGTTGGACTTAATGTAGTCCATCATTTCTACTGTTCTAACATTGCCATGTCTTGCAAAGCATCTTGCAATGATATTTGTAAGGTCTTTCTTCTTTACAAGGAAGTCAACCTCAAGTCCGTAAGGATCCTTTTCTCTATCAACATAGCCAAGGTCTTGTGGAATCTGCTCGTTAAAGATAAATCTACCAACAGTTGATTCAACAAGCTGTCCCTTATCTTCTTTGTTGAGCTTTCTTAAAACCTTAACTCTTGCATGAATGCCGACAACTCCTGCCTGGAATGCCATCATCATTTCAGCATCGTCACAGAATACCTTGCCATCACCCTTTTCAAACTTTGTGTCTCTGTTTTCAGAGCCTGGGTTTGTAAGGAAGTATGAACCAAGGATCATGTCCTGTGTTGGTGTTGTAATTGGCGAGCCATCCTTTGGTGCCAAAATATTGTTAACAGAGAGCATGAGGAATCTTGCTTCTGCCTGAGCTTCTACAGAAAGTGGTA
>JAKSSJ010000040.1 GCA_024403215.1 Clostridia bacterium
AAAGGGGCTTTGGCACGTTCAGAAAAAAGGTAAGCTGCAGCCGGGGAGCTTTCAATAAATATTAATAAAGAGCTTGAGGAACTTAATTTTAAGAATGCAATTTTTGATGTTAAGTTTACAGAAAGCCGTCCAACAGAAAACGGAACCGATATTATCGAGTTTTTAATCTCAGCAAACAAGGGTGAAGAGCTAAGGCCACTTGCTAAAGTTGCATCTGGCGGCGAGCTTTCTAGAATCATGCTTGCATTAAAGAGAATAGTTGGAGATTTAGATGGCATAGAAACTATGATTTTTGATGAGATTGATGCAGGTATTTCTGGAGCAACTGCAGGAGTTGTTGGAGATAAGCTAAGATCAATTTCAAAGAATCATCAAATTGTGTGCATTACGCATCTTCCACAGATTGCATGCAAGGGAGACAATCACTACAGAATTCAAAAGAGCAGTGATGAGATAAGCACAGAAACAACAGTTGTGCCACTTGGTACTAATGAACGCATAGAAGAGATAGCGCGTCTATTATCTGGAACAACAATCACGGACAGTGCGCGCTCGCAGGCGCGAGAGCTGCTTGGTATCTAAATATGATAGAAAACATTAACTGGTATCCTGGACATATGAAAAAGACAAGAGAGCTGATTTCAGAAAATCTGAAATTAGTAGATCTTGTAGTTGAAGTATTAGATGCTAGGATTCCATTATCAAGTCAAAACCCAATAATAGGAGATTTAATTAAGGATAAAGAAAAGATTATTATCCTTAATAAAGCTGATCTTGCAGATGAAAAAGCAACAAAGGACTGGGCAGAATATTTTGCTTCTTTGGGCTATCATGTGCTTACATTAAATTGCAATAAAGGAGACGGCGTTAAATCTCTAAATTCTCTTCTTGAGAAAATCAGAGATGATAGAAATAAGGATAGAGAACGCAAACGTCCTTTAAGGCTTATGATAGTTGGCATTCCTAATGTTGGAAAGTCATCTTTAATAAATCGCCTTACAGGAAAGAAAGCTGCAAAGACAGGAGATAAACCTGGCGTAACAAGAGGTAAGCAGTGGCTTACCCTAGGTTCTGACATAATGCTTTTAGATACTCCTGGAATACTGTGGCCTAAATTTGAAGATCCAAAGGTTGGACTTGATCTTGCATTCTGCGGAAGTATTAAAGATGAAATCATGGATATAGCAAGTCTTGGACTTGAACTCATCCAAAGATTATCAGAGGTTCATCCAGATCTTCTTATGGCAAGATATAAATTAGAACAGATAGAAGAAACCCCGCTTCTTACAATGGAAGCAATCGCTGGTAAGCGCGGCTTTATAATGTCTGGCAAAAGAATAGATTATGATAGAACCGCAAAAACAGTTCTTGATGAATTTAGAAGTGCAACTATTGGAAGAATATCTTTAGAGTTAGTAGATAAATAGTAGGATGAGAATTCTTGGTATAGACCCAGGCTATGCAATCATGGGCTGGGGTGTAATTGAGAAAAAAGGAAACAGTGTTAGTACTGTTGCATATGGTGCTGTAACTACAGAAAAAGATATGCCAATGCCAGATAGGCTTAAGGTTTTGTATAGTTCTCTAATGGAGATTATTGCAGAATATCAGCCTGATGAAGTTAGCATAGAGGAATTGTATTTTCATACAAACCAAAAGACTGTAATTTTTGTTGGACAAGCAAGAGGCGTTGCAATCCTTGCTTGCAGCAACAGCAGTCTTCCAATTTATGAGTACACACCACTTCAAATCAAAACATCTATTACTGGTAATGGACGTGCAGAGAAAAAGCAGGTTCAGGAAATGGTTAAAAGAATTCTAGGACTTTCTGAAGTCCCAAAGCCAGATGATACAGCCGATGCCATAGCCGCAGCAATTTGCCACAGCTATGTTGGCGAGCTAAATAAAAAGCTTAGTTTATTAAAATAGGAGGCAGCCTTGATAGCATATATTAAAGGCGTAGTAACGCAGACACTGCCAGGCAGTGTAGTAATTGAAAATAATAATATCGGTTACTGTGTGCATGTTCCAGATAACAGCAGCGCATATCTAACAAAGGATGGCGAGATTATCACTCTTTACACAGCTATGCTTGTAAGAGAGGATGATATAAGTCTTTATGGCTTTACTGATACTCAAAGTCTTGCAATGTTTAATTTGCTTCTTACTGTTAACGGCATTGGTGCAAAGGCTGCTCTTGCAATACTTTCCGCACTTAGCCTTTCAGAACTTAAAAAAGCAATTGCATTTGAAGATGCTGCTTTAATAACAAAGGCAAATGGAGTTGGAAAGAAAACTGCTCAAAGAGTTTGCTTAGAGCTTAAAGATAAGGTTGGTCCAGCAGAAGATATTGCTGGCGGCATATCTGAAGTTAATATTGAAAAGGGAAGTCCAAAGGAAGATGCCCTTGCCGCCCTTATGAGCCTTGGATATTCAAAGACAGAAGCTATGAGTGCTCTAATAGGAATTACAGAAAAAGATTTGAGCGCAGAAGAATATATTAAACGAGCATTAAGATCTAGAAGATAAATATAATAGAAGGTTTTAATATGGAATTTGATGACAGAGTAGTTGGCGGAAAGCTGATGCAAGATGAAGAACTTATGGAAAGATCCATAAGACCAAAGCATTTTGAAGATTATGTTGGTCAGACTGCTGTAACAGACAATTTAAAAGTGTATATAGAAGCTGCAAAGCAAAGAGGAGAATCTCTAGACCATGTTTTGTTCTATGGCCCTCCAGGACTTGGCAAAACTACACTTGCTGGCATTATTGCAAATGAAATGGGAGTAGACCTTAGGATTACTTCTGGCCCTGCAATTTCTAGAGCAGGAGATCTTGCTGCAATACTTTCTAATCTCAATGAGGGCGATGTGCTCTTTATAGATGAAATCCATCGCTTAAATAGAAGTGTAGAGGAAATACTTTATTCTGCAATGGAAGACTATGCAATTGATATTGTTACAGGAAAAGGTCCTATGGCAAATTCTCTAAGACTAGGTCTTCCGCATTTTACTTTAATCGGAGCAACAACAAGAGCAGGAAGCCTTTCCGCACCACTTAGAGATAGATTTGGAGTTCTTGCAAAATTTGATTTATACACAAACGAAGAGCTCGCAAAGATATTAAAAAGAACGGCAAGTATATTAAATGTATCTATTGACGATGAATCAACAAAGCTTCTTGCTAGCAGAAGCAGGGGAACACCAAGAGTTGCTAATAGACTTTTAAAAAGAGTAAGAGACTTTAGCCAGGTTAAAGGCAATGGCGTAATTGACAGCGCTATTGTAAATGATACTTTTGATTCTCTTGGAATTGATAAGTTTGGACTTGAAGACCTTGACAGAAAAATATTAGAGCTCATTATTAATAAATTTAATGGTGGCCCTGTTGGTATTGATACCATTGCAGCATCACTTGGTGAAGAAAGAGTTACTATTGAGGATCAGTATGAGCCTTATCTTCTCCAGCTTGGGCTCTTATTAAGAACTCCAAAGGGAAGAGTTGCTTCTGATGAAGCATATACTGTGCTTGGACTTCCTATGCCAAATCGCGATTAATTACAGTTATATTTAGTGTTATAAAATGGACGTTAATGATTTTGATTACGAGCTACCCGAAGAACTGATAGCTCAAAAACCTTCAGATAAAAGAGACGAGTGCCGTCTTCTTGTAATGCATAGAGATACAGATAAAATTGAGCACAAGCATTTCTATGATGTTTTAGATTATCTAAATGAAGGAGATTGCCTTGTGCTTAATGACTCCAAGGTTCTTCCAGCAAGAATTTTTGGTGTCAAAAAAGATACTGGAGCTAATATAGAGTTTCTATTATCAAAAAGAGTTGATGGTGATAGATGGGAAACCCTTGTAAGACCTGGAAGAAGGCTTAAGCCTGGTGACGAGGTTGTCTTTGGTGATGGCAAGCTGGTTGCAACCATAGAAGACTTTGGTGATGAGGGCACAAGAATTATAAGCTTTAAGTATGATGGAATATTTATGGAGGTGCTTGAAGAGATAGGTTCTATGCCTCTTCCTCCGTATATCGAAAGAGCAGCAACAGATGAGGATAAAGATAGATACCAAAATGTTTATGCAGTAAATGAAGGTTCTGCTGCATGTCCAACTGCTGGACTTCATTGGACTCCAGAGCTTTTAGAAAAAGCAAAAGCTAAAGGTGTAAAGCTTGCTTTTGTTACTCTTCATGTTGGCATTGGCACCTTTAGACCGGTAAAGGTTGACAAGGTTGAAGATCATAAGATGCACTTTGAAGAGTATACAGTTTCCAAGGAGGCTGCTGATATTATCAACAGCACAAGAAAAGCTGGCGGCAGAATTATTTGCGTTGGAACAACAGCTACAAGAACCTTAGAGAGTGCAACAGATGAAAACGGTACTCTTCATGCTGGATCTGGTAGCACTGGCATATTTATTTATCCTGGATACAAATACAAGATGGTAGATTGCCTTATTACAAATTTCCATCTTCCAAAGTCTACGCTTATAATGCTTGTGTCAGCATTATATGATAGAGAAAAAGTACTTGCTGCTTACAAGGAAGCAGTAAATGAAAGGTATAAGTTCTTCTCCTATGGAGATGCATGCTTAATAATATAAAGTAGCAAAGCAGTATTATGAAAAACGCAGTTACATTTGAATTATTAAAAACTGATAGCAAAACAAAGGCTCGCAGAGGAGTGCTGCACACCCCGCATGGTGATGTGCAAACTCCTGTTTTCATGCCAGTAGGAACCCAGGCAACAGTAAAGGCAGTAAAGCCTGAGGATGTTGCCGCTCTTGGTCATGAAGGTGCGCATATTATTTTGTCTAACACATATCATCTATATTTAAGACCTGGCCATAAGCTTATTGAGAAAGCTGGCGGACTTCATAAGTTTATGAACTGGAATGGCGCAATACTCACAGATAGCGGTGGCTTTCAGGTATTTTCGCTTGGTGATTTAAGAAAGATAACAGAAGAGGGCGTAAGCTTTAGATCATATATCGATGGTTCTAAGCACATGTTTACGCCTGAAATTAGCATAGATGTTCAAAATGCATTAGGCTCTGATATTATGATGGCCTTTGATGAATGCTGCCCTTATCCATCTGATAGAGAATACACACAAAAGTCTCTTGAAAGAACTACAAGATGGCTTAAACGCTGCAAGGATCATCATAAGAATATCGAGAAGCAAAGTCTATTTGGAATTATGCAAGGCGGTATGTATAAAGATTTAAGAAAGCAGTCTGCAGAGCAGATTGTAGACCTTGATCTTCCAGGCTACTCTATTGGCGGTCTTTCTGTTGGCGAGCCAAAAGAGAAAATGTATGAGATACTAGATGACTGCGTTGACTATCTTCCAAAGGACAAGCCAAGATACCTTATGGGAGTTGGATCTCCTGATTGCATTTTTGAGGGAGTAGAACGAGGCATTGATATGTTTGACTGCGTTCTTCCAACAAGGGTTGCAAGAAATGGAATGGCAATGACTAGCCACGGCAGAGTAAATATTAAAAACGCAAAGTATGAAGAAGACTTTGGTCCTCTTGATCCTGAGTGCGATTGCTACTGCTGCAGAACATATTCAAGAAGTTATTTAAGACATCTATTTAGATCAGATGAGATTTTATCTTCAATGCTATTGTCTGAACACAATCTGCATTTCCTGGTTAGAACCTGCGAGCAGATTAGAGAAGCAATAGAAGAAGATAGATATACAGAGTTTAAGAAAGAGTTCTTTGAGAAATACGGAGAATTCTAGAATTAAGTTTAATGGAATACAAAATTTGTCCTATACATGAAGAATGCGGTGGCTGTTCTTATCAAGGCGTGGCCTACGAAGATCAGCTAAAAAATAAAGAGGGTGAAGTTAGAGGCGCTATTCGCGCTGCAGGGCTTGACCCAAATATTTTCCTTGGAATAAAAGCATGTCCAGAAGTATTTTCATACAGAGATAAGATGGAATATACTTTTGGTAATGCACAAAAGGAAGGCCCAATTGAGCTTGGTCTTCATAAAAAGAAATCTTTTATTTCAATTCTAACTGCAGATCAGTGTCAGCTTGTACCAGATGACTTTAATAAGATATTAAGTGCAACGCTTGAGTTTGTAAAAGAAAAGGGTTACACGTTCTTTCATAAGAAATTTCATTATGGCTTAATGAGATCTCTTGTAATCAGAAAGGGCTTTAGAACTAACGAGCTATTAATAAATATAGTAACAACTACTGAATCAGAGTTTGATGAAGACGCATTTTTAAAAATGATCTTAGGCTTAGAGCTTGATGCTAAAATTGCCGGCGTTCTTCATACTATAAACAATAATATTTCTGATGTTATTCAGTGCGAAGAGCTCAGAATATTATATGGTAGAAATTATTACGAAGAAGAGATTATGGGGTTAAGGTTTAAGGTTGGAGCCTTTTCCTTCTTCCAAACCAATGTGGCTGCCGCTGAAAGGCTCTATAAGGATGCAATTAGTCTTATTGATGACTTGAACGGAAAGGTTGTTTATGATCTTTACTGCGGAACCGGAACTATTACTCAGGCCATGGCTTTAAAGGCTAAAAAGGCTATAGGAGTAGAAATAGTTGAGGAGGCAATAGAAACTGCAAGAGAAAGCGCCAGAATTAATGGTCTTTCAAACTGCGAGTTTATTGCAGATGACGTTCAAAATGCTTTAGCTGGCATAGAAGAGAAGCCAGACGTTATAGTTGTAGACCCTCCAAGAAGTGGAATATTCCCAAAAGCTTTGATGCAAATCCTAGGCTACGGGGTAAAACAGATTATTTATATTTCCTGCAACCCTAAGACATTCGTTGAAACTCTAAGGGCCGCCAAGATGGCACGCTATGAAACTAAGCAAATTACAGCTTATGATAACTTCCCATATACTAAGCACACAGAAGCAATTGCACTTCTTGAGCGTAAATAATGAAAAATACCAGAATATGGCAGAATTTTTATAAAAAGTGCTTGCATTGAAGTGGTTCATATGCTATACTTTTCTGGTCTAAATGTAAGAAAAGCGTAAAAACGCGTTAAACTATTGAAATATTAAGCCTATAAGGCTTTTGTAGGAGGTCCTAAAATGTCTAAAAAGTGTGCTATTTGCGGTAAGGGTCAGGTTTCTGGAAACAACGTATCCCACTCAAACCGTCATACAAGAAGAAAATGGAATGCAAATATCCAGTCTGTAAAAGTTGAAGAAAACGGCACTGTAACAAGACAGAATGTATGCACAAAGTGCATCAAAGCAGGAAAAGTTACAAGAGCTCTTTAATTAGCATTTCAATTGGCTGCAGCAAAACGCTGCAGCTTTTCTTTAATCTATAAGTGAGGTGAAAAGTCCTATATGGACCCGTATAGTCGATTACCTTGGATAATCGCAATTGTATTGTTATTTTGTGCAGCATATTTTGCTGTATGCGAAACTGCACTTTCAAGTGTTAATAAGAATAGAATAAAACTCGCAGAAGAGCGAGGCGATGTACGCGCAGAAAAAGCATTGTATGCCTTAGATAATTTTGATAAGGCTATATCAACTTTGCTTATTTGCACTAACATTGTACATATAACAGCTGCAACTGTCGTTACTGTTGCTGTATCCAATGCCTTTGGGCTTGGTGCAGTCACTTTAAGTACAATAATTACGACGATTGCGGTTTTCTTTTTTGGTGAAATGCTTCCAAAAAGCATTGCTAAAAAGTATTCAGAAAAATTCACGCTTTCAAATGCAGCTACTCTTGTCTTTTTTATGAAGCTGTTTTCTCCTTTATCTAGTCTTTTGACTAATATAGGTCAGAAATTTGCAAATCTTACAAAAGGAGATCCAGAGGTTTCAGTAACTGAAGATGAACTTTACGATATCATCGAAGATATGACTGAAGAAGGAACCTTAGATGAAGATGAGGGAGAGCTTATATCATCTGCAATAGAATTTGATGACAAGACAGTTGGCGGCATTATGACTCCAAAAGGAAGAATAGTTGCTATCAATGCAGCAGATGATATTAAAGATATAGTAGATCAAATTAGAAATCAAAATCACTCAAGACTTCCTGTCTACGAGGGTGATTTAGATAACATAATCGGTATAGTTCAGATTAGAGATTTCCTCAAGCATTATCTTGATAATCCAAACCTCGATATTAAAAAACTTGTGAGAAAGGCTCTAACTGTTCCAAGAAGCATGCCGATTGATGAACTCCTTCCTACCATGTCAAAAAACAAAGACACCATTGCCGTAGTTTTTGACATGCAAGGAAAAACAGTTGGCGTCGTTTCTGTTGAGGACATCCTTGAAGAGCTTGTTGGCGATATCTGGGATGAAGACGATATAGAAGGAGGCACTAAATGATTATTGCCCTCCTTATAATCGGAATAATAATTTGTATAATTCTTTCCGCATTCTTCTCAGCAAGTGAGATGAGCTTCTCGTCATGCAATCAATTAAGACTTGAAAATATGACGGAGGAAGGAAATAAGAAGGCAAAGATTGCGTATAAGCTAACACAAAGATTTGACGAAGTGCTTTCTGCAATACTTATTGGTAATAACCTTGTAAATATTGCGGCATCCTCAATTGGATCTGTGCTTGTTATTATGCTGATGCACACAGATGCTTTCACTTGGGTTTCAACTGTAGTAATTACTTGCCTTGTAATCATCTTTGGTGAAACAATTCCAAAAATAGCTGCTAAAAAGAACGCAACAAGGTTTGCATTAGGGTTTGGATTTTTTATCAATTTCCTTACTATAATCCTAAAGCCACTTATCATAGTTGTTGTTTGGCTTGTTAACCTTCTTACAAAGAATATGAAAGGTGAAGAACAAAACGCAGATGATGAAGAGGTAATTGATGAAAAGATAGATGAGCTTTCAACAATTATTGAAACTGCTGAAGACGAGGCTGTTTTAGAAGAGGATCAGTCAGAGCTTGTACAGGCTGCAATAGATTTTCTTGATATTGCGGCATATGAAGCAATGACTTCAAGAGTGGATGTAATTGCAATAGATATCAATGATACTGAAGAAGAAATTCTTAGTATCATTAAAGAGGCCCCATATTCAAGAATTCCTGTTTATGAAGAAAGCATAGATAATGTAATTGGCGTTATTACCATGAACCACTATCTAAAGAGTATGACAGAAAACGGCCACGTAAATATTAGAGAGCTTATGCTAAAGCCTGTTTATGTTTACAAAACCACCAAGCTAACATCAGTATTAGATCAGCTTAGAGCAGCCAAGCAGCACATGGCAATTGTGTGCAATGAGTATGGCGGCATGCATGGCATCATAACCATGGAAGATATCATGGAGGAAATTGTAGGAGAAATCTGGGATGAATCTGATGATATTGAAGAGGAAGAGGTAAAAGAGCTTTCTGAAACCAGGTTTGAGCTTGATGGGGATATGGGAATCAACGATTTCATTGAGCTTCTTGGCATTAATGAAGAAGAAATTGATGCTGAGTCTGATACAGTTGGTGGCTGGGTACTTGAGCACTTTGAGGAATATCCAAAAGACTACGATAATTTTGTTGATGAAGAGCTTGGACTTAATGTTACAATTGCAAAAATTGAAGACAGAAGAATTAGTAAAGTCATAGTAGATGTGATAAAATAGATTTATGATTTACACTGAGCAAAACGATATAGGTATAATTTCGTTTAACAAGTCAATACTAAATCAACTTATCAATGTTTCTGTAATGCCATGGTCAAAGTCAGGCAAGCTTAAGCTTGTCTCAAAACGCTTTGAGGTCTTGGAAAAAGGCATATTAGTTGAAATCCATATTTCGCTTGCCTTTGGTGAGAGTACTACAGAAGTTGTAAATCATATATTAGATTATCTATCTGATGAAATTGTCAATTCACTTGAATGTCAGGTCTATGACATAATAGTAAGCATTGACACAATGTTTACTTCAAAGGGAGCTACTGCTGAAAGAAATTTTAGGTACAGCTATCGTGAAAGAGAATTCGGAAGAGAAAATTATTAATCTTTCAAGTCCTATTACTGATATCAAAGGTGTGGGTCCTAAGAAGAAGGAAAGCTTTAATCGCCTTGGCATAAATTGCCTTGGCGATTGTTTAGATTTATATCCACGTTCATATGAAGATCTAAGAAATGTTAAAGAAATCTTTGATGTGCAGGATGATGAAAAATGCCTTGTAAGGGCTGCTGTAGTCATGAGCAGACCAGGAAAAGGCTACGGAAGAAAAAGAACTTTGCATGTCCTTGCTGAGGATAGAACTGGCCGTATGGAAGTGCTATTCTTTATGGCTGGATTTATGAAATTTGAAATTGGAACCGTTTATAATTTCTTTGGAAAATGTAAGGTAGAGAATGGAAGAGTTACTATGTTCCATCCAACATACTCAAAGTATGAAGGAGAAGAAGGATCTATTCTTCCTGTTTATCCGCTTACAAAGGGTCTTACGCAAAAGGATGTAAGGAGACTTTCTAAAGAATGCTTTAATCATATTGATGAGCTAGAAGAAACTCTTCCAGAGGAAGTAGTTAAAGAAGCAAATCTTTGTTCTAATTCATATGCGCTTTCAAACATTCATTATCCTGAAGATGATGAGAAGTATAAACAGGCCAGATACAGATTAGTATTTGAGGAGCTCTTTGATCTTAAGACTGCACTCGCTATTTCTAAGTCAATGGCAAATGATGATAAGAAGGGCTTTAGCTTTACAGGAAGCTTTGCAAAAGATTTCGTAAATAAACTTCCGTATAAGCTAACTAATGCTCAAAATAAAGTATTAGATGATGTTCTTCTTGATATGAAGTCTAATAAGCCTATGAATAGGCTTATTCAAGGTGATGTTGGTAGTGGTAAGACAATAATCGCAGAAGCAGCAATAGTGCAGGCAGTTTCAAATGGTGCTCAGGCTGCTTTTATGGCTCCAACAGAAATTCTCGCATCTCAGCATTTTGAAACTCTCAAAAAAGATTTTGAAAAGCTTAATATTAATATTGATTACATTGATGGATCTTTGGGCGCAAAGGAAAGAAGAGAAGCCTTGCAAAGGCTTGAATCTGGTGAGACTAATGTTGTAATTGGAACTCACGCTCTTATTTCTTCTAGCGTTACGTACAAAAATCTTGGGCTTGTTATTACTGACGAGCAACATAGATTTGGTGTCTCGCAAAGAAGAATGCTTTCCGAAAAAGGAAACAACCCGGATGTAATCGTAATGACGGCAACACCAATTCCAAGAACCTTGGCTGTTGTTTTGTATGCAGACCTCGACATCTCAATAATAGATGAGATGCCGCCAG
>JAKSSJ010000041.1 GCA_024403215.1 Clostridia bacterium
CTGCCCCGGAAAAGCTCATTTTGCTCCCGCCCATTGAGCGTGCTGACGTTTCCAGAATTGCAATTCAGCCCAATAGTGAAGAAAGCTATCTATTTACCTGCGCTGGCGGTGGGAAGTGGAGCCTGTTGCGGCAAGCGGTAGCGCGCAGCGTGACACGCTTGGGCGGCCGGGCGCGGGCAATAAAAAATCCCGCGCTAGCGGGATTTTTCATGTTCTCTTTTTGCCTTCATCCAGCATTTTCTGCACATTGCACGGTAGCGGTCATTGCCGCCCAAAACAACCTGCTCGCCTTCAAAGACTATATCTCCGTTATCATCAAATCGAGCATTAACAGTTGCCTTTGCTCCGCAATCGCAGACCATTTTAATTTCTGTAATGGACTCTGCAATCTCCATGAGCCTCTGACTTCCCGGGAAAAAATGTGTAAGAAAATCGGTTCTAAGTCCAAAGCACAGCACAGCAGTATCGTAATCCAAGGTTACTGCAGCAAGCTCGTCAACCTGCTTTGGTGTTAGGAACTGGCACTCATCTACTATAACTGCCTTGCAGTCTGTGTATCCATTCTTGAAATAATCGTAGAGATTTACTTCCGGACCCACAACATTAGCCTTGGCCTCAAGACCAATTCTAGACTTTACAATATCTATGCCATCCCTCGTATCCGATGAAGGCTTGATAAACAAAACCTTCATATTTCTTTCTTCGTAATTAAATTTTGTAATCAGAGCCTGAGCCGTTTTTGACGAGCCCATTGCTCCATATTTAAAGTATAGTTTTGCTGCCATTATATTTATTAATATTATTTTAAAGCATCATAGATAGCCTTTTGTCTATCAAAGAGTATGATTTTCTTAAGACCTTCAACTGCAAGCTTAATAGCCTTTGTAGTCTCAAGGACTGTATCCTGATCAAGACCTGCCTTTTCTCTTTCCTGATTCCAAACAACATGGAAGCAAGAAGCAGCCCTTGCCTTCTTTGCATCTGCAATTACAAACAGCGCAGCAGATTCCATCTCAGAAGCCTTAACGCCGAGCCTCTTCCAGCTCTCCCACTTATTTAAAAGCTCGTAGTAAACAGGAGAATTCTCTGGCTTATGCTGACCATAGAAAGAATCCTTGCACTGAACAACACCAAGATGAGTATTGTATCCGAGCTCGTAAGCAGCGTCTTTTAAGCAAGATGTAAGAGTAAAATCTGGAACTGCAGGATACTCAATTGGAGCATACTCAAGACTTGTGTGCTCATATCTTATAGCGCCAGTTGCAATTACAACATCATCAGCCTTAACATCAAGATCAATACCGCCGCAGGTTCCGCATCTAATAAAGGTATCAGCACCGACATTGCAAAGCTCCTCAACAGCTAAAGCAGTAGAAGCACCGCCAACGCCAGTTGAACATACGCTTACCTTCTCGCCAAGAAGAGTTCCTGTAAGAAGATTAAATTCTCTGTTATACGAAACCTGATGATAATCATCAAACAGCTTTGCAATAGCTTCGCATCTGCCAGGATCGCCAGGAAGAATTACGTATCTGCCGACATCTCCCTCTTTACATCTTAAATGAAATTGAAGTCCATCTATATCATGCATATAGTATTCCTCACCTTGATTTAATGAATGGTTTGCCGTTTGCTGTTGGAACGTGTGACTTACCAACAAACAGAATGAGTACGATTACTGTTACAACATAAGGAATCATAGAAATGATCTGCATGTTGATAGCGCCCGAACCACCAAGTACAACCTTAAGTCCAGAGCAGAAACCAAAGAGCAGGCAGCCAATTAAAGCGCCTTGTGGTCTAAACTTACCAAAGATTACTGCAGCGATAGCAATGAAGCCCTGATTGATACCAAGTGTTTCGCAAGCTTCTGGGTGCTCACCGCAGGATCTAAGTCTTAAGCCAAACTTAGTCTTGTAGAAGATGAACCAAACAACAACTACCAAAACGAAAACAAGATATGTTGAAACATAGGTTCCAAATACGTTCTCCATAAATTTGCCAAAGGTTGTAGAAGTATCAAATATACCTCTAAACAAAAGTGGCATCTTCTGTTCTGGAGAAAGTGGAATAGTATCTGTAGAATCAAACAGTGCTCTTGCAACAAGGATTGCAAGTCCTGGTCCTATCATGTTAATTGCAGTACCTGAAATTGTCTGGTCTGCATTAAGCAGTACTGTTGCAGATGCGTGGAGTGCGCCAAAAATCATTCCCGCAATACCAGCGCACAAGAAGCCAAGCATTGGGCTACTTGTAAAGTAAGCAACAGCAGCACCTGTAAATGCACCAACTGTCATCATACCTTCAATACCGATGTTAATTACACCAGATACTTCAGAAAAGCATGAGCCAAGAGCTGCATACAAAAGTGCAGGAGTATAAATTAATGTAGCGTAGATGATTACACCAAGTTCACTAATAAAGTTACTCATTACTTCTCACCTCCGTTTACATTCTTAACTTCTTTTTTCTTAAACAAACCCTTAAGGTATTTAAGGTTAGTAAAGATTACTGAAATTGCAATGAAGAATACAACCGTTCCAACAATAACGTTAACAAGCTGAGTTGGTGCACCAACAAGGTTGAGCTTGCTTCCGCCATACATCAATGAACCATAGAACAGTCCAGCAACAAATACGCCAAATGGATTTGAGCATCCAATAAGTGCTGTTACAATTCCTGCAAAGCCAAAGCCCTCTTGCGAGGAGAATATGCTGATTCTTCTGCCCATACCCATGAGCTGAAGTGCTCCGCCAAGTCCTGCCATAGCGCCAGAAATTGCAAGAGCAAGAAGTATAGATTTGTTAACATTGATACCACCATAAAGTGCAGCATCTTTATTAAATCCTACAGCCTTAAGTTCATAACCAAGGCTGGTCTTTTCAATAATGAACCAAATAACGATAGTCATTATTATGGCAATAATAATTCCCCAGTTTGCCGTTGGGCAAAGACCAAGGTTTGCAATTGTTTCATCAGAGAGCAGTGTCTGAGCATTTTCAGAAATGCTCTTTGTTGCTTCTGCTGAGCCATCGCTATGAATAGCTGGAATGCCTGCAATAAAGTTTGAAAGATAGAAAGCAATCCAGTTAAACATGATCATGGAAAGTACTTCGTTGATTCCCCATTTAATTTTCAGGAAGCCAACGATGATTCCCCAAATAGCTCCTGCAAGCATTGCTGCAATAAAGCAAAGAGGAATAAGTACTATGCTTGGAAGATTAGGACATAAAATTCCAAGCAGGCATGCAGCCATAGAACCTACAACAAACTGTCCTTCGCATCCAATGTTAAATACGCCAGTCTTAAACGAGAATGCTACGGAAAGTCCTGTCATAATATATGGAATACCATAAACGATAATGTAAGATATTCCTTTAAGATTTGTAAATGGTGCAAACAGTTTTCCATATGCAGCACCTACAGGAATCTTTAATACTACAAGAAAGATTGCACCTACTAAAAATCCAAGGACAATAGAAAGCACAATATGAACTACCTTGTTAGTGGAGATAAAATCAATAAAACCTTTTTTGTTATTCATGATCTCCACCTCCTGCCATAAGTAATCCAAGCTCTGATTCTGTCCACTGTCCATCAGTTAATCTCTTTGCAATCTGTCCATCAAAGATTACATCGATAACATCGGAAAGTCCCATAATTTCATCAAGTTCAAATGAAACAAGAAGTACCGCCTTACCCTTATTTCTTTGTTCAACTAAGTATTTGTGAACGTATTCAATAGCGCCTACGTCAAGTCCTCTTGTTGGGTTTACCGCAATGAGAAGATCCTTATCATTTTGTACTTCTCTTGCAATAATTACTTTCTGCTGGTTACCACCAGAGAGAGTTCCTGCTGGACGCTTTTCGCTTCCGCCCGGTCTGATATCAAACTTTTTAATTGATTCAGAAGCGTAATCAAAAATTATATTTCTTTGAAGAAGCTTATTCTTAGAGAAAGGCTTCTTTGCATAATTCTGAAGAATCATATTGTCTTCAATTGCAAAGTCCAAAACAAGTCCATGCTTTTGTCTATCAGCTGGAATACTTGATACACCATTCTCAAAACCAAAGTGTGGTGGTTTATTAAAAATATCAACTCCGTTAACTGTAATCTCTCCGGAGATGCCCTTCTTAAGACCTGTAATAATTTCTACGAGCTCTGTCTGGCCGTTACCATCGATGCCCGCAATACCAACTATCTCACCCTTTCTTACAGTAAGGTTGAGACCTTTAAGAATTTCTACTCCTCTGTAGTCTACGCCGTGAAGATCTTTTACATTAAGTACAACATCTCCTGGCTCTTGAGCTGGCTTATCTACAGTAAAGCTTACCTTTCTTCCTACCATCATGTCTGCAAGATCATTTTCTGTGCACTCTGATACATCTACTGTATCGATGTACTTACCAAGTCTAATGATAGTGCAGTAGTCAGCAGAAATTTTTATTTCCTTAAGCTTATGAGTGATAAGAATAATGCTCTTACCATCAGCTGTAAGGTTATGCATAATGTCGATTAAATCGACAATTTCTTGCGGTGTTAAAGAAGATGTAGGCTCGTCAAGAATAAGAATCTCAGCGCCTCTATATAAAGCCTTAAGAATTTCTACTCTCTGCTGCATTCCTACAGAAATATCTTCTACCTTTGCATCAGGATCTACATCAAGGCCGTAACGCTTAGAAATCTCAATTACGTTTTCTCTTGCCTTTGCCATATCAACAGTAAGTCCTTTTGTTGGCTCTGTGCCAAGGATAATATTCTCAGTTACTGTGAAAGGCTGAATGAGCATGAAGTGCTGATGCACCATACCGATTCCAACTGCAATAGCGTCCAAAGGAGATTTCATATCTACCTTTTCGCCCTTGACAATAATATCACCTGATGTTGGTCTTAAAAGACCATAAAGCTGATTCATAAGTGTAGATTTTCCAGCACCATTCTCTCCTAAGATGGCGTGAACTTCTCCCTTATGAACAGTCAGATTGATACCATCATTGGCTGTGAAATCACCGAATTTTTTTACGATGTTACGCATCTCAATGACTGGCGTATTCATATCAATGTGTTCTTTTGCCAAAGCTGTTCCTCCTAAAGTGATTCAAAGAAATCTTTAATTTCTGCTTCGTGTTTTCCGAAGCAAATAATGTGATGGTTGTTTATTGGATTAGTTAAGAAATAACTAAAATCATCTAACTTAAGTTTAATCTGAGTTCTGCAAAGCATATTGGAGAATTCATGTGGAATGATTTCTCCTTCCTGAGCATGATATCTATCAAGGCTTCCAGAGCACTTAATAACAGTGCAAGGCTGGTTTTCAAATGTGCCTTGAATTGCAACTCCAATGCCGCTCTCAAAATGAGTATTGAGCACAAAGTCATTTACCATATCAATTGGCAGTGTGCAGTGTGCAAATACTGCTGTCATATCTTTAGTATCAAATCTTGATGGGTTGCAAAGGAAGCATCTTTCTCCAGTTACTGTTCCTGCAATGAGCATTGTAAGAAGTGCCGGAATATCTCCCTCGCAGCCTGCGTAAATTCCTTCAGCATTTAAGATTGCAAGAGCAAGGCAGCCTGTAGTGCATACAGTATCTAAAAGATCAAAGCATCTTACGCTTACTGCTGAAAGATCATATTTATTGCAAAGTCTTTTGCAAGCACCATAGACATAGAGTGCCTTTTCAACTTCCTTTGCATCAAAGCTCTTGGTTTTAATAAGAGCTGTGTATTCGTTTTCTTCGTATTGGTTTTTGTTAATCTCTTCAATAAGCTCGTTAATATCAATATCAACAAAGCTCATTCCTGTTTTTTCTTCTACTGCTTTTGGATCAAAGCTGCTCGCAATAAGCCAGTTAGATGACTTACCAATGCATCCATACTTTTTGCCTGCAAGCTTTTTCTTTGCCAAAGTAGTATTTCTTAAAGAGAGTATTCTTTTTGCAACCTTGTTAACGTCGCCATGAATAATCTCTCCGCTTCCTCCGTGAGTATTAAGATAACTTAAAATCTCCATGGAGGCTGCAAGTGAATTGCTATCACCACTTGTTAGAATATAACAAGGGCGATCCTTAATCTGATCGAAGATTTCTAAGAAAAATCCTTCGCTTCCTCCTGATGCAACATAAAGAAGAGCAAACTCATCTTTAACGTAAGTATCTATATCAACATTTTTAAGCTCTTCGCCTAAAGCTTTTGATAATTCTGCCGTGTAGTCAGCCATGTTTTTCTCAGTAATCTGAGTAAGCGGACTCTTAATTCTATAAAAATCTATCATTTGTTGTCACCTAAAAAAATATAAGGAGCCACTCGTAGTGAGCAGCTCCTTATTTTATTACAAGTTACTTAAGTTCAAACTGTGGAACTTCTGCAGCTGTTGATGGAACCTTAATCTTTCCATCGATGATGTCTTTCTTAGCCTGTTCAACCTTTGTGAGAACGTCAGCTGGAATGTGTGTTCTTGTTGGAGCAAGATCTACACCACCATTCTTAAGATCATAGAGGTGAACGCCAGCCTTGAAGTTGCCAGCCTTTGTTTCCTTGGAAATGTCCTGGGAAGCTGTGTCAACTCTCTTCATAGCGGATGTGATTACGTAGTCTGGGGAAAGTGTTGATTGGTCTGTATCTACACCGATAGCCCAAATCTTGCTTTCTGCGCATGTGTTAATAACACCAATTCCTGTACCACCAGCAGCATGGTAAATTACGTCTGCTCCGTTTGTCATCATGTTTGTAGCAGCAGCGGAACCACCAGGGATATCTCCAAAGTTGTTAGCATTGTACTGAAGAACCTTTGCATCTGGGCAAGCAGCGAGAACGCCTGCAATGTAACCAACACCAAACTGGTTCATAGGTTCAGAAACCATTCCCTGAACATAACCAACTGTCTTGGACTTTGTTACGCTACCAGCTACTAAACCTACGAGGTAGGAAGCTTCGTGCTGAGCGAACATAAGGCAAGCAACGTTTGGAAGATCGATTGAAGAGTCATCGATGATAGCGAACTTCTGGTTAGGATTCTTTGTTGCAGCATCCTTTGTAGCGTCTGCAAGCATGTAACCTACGCAGATAATAAGGTCTGTTCCCTCATCAATGAATGTGTTGATGTTTGTCTGATAGTCAGCATCTGTCTTTGATTCAAGATAAGATACTTCGAAGTCAGCGTTTTCCTTTGCAAGAGCCTGAAGGCCTTCCCATGATGTCTGGTTGAAGGACTTATCGTTAACTCCGCCTACGTCAGTAACCATACCAACTTTGAACTTTTTAGCTTCTTCGCCACCCTGTTTAGCGTCTTCTTTCTTGCCGCAAGCTGCGAAAGAGAAAACCATAGCGAGTGCAAGAACAATTGCTAATACTTTTTTCATGTTATTCTCCTTTTATCCTCATTTGTGGCCGTATTGCCACCAAACTTTTACCCATTAATTATACAAAAAACAGGTTCCTCTTTCAACGAGGAACCCGCAAAAATTAATTAAAATTTTAACAAAACTTTACCATTATTTACCTTCACCGGCTTTTACTGCCTTGACAATTCTGCTGGTTCCGAGCCTATCTGCGCCGAGCCTAATAAACTCCTCTCCATCCTTAAGATCTTTTATTCCGCCAGCGGCCTTAACCTTTACATCAGCTCCAACATATTTTCTAAGAAGTGCAACGTCTTCCTTTGTTGCGCCGCCTGTGCTAAAGCCTGTTGAGGTCTTAATATAATCTGCTCCAGCCTCTGTTACGATGCTGCAAGCTTTAATTTTTTCTTCTTCAGTCAGAAGGCAGGTCTCGATTATTACCTTCAGCACATGGCCGAGGCAAGCTTCTTTGATTTGCTTAATCTCATCGAGCATCTCGTCATAAAGACCAGCTTTAAGTGCGCCTACATTGATAACCATATCAATCTCGTCAGCACCATTTGAAACTGCATCTATTGTTTCAAACACCTTTACTGCAGTTGTGTTATAGCCATTTGGAAAGCCTATTACTGTGCAGACTGCAAGCTTATCACCTACGTATTCTTTTGCCTTCTTTACAAACTTTGGCGGAATGCAAACAGATGCTGTGTTGTATTTAATTCCGTCATCGCATATTGCTTTAATCTGCTCCCATGTTGAATCAACAGCAAGCAGAGTGTGATCGCATTTTGATAAGATTTCTTTTACATCCATTTTAATTCCTCTTCTAAAAAACTAGTTCGCTTGTTACTAACTTGTTACTAAAGACTTGTTAGCATTGCCTGCTTTACTGCAAGATGCCAGCCGTCTAGCTTTTTCTTTCTCTCTTCTTCATCAATGCTTGGAACAAAGGCTCCGGAAATGCTCCAGTTATTCTGAATATCTTCAAGGCTGTCCCAGTATCCTGTTGCAAGTCCCGCAAGATAAGCAGCACCAAGCGCTGTTGTCTCAATGCATGTTGGCCTTTTAACTTCCGTTCCGATTATGTTTGCCTGGAACTGCATGAGGAAATTATTTGCGCTCGCACCGCCATCAACCTTTAGTGAGTGCAGCTTAATTCCGCTATCAGATTCCATTGCAGACAGCACGTCTGCTGTTTGGTAAGCCAAGGATTCAAGGGTCGCTCTAATGATGTGATATCTATTTGTGCCTCTTGTGATGCCGGTTATAATCCCCCTTGCGTAAGGATTCCAGTACGGCGCGCCGAGGCCTACAAAGGCTGGAACCATATAGACGCCATCTGTTGTATCAACCTTTTGCGCGAGCACTTCAGAATCTTTTGATTCTCTCACAAGCTCCATTTCATCTCTCAGCCACTGGATTGCAGCGCCTGCGATGAAGATGGATCCTTCAAGCGCATAAGTAACCTTGCCATTAAGTCCCCATGCGATTGTTGTTACGAGGCCGTTTTTTGAATAGATTGGCTTATCGCCTGTGTTCATAAGAAGGAAGCCGCCTGTGCCGTAAGTATTCTTTGCAAAGCCTGGCTGATAGCAGGCCTGTCCAAATAATGCGCACTGCTGATCTCCTGCGGCTCCAGAAATTTTTATTGGTCCGCCAAAGATTGTTGGATCTGTCTCGCCGTAAACGGCGGAGCTTGGCATTGGCTGTGGCAGCATGTTCTTTGGAATATTTAAGATGCCTAAAATCTCGTCATCCCACTCTAGCGTGTTGATATTAAACATCATTGTTCTTGAAGCATTTGAATAATCTGTTACATGAATCTTTCCATTTGAAAGCTTCCAGATTAACCATGTTTCTATTGTTCCAAAGAGGAGCTTGCCCTCTTCCGCTTTCTTTCTTGCGCCTTCTACATTATCTAAAATCCAGGCAAGCTTTGTGCCTGAAAAATATGCGTCGATTAATAGTCCTGTCTTTTCCTTTATCTTGTCTTGATAGCCTTTTGCAACAAGCTCGTCACAAAGCTTTGCGGTTCGTCTGCACTGCCAAACTATTGCATTGTAGACTGGGATACCTGTTTCCTTATCCCATACTACTGTGGTTTCTCTTTGGTTCGTAATGCCGATGCCCACAATGTCTTCGTAGCTTGCGCCTACTCTTAGCATTGCTTCTCTGGCAACGCCTACTTGGGTCGACCAAATTTCCATTGCGTCGTGTTCAACCCAGCCTGGCTGTGGGAAAACTTGGGTGAATTCCTTTTGTGCCACGGATACCATCTTTCCTGCTTTATCAAAGAGTATGCATCTGCAGCTTGTTGTGCCTTCGTCTAAGGACATAATATACTTAGTGCTCATTTAACAACTTCTCCATAACCGGGTTGGTATTGTCCAAGCCCTTTTCCGTAAACATTAACTTATTACCTTTTAATTTTAGCATATCCTCTGCAAAAAGATTCTCTAAAACTTGTTTGTGTTCTGCAAGAAAATCTGCTGCAAACATTTCTTTATATTTATCTAGGTCCAGGCCGTCTATTAGCCTAAGCTGCGTAAAGATGAAATCACCTTTAAGGTCTGCTTCGGACTGGGGGCTTACCAAGCGCTGCAGGCTTGGCATTGCCCCGGCCCCGCCGGCCTCTCTGTTCCCGCTGGCCTCCCTGTTCCCGCCGGTGGTAGCTTTCTCCTCGGACTTGACACCGGTTATTTCTTGGTTGACATAATAATATGTTCTGTTATTGTCAAGGAAGGAGTGGGCAGACAGCCCAAATCCCAGGTACGGCTCCATGTTCCAATATTTAAGATTGTGTCTGCACTCATAACCTGGCATCGCTGCATTTGATACCTCATAATGGTGGTATCCGAGTTGCTTTAGCTCTTCAAGGCAGCCATGATACATCCTTCTATTGTCTTCCCAGCTTGGAAGATCCACTTTTCCGTTTCTATATTCCTCATAAAGCTTTGTTCCTTCTTCAAGCTGCAGGCTGTAAAAGGATATATGCTTTGGCTTATACCCCAAGACTTCTTTTAGGCCTTCTGTAAAGCTTTCTACACTTTGTCCTGGAAGGCCTAGCATCAGATCCACATTAAAGTTGAGTCCAACTCCATTGCCGCTACTGCCAACCTCATTGCCGCTACTGCCAACCTCATTGCCGCTACTGCCAGCTTCATAATTTGATAAAAGATTAAGAACCTCTCTTGCCTTATCTGCGCTATGTACTCTTCCTATAGTCTTTAGCACCTCGTCATCTAGAGACTGCACTCCAACTGATATTCTGTTAAAGCCCAGCGCCAATATCTCGTCCAGCTTTTCCCTGCTCAAGGTTTCGGGATTTGCCTCAATGGACATCTCGGCACCTTCTTCTACTTCAAAGTTTTTCTTTATTGCATCTAGCACCTTGCTTAGCATTTCTTTTGTTGCCAAACTTGGGGTGCCGCCGCCGAAGAATATGCTGTCTACTACGTAGTCTTTACTGCACTCTGCTCCCCTTTTTTCAATTTCCTTGCAGAGTTCTTCGTAATACTCCATCTTTGGGTTTTCTGCATAGGAAACAAAGTCACAGTACTTGCATTTCTTTAGGCAGTACGGTGAATGCACATAAATCCCTAGTTTTCTAGCACCATTCTTCATGCTTTAATTATATCTGCATTTCCCGCTCTTAGCAATCCGCACGCATGCAGCTATTGCAATCCTGTAACCGCCAGCACGCTCAATGGGCGGGAGCAAAATGAGCTTTTCCGGTGCAGTAGTCCTCGCACGCTGTTAAACAATCGGCTCTGCTCGCTGCTCTCGTCGAATGGCTCCTTCGCAACGCTCGCATCGCCGTGTTTAACAACGCTTTGCTGTGGAGTGCCCCTTCAAAGCATCATTTTGCCTCCCCCCCCTTAATGACGCATTTCTTGGTTGGTGGCTCAGCCTTCGCCCGGGCTGCGCCCGTTCTCTGCTT
>JAKSSJ010000042.1 GCA_024403215.1 Clostridia bacterium
TGAACCAATAGTCTTCGCTATTGATGGAACTCATGTTGTTGATGATCGCGTCCAGGTCAAGTTCTTGATTTTCGTTTTCGTTAGGCATGCCTTGAATATAACAAATGTGTTGCGTTTGGGGTAAATTAATGTTCTTGATGGGACGTTTTTTTTATATTCTGTGCTGGAAAAGGGTAAAAGGAGGTTTTCTTAATATGAAAAAAATTGCCCTTGGCAATTGCTCAAAACCTGCATGGGATGTTTGCGACTTTCATGCTGAGGGATGCTGCGATCCTGCAAAATGTATGGCGATGATATGTCATGCAGCTGGTGTAAGAATGCCAATTATGAGCCTAAAAAATAAGGCGCTATTTGCAACTGTTTTTGGGATGACTAAGGTAGCTTTGGTAAGAAGAAGTCTTATTAGAAAGGGTTTATATGTTGATTGCCCTTATGCGCAAGAGGATAAGATATTTGAGCTTCCTTGCTTAGAACAAGGTGATATGTCTAAGGATTATATAAGATGGCCATTGCCAGAGATGACTGCAGAAGAAAAAAGAATGCAGCTTAAGGCGCAGTGGAAAATATTGCTATCCGCCACATCAATAAAAATGCGCTAGTATATAATTATGTGGCGCATAGGCATTATGTCATTTGAGGTTTATGCGCCATTCATTGTTTTTATAACTTTAATCTAATGCCTAGGAAAGAGCATCTTCTATTGCTTCTTCTAGCTGTACTGGATCTAGCTTGAGCCTGTTGAAAAGCTTCACAAGTTTTTCTACGGCTTTCTCGTCTATTGAAACATCTTCAACAAACTTCATTATTTTGCCGTTGTCATTGCAGGCAATTCCGTAGCTGTTATATTCTTTTTCTTCAACTGTTATCGTTGTAACAATAATAGTGTATTTTATGTTTTTCATATGATTTCCGTTCTAGACATAATGCCCAGGGAAATCACTTATTCTGTAATGCATCAAGAGTCTTGTTAATCAACTTTTGATTATCGTCAGAAAGAGTTCTGTACTTTTCCATTACCTTAAGCTCTTTTGAGCTAAACTGGTAATCCCCTGTATCTTCTTCTCCAGGTGCTACATCTGTTGCCCCTACTAAATAGTCAATTGAAGTATCAAAAAATTCTGCGAGCTTGGTTAGATTCTCTATATCTGGCTCTGTTGAAGAGTTCTCATATTTATTTATAGCCTGCTGAGTGATGCCAATAATTTCGGCTAAGCCGGCCTGGCTTAGGCCAAGGCTCTCTCTCATTGATTTAAGTCTTTTTACCATATTTATGCCTTTCTTATGTTCTAGTTTAACAACTGTTAGTTGTTAGATAAAACACTCAAAAGGTGTTAATTTTAACAACTAATAGTTGTTAAAATTTGATATAATATATAGCGTAAAAATAGTCAAAATAATAAGCAGAATGGAGGAGCGAAAATGCAAAACGAAATTAGAACAAGAGCAGAAATTCCAGGTAAAAACGGAACCATTGAAAACCCTGGATTTGCAAGAACAGAGATACTTGATTACACAAGGGAAAATATTAAAGCTCCTTGGTATAGGAAAAAGGAATGGGACTATTATCTATTTACAAATGATAGCTTTGCCCTGGCATTTACAATTTCTGATCTTGGCTATATAGGCCTTCTTTCTGCATCCTTTATAGATCTTAAGACTGCAACAGAACACACAGAGTCTGATTTATTTGTCTTCCCAAAGGGAAAGGCCTTTGGACTTGGAACAAAGGTTGCTGACGCCAATGGAGAATGCCATACAAAGCGCCTTAATATGAGCTTTAAAAATGATGGGGATCATAGACATATTTCTTGTGACTTCAAGAACTTTGACGGAGATAAAAATCTTACTGCAGAGCTTGATGTGTACGAGCCAGATATGGAAGCAATGTACATTGCAACTCCATGGGCAGAAAAGGAAACAGCCTTTTATTATAACTGCAAAAGAAACTGCCTTGAGGCTAGTGGAAGCGTAAGCTATGGCGATAGAACTGAAAAGCTCGAAAGAAAAACTTCTCTTGGCTGCCTTGACTGGGGAAGAGGAGTTTGGACTTATGATAATACCTGGTACTGGGGCACAGGCTCTGGCAGAATTGGAGATGAAGCCTTTGGCTTTAACCTTGGCTACGGATTCTCAGATAGAAGCAGCGCATCAGAAAACTGCTTGTATTATAAAGGAAAGATTCATAAATTAGATGAAATTACTTTCAATATTCCAAAAGATACAAATGGAAAATTCCTTTTCACAAATCCTTGGACAATTACATCTAACGATGAAAAGTTCTATGGAGACTTTGCTCCAATATTAGATAGAGCGGCAGAAATGAATTATGCAGTAATAATATCAAGCCAGCATCAGGTCTTTGGAAAAATGACAGGATGGGCTATTACTGAAGATGGAGAAAAATTAGAATTCAAAGATTTTATCTGCGCTCTTGAGGTAGTAAGAAATAAATACTAATCTATCTTTATTACTTTATAGTCGGCATCGACTACGGCCTTTGTAAGCACGCTATCATCAATATCTTTTGATAGAGTTACAACTGCTGTGCCTTTGAGGTGACTTGCTACTACGCTTTCAACTCCATCAAGGGCTTCTAAAGCCTTTGTTACGTGAGCTTCGCAGTGGTTGCACATCATACCTTCAATGGTGATTGTCTTTGTCATTGTTTTTACCTCCAGTAAAGAATTTATTTCATCAAGCTTTTGTTTAAAACTATCTAAGTCTAAACTCTTAGATAGTTTTTTATTATGCTTTTTATCAAACATATCAAATAGGTTGAGCCTGAGCGCATTTGATACAACGCAAAAACTAGAAAGGCTCATAGCTGCTGCACCTATCATAGGATTTAGTGTGAGGCCAAAAGGCTTAATATATAGACCTGCAGCAAGTGGAATGCAAATTACATTATAGAAAAATGCCCAGAAGAGATTCTCTTTAATGTTTGTAAGAGTAGCTCTTGAAAGTCTGATTGCAGCAACTGCATCAGATAATTTGCTATTTGTAAGAACTATATCTGCAGCATCGATTGCAACATCGGTGCCGGCACCAATTGCAATTCCAGTATCTGCGCTTGTAAGGGCAGGGGCATCATTGATGCCATCGCCTATCATAATAACGCTTCCTGCTTCTTTAAGTTTTCTAATTACCTTTTCTTTTCCGCTTGGAAGAACACCTGCTATTACATTTTCTATTCCTGCATCAGCTGCAATAGCCTTTGCTGTCCTAATATTATCGCCGGTTAGCATTACTGTTTCTATGCCAAGCTCTTTAAAATCTTTGATTGCAGCTTTGCTATCATCCTTTATTGCGTCAGCAACAGCAATGACTCCGCAGAGCTTGTTGTCTAAAGTGAAAAGAAGAGGAGTGAAACCTTTCTCTGATATTTCATTGATTTTTTCAAGCCTATCATTTTCTATGCTAATTTTGCTTGAAACAAAAACTGCGGAACCTGCAAGTACTTCCTTGCCAAGGTATTTTCCTTTAAGTCCGCTTCCTGGAAGTGCTTCAAACTCCGTAAGCTCTTCTTTGCTCACACCAGATTCTTCTGCTTTCTTAATTATTGCTTTTGCAAGAGGATGCTCACTTTTGTTTTCAATTGAATAGGCAAGCCCGAGAAGCTCGTCTTCACTCATTCCAAAGCTATCAATAGATATTACCTCAGGTTCTCCTTTTGTGAGTGTACCAGTTTTATCTATTACAACAATCTGAGTCTTCCCGGCCATTTCCAGAGCTTCTGCGGTTTTAAATAGAACGCCATGCTTTGCTCCAACGCCGTTTCCAACCATAATTGCAACAGGTGTTGCAAGGCCAAGAGCGCAAGGACAGCTTATTACAAGCACAGAAATAGCTCTTGCGAGAGCAAATGAAAATTCGTATCCAAGCAGCATCCAAATAGCAAAGACTACTATAGCAATTCCTATTACGCAGGGAACAAAGACAGCTGCAACCTTGTCTGCAATCTTTGCAATAGGGGCCTTTGTTGCTGCTGCATCGCTAACCATTTTAATGATTTGGGCAAGACTGGTGTCTTCTCCAATTCTAACTGCCTTGCATACAAGAAAGCCTGACTGATTAATAGTTCCAGCATAAACACTGCTATTTTCCTCTTTATCAACTGGAAGGCTTTCTCCTGTAAGCATAGATTCATCAATAGCACTTTCTCCAGATAATACTATGCCATCTACTGGGATACTTTCTCCTGGTTTAACAATAAAGCTGTCACCAATATTAATCTCATCAAGAGCAACCACAATTTCTTTTCCGTCTTTTACTATAGTTGCAGATTTTGGAGCAAGCTTTATAAGTGCTTTAAGTGCATTTGTTGTTTTGCCCTTGCTTTTAGCTTCAAGAAGCTTTCCTACCGTGATGAGGGTAAGAATCATTGCTGCTGATTCAAAGTATAAATCGCCTTTTGTTATGAAAAGTGACACAACACTAAATATAAACGAGATGCCCGATCCCATTGCAACAAGCGTATCCATATTCGGAGCAAGATTTAGAAGGGACTTGGTTCCTGAAATAAAAAAGCTCCTATTTATTATCATGACTATTAGAGCAAGTGGAAGCTCTGGCCATTTTGGCAAGCTGCTAATCATGGAAAAGCACATTAAAATAATCAAAAATACTAGGCTTAAGATGAGTCTTTTTTTAAGCTTTGGTGTTTCTCTATCTTTTAAAGTCTCTTCCTCTGCCTGGTATAAATTCTTGCCAGAAATCCTAGGGCTTGCGCTGTAGCCTGCTTTTTCTACAGCCAAAATAATCTCGGCATCACTTGCCGAGCCAACAACGCTCATACTATTGGTCAGAAGGCTTACGCTGCAGCTTTCAACGCCGCTAAGCTCTGACACTGCTTTTTCTACATGAGCCTGGCATGCCGCGCACGACATACCGCCCACATTAAACTGTCTCATATATATGTATTATATACTATTTCGCCGTAATAAATAAGCCCCGTATGTGATATAATATATCATTATGAATGAATTAGTTTTAGCAAAAATTGAAGAAGCAGAAGAATGCGGAAAGCTACTCGAAGAGGGCAGACAGTTCCAGCTTGCAAATGGTTTTGTTCAGTGGACAGCAAAGTATCCAACCTCAGGTGATGTGGAAAATGATATAAAAGAAGGCACTGGCTACGTGTATAAGATTGATGGAAAAATCGCTGCATACATGTGCATAAGAAAAGGCATAGAGCCTTACTATGTCAAGATAGATGGCGAGTGGGATAGCAAGGAGCCTTATGTTGTTGTGCACAGAATGGGTCTTTCTGATGAGTTTAGAGGAAAAGGACTTACAAAAGATATCTTTCTTGCAATTGAAGAGCTCTCAAGAAAGCTTGGAGCCTTAAGCATTAGAATTGATACTCACACTCCAAATAAAACCATGCAGCATGTATTAGAAAGATGTGGCTTTACATATAGGGGTATAGTGAACTATCCACAAGGAACTCGCCTTGGATATGATAAGAATATATAAAGGATAAACTATGAAATATAAGGTTCGCAGATTCGCAGTGCTAATATCAATACTTCTTGTAATCGCAGGTCTTGCGGTTTACTTTTGCTATGATCCAGAAGACTATGATGGATCAACTGTTGGCACTATTACAAGAATAGAAGAGGCAATAGGCGGCGGAAAAGGTGGAGACACATTTTATAAGGTTCTCATTAATTATGCCGCAGGCGGAAGAGAGTATAAAGATGTTGAGTACTCTAGTTATACCTCTGACATGAGAGTTGGACAGACTGTTACTGTAAGGTACAAAACAAAAGATCCATCTCAGATTGCAGCACCAGAGGTTGATAACGTGCCTCAGTATGGTCTTAGTATTGCTATAATTGGATGCATAATATGGTATCTAAATTCAAGGAGCATAAAAAGAGCCAAAAGAAAGGCTCAGCTTGAAGAGAATGCAAGAATGGCTGAAAATGCAGGCGAAGCCAGCGGAATTGGCTCAGAGGGCCCAATTGGCAATACCCAAAAAGTAGATGAAAACAGTAGTAGCAGCGGAATGAGATTGTTATGAAGGATTTTCTCCCGATAACTAAAGAGGATATGATAAAGCGTGGTTGGCAGCAAGCCGATTTTGTTTATGTAATCGGTGATGCATATGTTGACCACTCTTCTTTTGGTCCGGCAATTATCAGCAGGGTCTTGGAATCTAGAGGTTACAAGGTTGCAATTATTTCGCAGCCTGATTTTCATAATCCTGAAAGCATCACTAGCTTTGGAAAGCCAAGGCTTGGCTTTTTAGTGTCTGCAGGAAACATGGATTCTATGGTTAACCACTATACGGTTAATAAAAAGCGTCGCCACCAGGACGCCTATAGTCCAGGCGGAGTAGCTGGATTAAGACCAGACAGAGCAACCCTTGTTTACTGTAACCTGATTAAAAATAAATATAAAGATAGCCCAGTAATCATAGGTGGAATAGAGGCTTCGTTAAGAAGACTTGCTCATTATGATTATTGGTCGGATAAATTAAAGCGCTCAATACTGCTTGACTCTGGAGCAGATCTTTTAATCTACGGCATGGGCGAGCTTTCAATAGTAGAAGTTGCAGATGCCCTGTCTAGCGGCATAAAGATTGAAGATATTACTTATGTTCCTGGAACTGTTTTTAAGTCTAGAGATTTAGATGTTTTATCATCAGAATATATAGAGCTTCCTGAGTTTTCCGCCTTAGAAAGCGATAAGCTTGAATATGCAAGAAGCTTTGGAATTCAGTGCAAGAATACTGATTCCCATAGCGCAAAGATTTTGGTAGAAAAGTATGGCGAGAAGAGATACGTAATTCAAAATCCTCCTCAAAGACCTCTTACTACCCAAGAGCTCGATGATATTTACGAGCTTCCTTATATGAATACCTATCATCCAAGCTATGAAAAGCTTGGAGGAGTTCCTGCAATATCTGAGATTAAGTTCTCGCTTACAAGTAGCCGTGGCTGTTTTGGAAACTGCAGCTTTTGCGCATTGGCCTTCCATCAGGGAAGGGTCGTTCAGGCAAGAAGTCATGAGTCTTTGATAAGAGAGGCAGAAGGCTTTACTAAAGATAAAGACTTTAAGGGCTACATCCACGATGTAGGCGGTCCAACGGCTAATTTTAGAAGGACTGCATGCGATAAACAGGAAAGCTTTGGCGCCTGCGCAAATAAGCAGTGTCTTTTCCCAAAGCCTTGTAAAAACCTGATTGCAGATCACAGCGATTATGTTGAGCTTTTAAGAAAGCTTAGGGCTATTCCTGGGGTAAAGAAGGTGTTTATAAGGTCTGGCATACGTTTTGATTATGTCATGGCAGATAAGGACAATACCTTCATGAAGGAGCTGATAGAGCATCACGTAAGTGGGCAGCTTAGGGTGGCTCCAGAGCATGTATCAGATAATGTTCTAAGGCTCATGGGAAAGCCAAGCAAGGCGGTTTACGACGCATTTTGCAAGCGTTTTAAGGATATAAATGATAAACTTGGGAAAAAGCAGTATGTAGTGCCGTATTTAATCTCATCGCATCCGGGGTCGAGGCTAGAGGATGCCATAGCCCTTGCAGCAAGCATCAGGGATATGGGCTATATGCCAGAGCAGGTTCAGGACTTTTATCCGACGCCGTCCACTATTTCAAGTTGTATGTACTACACTGGGGTTGACCCAAGAAATATGGAAAAAGTTTACATTCCTGATAGCTATCACGAAAAGGCCATGCAAAGAGCGCTTTTGCAGTATATGGATCCTAAGAATTATAAGCTAGTAAGGGAGGCATTGGTGCTTGCCCACAGGGAAGACCTGATTGGTTATGACAAAAGTCACTGCCTGATAACCCCAAGGTCTTGATATTTTAAGCCACAGCTATGCAAGCTGTGGCTTTTTTGTGGTATAATATAATGTCAATCTATGTACTATATTATTTTATATAGAGAAAAAGGGGACTTTTAATATTTATATGGAGGGAAAACAATGCTTAGAATTGAAAATCTAACAAAAACCTATGGTGCTAAAACCGTAGTCGATAATTTGTCACTACACATTGCGCCGGGCGAGATTTATGGCTTTATTGGACACAATGGCGCCGGAAAAACAACAACCATAAAAAGTGTTGTTGGTATTTTGGAGTTCGATGCAGGGGAAATCTATATCGGTGGTAATTCAATTAAAGAGAATCCTTTGGCATGCAAAAATATGATTTCGTATATACCAGATAATCCAGATTTGTATACCTTTATGAGTGGTATTGCATATCTAAATTTTGTTGCAGACATATATGGCGTTGGCGCAGATGAAAGAAATGCTTGCATCACAAAGTATGCGAACGCTTTTGATTTGTCAAAGGATTTGGCACAGCCTATTTCAACATATTCACATGGTATGAAGCAAAAGCTTGCAATCATTGCAGCGCTTATTCACAATCCAAAGCTTGTAATCATGGACGAACCATTTGTTGGTCTTGATCCTATTGCGGCTCACCTTGTAAAGGATGTAATGAGAGAGATTTGTGATGAGGGTGGAGCAATCTTCTTCTCAACTCATGTACTTGAGGTTGCAGAAAAGCTTTGCGACAAGGTTGCAATTATTAAGCAGGGTAAGTTAATTAAAGCTGGAACCATGGAAGAAGTTAAAGGCGATGCATCGCTTGAGTCTGTCTTCTTAGAATTGGAGGATCAAGATGCTTAAGGCTCTTTTAAGAAAAGACTTTATGCGCCTTATGGCCTTCTTTAAAGGACAGGGGTATACAAAACTAAATAAAAAGAAAAAGGCTCAGCCTAGTAAATCAAAGGGCGGAGTAGGCATGATTATCCTTTGGGTATTCGTGTTCATTTCTATCGCTTTCGCGTTTTCTGGTGTGGGCGAAGCTTTGGGTGCTACTCTTTTTGAGTTTAATATGGATTGGCTCTACTATGCTATTCTTTGCATGCTTGGCTTTATTCTTAATATTTTTCTGAATGGATTTATGGCAAGCTCTGTGCTTTTTAATGCAACAGATAATGAAATGCTTCTATCAATGCCAATTCCGCCAGCATACATTCTCTTTAGCAGAATGACAGGACTTATTACACTTGGCTTTATCTATTCACTTATGGCTACACTTCCTGCCTTTATCATAAGATGTTTGCTTGCAGGATTTTCTGTTGCTCATCTTTTGGGCATGATATTTACAACCATCATGATGGCATTTTCTGCAACAGCAGTTTCTGCTTTGCTTGGATGGATTATATCTTGGCTTCAGAAACGCTTTAAGAATAAAAGCCTTGTTTCTGTGCTTTTTGTTATAGTTGTACTTGGTGGATATTATTACTTCCAGTTTAATGCTAACAAATATGTTATGGCACTTGCTGAAAACAGCCTTGGAATAGGTGCTAAGATAGAGGGCTCGCTGTTTGGATATCCTCTCTATCAATGTGGTATGGCTATGACAGGAGATATCAAAGGCATTATCTTATCTCTTCTGCTGACGGCAGTATTCTTTGGAATTGTATATTATGTGCTTTCAAAGAAATTTATTAGTATTGTTACAAAATCAGAAAAGACATCAAGTGTACAATACAATGCTAAAAAACAAGAGACGGTAAAGCTTGTAAGTCCAAGAAAGGCTCTTTTAGCAAGAGAGTTTAAAAGATTTACTTCCAGTGCAGTGTATATGCTTAACTGCGGGCTTGGAATAATATTTGATCTTGCGGCTATAGTAGTTGTAATAATCAAGGGACCATTCCTTAAGGAACAATTAGATCTTCTTGCTTCCTTAACGGATTCACTTATAGTTGAGCAAATCTATTCAGATTTTCTTCCAGTAGGGCTTTTACTAGTTGGAATGCTTCTTGTATCAATGGTTGATACAGCAGCTCCTTCAATATCATTGGAAGGAAAGACCATGTGGATACTTCAGACCATGCCAACAGATCCTATGGATGTCTTTGCTGCGAAGGCTCAGATGGAATTGTATTTAGCAGGCATACCTGTAGGATTACTTATGCTCGTCGCTGGCTTTGTATTTGGACTAGATGCTTCTTCTATAGTAGTAATACTTGCATGCTTATATATGTATGTAAGAGCTCATGCGCAGCTTAGTCTTGTATTAAATCTTAAAATGCCAAATATGGATTGGACCAATGAAGCTATTCCAATTAAGCAGAGCATGCCGGTTATCATTGCTCTTTTAGGAGGAATGATTCTTGCATGCGGCTTTGGAGCTTTATACTATTTTGTCCTTGCATCAAAGCTTAGTGGATTAGAGTTTATAGTAATTCTTATGGTCATCTTTGCACTTGGCGTTCGCTATGCTAATGCTTGGCTTGGAAAGCAAGGAAGAGAAATTTTTGCATATTTGTAGAGGTATTTAAAAATGTATCAGATTGTTAGAAAAGAAAAATTAAATAACCAGATTACTTTAATGGAGATTAAGGCACCTTTTGCAGCAGCAAAGGCAGAGCCTGGTCAGTTTGTAATTTTAAGAGTCAGTGATAAGGGGGAGAGAATCCCTCTTACCATTGCTGGCTTTGATAGAGAAAAGGAAACTGTAACTATCATCTTCCAAATTGCTGGCGCAACAACAGCTCTTTTAAATAAAAAGGAAGAAGGAGACTTCATTTCTGATTTTGTTGGACCTCTTGGAAAACCAACGGAATGTGATGGTATAAAAAGCGTCTGCATAGTAGGCGGTGGTGTTGGATGCGCCATTGCTCTTCCTGCTGCAAGAAAATTTAAAACACTTGGCGCAAGAGTTGTATCAATCACTGGATTTAAAAATAAAGAAGCTGTAATTTTGGAAAAGGAATTTGATGATGCATCTGATACACATATTCTTTTAACAGATGACGGCAGCTATAAAGAAAAAGGTCTTGTAACTGATGCTCTTAGAAAGCTTATCGATGAAGGAAATTCCTTTGACGAGGTTCTTGCCATAGGACCTATTCCTATGATGAAGTTTGTGTCAAAGCTTACAAAAGAGTTTGCCATTAAAACAGTAGTTTCCATGAATCCTATCATGATAGATGGAACTGGAATGTGCGGCTGCTGCAGACTTATTGTAGATGGTAAAACGTAATTTGCTTGTGTTGACGGTCCTGAGTTTGACGGTCACCTTGTAGATTTTGATAATCTTATTATCAGAAAC
>JAKSSJ010000043.1 GCA_024403215.1 Clostridia bacterium
AAAATCACTTAAAGCCCTTGCCCGCGAATTAGAAATTCCAATTGTAGCACTTTGAGCAGGCACACAGCATCCTGCCTGAGCCATTAATACTATGAGCGCAAGCTGCCTCATATAGGTAGACTTACCAGACATATTTGGACCAGTGATAAGAAGGAGGCTTGATTTTGACTTATCTATATATAAATCATTTGATACATAGATGCCATCTTTGATGCTTCTTTCTATTACCGGATGTCTTCCCTTTTTAATATCAATTACATAGTCATCAGTAATCTCTGGCTTTACATAATCGTATTTATAAGAAGCTTCTGCAAATGAGCACAGTGCATCAATGGATGCAATCGCAATTGCAGTTTCTTGAATAATGCTCGTATGTTCTTCAATTTTCTTTCTTAAAGCCGTAAAGAGCCTGTATTCAATATCATTAATCTTAGTTTGAGCGTTAAGAACGACATTCTCCATTTCTTTAAGCTCTGGAGTTATGTATCTTTCGCCATTAACAAGAGTTTGTTTTCTAATATAGTTTTCCGGAGCAGAATCAGCCTGGCCCTTAGAAATTTCAATATAATAGCCAAAGACCTTGTTATATCCAACCTTTAAGGTTTTAATTCCAGTTCTTTCTCGCTCCTTTGCTTCAAGACCAGCAATCCAAGCTCTGCTATCTTTACTTGCAAGAATGATACTATCAAGCTCATCAGAATAGCCCGATTTAATAAGGCCGCCTTCTCTAATTGTAAATGGAGGCTCGTCTACTATAGCTCTTTCAATCTCATTGCAAATATCAGAAAGCGGATTAATCTTAGAATTAAGCACTTTAATTAATGGGCTATCAAGATCATTAAGCTCTGCTTTAATATCAGGAAGCTTGTATAAAGAAACCTTAAGTGCAATCATATCTTTAGCATTTGCTGTGCCAAGAGATATTCTTGCAAGAAGTCTTTCAAGGTCATAGATTGCCTTAAGAGCTTCTCTTACATTGTTTCTTGTAAATACATCTGCATATAAGGCTTCTACAGCGTTTTGTCTTAATTCTATGTCTTTCTTATCAATTAAAGGCTCTCTAAGCCACTGCTTAAGCTTTCTGCTGCCCATAGCTGTTCCACAGAAATCTAAAATTCCAAATAAAGAACCCTCTGTCTTTCTTTCAAATAAGGTTTCTGATATTTCGAGGTTTCTAATTGTTGCCCTATCAAGCCTCATAACCTTATTGGCATCAAGCACTTGAAGCTCTTTAAGGTGTACAATGTCTTGTTTTTGTGTATCTTTAAGATAAGCAAGAAGCATAGAGATAGCATTCTTATCGTAATATACACGTTTGTCAATTACAGAAATATATAAGCTATTAGCATGAGATGCAAACTCGTACAGTTCTTTAGCTTCAGATTCTTTGTAATTAGTTATAATTTCTTTTGGTGAGATTCTTGTTATATGTTCAAGAAGCTGCTCTGTTGCATTCACGCCGCTAATCTTAGAAGCACAAAATTCTCCGGTAGATAAATCGCACCAAGATAAATCAATATCGTTATCTGTGAAATATATAGCAAGAAGATAGTTATTATCCTTTTCTTCTAAAACTGTTTCGCTCATTACGGTTCCAGGAGTAACAATTCTAATTACTTCTCTTGGAACAATGCCTTTGCAAGTTGCAGGATCTGCCATTTGTTCTGCTATTGCAACCTTAAAGCCTTGCTCTACAAGTCTTGCAATATATGAATCTGCTGCGTGGAAAGGCACGCCGCACATTGGAGCTTTTTCCTCATCACCACAGGATTTGGATGTTAAAACCAGCTCTATAGCTTTTGAAGCAATTACAGCATCATCAAAAAACATCTCGTAAAAATCACCGAGACGGTAGAACAGGATGCAATCTTTATATTGCTCCTTGGTTATTAGATATTGCTGCATCATTGGACTATATGCCATTTATAACTCCAGTTTGCTGTGAGCTTCAGCTACAACAGCATCTATATCAATATTAGTATTAACTATATTATCTTCATATTTTAGACTTAAGAGAAACTCAATATTTCCCGTTGTTCCAGTAATTGGTGAATATGAAAGGCCTACAGTAGAAAGACCTGCCTCATTTGCATAGCCAATAACCTTTTCAATTACTTCCTTATGACCCTTAGGATCCTTTACTATGCCCTTCTTGCCAACCTGTTCTTTTCCTGCCTCAAATTGAGGCTTAACAAGGACAGCAAGTCTTGCTCCTTTGTTAAGGAGTGCTGTAGCTGGACCAAACATAAGTTTAAGAGATATAAAAGAAACATCTGAACATGCAAAATCAAATTTATCAGGAAAGTCCTCCGGGGCTGCATTCCTAAAATTATACTTTTCCATGCAGACTACTCTTTCATCTTTTCTTAGCTTGTAGTCAAGTTGACCGTGTCCAACATCAACAGAATAGACCTTCTTTGCTCCTCTTTGAAGCATGCAGTCGGTAAAGCCTCCGGTTGATGCACCTATGTCAAGGCAAACAAGACCATTAACATCAATGCTAAAAACATCCAGAGCCTTTTCAAGCTTATATCCGCCCCTACTAACAAATGGGCATTGATCGCCTTTAATTTCTATAAGAGCATCAACGTCTACATTTGTTCCAGGTTTATCAGATATTGCTTTATTAACAAAAACCTTGCCTTCCATAATAGCAAGCTTTGCTTTTTCTCTAGAATCAAAATAGCCTTGTTCAGTTAAAAGTACATCAAGCCTTTTCTTCATAAACTGCCTTAATTTCTTCTGCTATTGAAGCTGCATCTAAATGATATGCTTTTCTAAGTTCATCAACTGTGCCATGTTCTATATATTTATCTGGCCAAGCAAAGCTATGGACAATATTCTTGCCTTTTCTTGATGAAAGAGCGGCAATAATTTCGCCAATACCACCAAGCTTTGAGCCATCCTCAATAGTAAATATGTATTTATACTTATCAAATAATTTATAAAGTGCTTCTTCTTGAAGTGGTTTAATAGTCTTAATATCGCAAACTGCGAGTTTAATATTATCTAGCTTTTCTGCGGCATCAAGTGCAATATTAAGTGACGCGCCATCTGAAATTATTATGGCATCTGTTCCTTCTTTTATTATTTCAAGTTCTGGACCAAATACGTTAGTAGTCTTCCACCTTAGATCTTTTGGAGCATTGCCTCTTGGATACCTTATAGCAATAGGCCCATTTGCATTAGCTGCATATCTAAGCATAGCTCTAAGCATGCTTTCATCTCTTGGAGAGAGAAGAGTCATATTAGGAACATGATTAAGATATGCAATATCAAATTGGCCTTGGTGAGTTTCACCATCTTGGCCTGTTACACCTGCTCTATCGATGCCAAATACTATTGGAAGATTCTGAAGACATACTTCAGAAATAATCTGATCATATGCTCTTTGCAGGAAGGTGGAGTAAATGCAAACATAAGGCTTAAGACCATTAAGAGCAAGCCCTTCTGCAAATGTAACAGCATTTTGCTCTGAAATACCCACATCAAAAAGTCTATCTGGATTATTTATCTTAAACTCTCTAAGACCTGTTCCATCTGTCATTGCCGCAGTAATTGCAACAACCTTATCATTTGTCTTTGCAATACTTGTAAGTTCATTTCCTACTATTGAGGACCAAGCATTAGGATTAATATCAGGAGCTGCTGTAACAGTTTCTGGGTCGAATTTGCCTATGCCATGGAACTTAGAAGGATTCTGTTCTGCTGGTGCAAAGCCCTTACCCTTTTTAGTTACTACATGAATAAGAACTGGCCTATGAAGTGATTTAGCAAAGCTTAGTACCTCTACAAGGTCTTCAATGCTATGTCCATTTATTGGACCAAAGTATTTAAAACCAAGCTCCTCAAACATTGCTCCTGGAACAAGTGAGTACTTAAGAATATCTCTAAACTTAGTTAAGTTCTTTCTAAGCCCTTCACTATTTGAAGACTTAATAGAATTCTTGAAATTATTATATGCATTTGAGGATCTAAGCTTATATAAATGCTTATTAAGTCCACCAACATTGTCCGAAATGGACTTTTCGTTATCATTAAGAATAACTATCATTGGTGTCTTACTTTCGCCTGCATAGTTTAAGGCCTCATATGCAACGCCGGACGTTAAAGAGCCGTCACCAATTACTGCTACGCAAGAATAATCCTCATGTTTAATATCTCTTGCAACAGCATATCCAAAGCAAGCGCCAATAGAAGATCCAGAGTGACCACTATCAAAAGCGTCATGCTCAGATTCCTCTCTTTTTGGAAAACCACTAATTCCGCCAAAGTTTCTTAGGCTTTCCATTTCATCATATCTTCCTGTGAGCATTTTGTGCACATAGGATTGATGTCCAACGTCAAAGATAATTTTATCCTTTGGAGTATCAAACACCTTGTGAAGCGCTATTGTCAGTTCTACAACGCCAAGATTGGATGCTAAATGGCCACCATTTTTAGCGACACATCTTACCAAATCTTTTCTAATTTTTGCAGCTAAATCATAAAGCTCTTCATAGCTTTTAGATTTAACCTCAGCTATTAAATTTTTATTACTATCAAACTTACCCATTAATTTTCTTTTCAAGGCTTTCTACTGCATATATTAATGCTTCTGCATTATCGTAGTAGCCAGAAACAGCATCCTTTGCTGTCTTTAAATATGATTTAGCAATTGATACAGATTCATCAAGACCATACAGTGCTGGATAAGTGCATTTGTTTTGATCTGCATCCTTTCCAATACTATGACCAAGCTCCTCCTTACTACTAATAACATCTAAAATATCATCAACAACCTGAAATGCCAGGCCTAAATTTTCGCCATAGCAATCAAGCTTATCTGTTGTCACCTTATCTGCGCCTCCAAGGTATGCACCAGCTTTTACGCAGGCCCTAATGAAGGTTCCAGTTTTATTTGTATGAATATATTTGAGCATTTCCTTGCTGCAGTGTTTATCTTCTGATAATACATCAGCAACCTGTCCGGCAACCATGCCTCTTACTCCCGTTCCTTTTGATATGGAAAATACGGCTCTCGCTCTTCTATTTAAAGCTTCTTGGTTATCAAGATATAAAAGCATGTCCTTTGACATAATTTCATAGGCAGCAGAAAGAAGACCGTCACCTGCAAGAATAGCAAGGTTTTCTCCAAACATCTTATGGTTTGTTGGCTTGCCTCTTCTAAGATCATCGTTATCGAGTGCTGGCAAATCATCATGAATTAAAGAATATGTATGAATATACTCGCAAGCACAAGCATAAGGAAGTGCCTCTAATAAATTTTTTCCGCAAAGATCATAAGATGCTAATAAAAGCACAGGTCTAAATCTTTTACCACCAGCGGTTAAAGAATAAACCATTGCATCATAAAGGTCTTTTGCATTAGCATCAATTTCAGGCATAAAGTCTAAAATATGATCATTTACATAATCTTTTAAGTTGTTGTATACGTTTGCTGACATGACAATATTAGAAGTTTTCTACTTCATTTGTTTCAGGGTTATAGATTTCTATTTTTTGATGAGCATCCTTTAAGATGTCCTTGCATTGCTTGTAATACTCAACACTTTTGTTATATACATCAACAGATTCTTCAAGTGAGGCATCACCATTTCTTAAGAGCTCTGCAGATTCTTCAAGCTTTTCTAATGCTTCTTCAAAGCTAAGCGTCTTTTCCTTTTTTGTTGCCATTTTTCTTTTCCACCTTTATAGTCTGAGCTACAACCGTTCCATCTTGCATCATTACATTAAGTATTGCACCTTTTGTAATATCTTTTGCGCTTGATATCCACTTTCCGTTCTCATCTTTAACAGCTGCATAGCCTTTCTTTAGAACGTTTAGAGGATTATATGAATCTATATCAAGCTTTAATAGCTTAATTTGATTCTCATAATCTTTGATAATAGATTTGATATTACTGTTGCATTCTTTTAAAATATGATTAATCTCATTCTCTGCAAAGTTTACTCTATCTACCAAAGCTTGATACATGCGTTTTGGATCGCAGCTATTTATTCTATCAATGTAATTATCAATATGAGGTACAGCAAGCTCTGCTGCGGCAGTTGGCGTTGCCGCCCTAAGGTCTGCAACGTAGTCTGTAATTACATAGTCGACCTCATGCCCAACCGCAGAAATAATTGGAATCTTTGAATCAAATACTGCTCTTGCAACTATTTCTTCGTTAAATGACCAAAGGTCTTCTATGGATCCGCCGCCACGCCCCACAATAAGAACGTCAGCGTCCTTAAATTTTTTATTAAAATCTTTTATTGCTCTCGCTATAGACTCAGCACTCTGGTCTCCTTGGACTATCGCTGGATATAAAAGAACACTTACAAGAGGATTTCTTCGTTTAATAGTAGTAATGATATCTTTTATTGCAGCTCCAGTTGGAGAAGTGATTACGCCAACCTTTTTTGGAAAACTTGGTATAGGCTTCTTATATTCCTCATCAAATAGACATTCGTCTGAAAGCTTTGCTTTTAACTTTTCATAGGCTATTTGAAGAGCGCCCTCACCTTCGGCTTCTACTTCTCTAATGTTTAAAGAGTAGTAACCACCTTTTTCATAAACGCTCACAGATCCATGAGCAACTATTTGCATGCCTTCTTCAAGGTCAAATCTAAGTTTTGACACTCTCATTGATGCCAGAAAGCAATTAATTTTACTTCCGGAATCTTTAAGAGAAAAATACCAGTGTCCCGATGAATGCTTTGTTAAATTAGCAATTTCACCGCTGACTGATATATTCATAAGAAGTGGATCAGTTGCAAGCACTCTGCCAATATAGTTATTAAGTTGTGAAACAGATATTGCTTTCTGAGCCATTACATTCTTGAAATATTACCAAGTATACCGTTTACAAATTTTCCTGAAGATTCTCCGCCAAATTTCTTGGCAATTTTTACTGCTTCATTAATTGCAGCTGGCATAGGAATTTGTTCGCCTTCCTTATACTTAGTTTCTGCAACGCAAAGCCTAAGGACTGCCAAATCAACCTTTGCTAATCTTTCAAGTTTCCAGCCCTTGCTAAAGCTTTCAATTAACTTGTCAATCTCATCTTTATGAGACACAAAAGCCTTAAATACATCATTTATGTATTCAAGCTGATCGTCATCATCGATAAAGTTCTCAATATAGCCTTGTTTTGCTTCTTCGGAAAAATCCTTTTGAATTTCCATTTGAAAAAGCATTTGCATTACAGCTTCTCTTGCTTCTGGTCTATTCATTTTCTTCCTTCAGTGGCTTTACGCCTTGTACATGAATGTTAATATGTTCAACTACATCAATTTTTGCATTTATAAGTGCGGTGTGCACATTCTCCTGAACATCCCATGCTATCTCTGGAATCTTAACTCCAAAATAGACATTCAAAAATACATCGACGTCATATTTCTCTTTTTTCTTATTAAGATAGACGTCGATAGGATTTCCAAGACTGGCAACGCCTTTTGTTGAAAGTGTTGCTTCTTTTGTAATTTGTGTTATAGTCTCTGTCACTTTATTTATCTATTGTTTGCAAGTATTCTTCACTAAATGCTGCATGATCTGAATACTTTGACGAGAAATTGTGCGAGCCATCTCCTTTAGAACTTACAACAAAGTATAGATACTTTGTATCAGCAGGATTTAACGCAGCCTCTAAGCAAGCTTTTCCAGGACAGCATATAGGACCAACAGGAAGACCTGCATATTTATAAGTGTTATATGGTGAGTCAATTTCAAGATCCTTAAACAGTACTCTATTCTTGTGATAACCAAGAGAGTACAAAACTGTACTGCAGAACTGAAGCTTACCACCAGTTGCATTGCTATTAAGTCTATTATAGATAACAGAAGAAACCTTTGCTCTTTCGTTATCCTTTACTGTTTCTCTTTCAATAAGAGATGCAATGGTAACTGCTTCCTGGAGACTTAAATTTTTTTCCTTCATCTTATTTTGTAAGTCTTCAGTAAATACTTCGTCAAATCTTGTTAGCATCTTATTGATGATATGTCTAGCACTTGCATCAACGTAGATTTCATAGGTATCTGGGAATAAGAAGCCTTCAAATCTATTTGCCTTAGAAGAGATGGTATATGAGAGCTTATGCTCTTTATCTGCTGCTACTGGAGCTGGGGCTGTTTCTTTAAGCTCTTTTACAAACCACTGATCAAAATTATCGTTTTCAAGGGAATATAAAAATTCCTCTGCAGTAACAATATTGTTTTCTGCAAGATAATTTATGATATCGGCAAGCTTCCAGCCTTCCTTAATGGTTATCTTTCTAGTTTCTCTTCTGCCATCTTGGATTTTAAGCATAATTTCATTCATAGTCATGCTGCTAGAAAGCTCATATTCGCCGGCCTGGTATTTTCCATCGTAACCGCAAAGCTTTGATTTAAGCTTAAAGATTTGGTCGTTTTTAATCAAACCAGCATCCTTTAAAAGCACACCTATCTTTGTTGTAGTTGCTCCTTTTGGAACAACAAAATCGACAGTTGCAGTTGATGTTGGATCAAAAGCACTATCGTAATTTTTTATCATGTTATATCCGCCTATTACGCCTATTGCTATAATAAGCACGAAGGCGAGCAACACTAAAAGTGCTGTTCGCCCTGTTTTTTTCTTTTTATGTCTCATTATTTAGATCTTCCGAGATATTCACCTGTTCTGGTGTCAATCTGAATTACTTCGCCTTCTTCAATGAAAATTGGAACCTGAATAACAGCTCCTGTTTCAACTGTTGCAGCTTTTGTTACGTTTGTAGCTGTGTTGCCCTTTACGCCTGGCTCTGTTTCAATAATCTTAAGGTCAACAAAGTTAGGTGCTTCAACGATGAAAGCATTTCCTTCATAGAATTTGATAGTTGCTGTGTCGTTCTCTCTTAAATACTTCATGGCTTCTTCTACGAGGTCCTTTGCGAGTGGAACCTGCTCGTAGCTTTCTGGGTCCATGAAATAGAAAAGGTCTCCATCATTGTAGAGATACTGCATTTGCTTTGTTTCGATAACAGCCTGATCAAACTTATCGTTAGGGTTGAAAGCTTCTTCTCTTGTAGCTCCAGTAAGTATATTTCTATACTTTGTTCTTACAAAAGCAGCTCCCTTACCTGGCTTTACATGTTGGAAACTAAGTACTACATGAGGTTCACCGTTTAATACGAATGTCATGCCGTTTCTGAAATCGCTTGCATAAATCATTTAAAAAATCCTCCATTTATGTAAAACTAAATTATTAACAACTCTTTAGGTGCATATTCAAGGTTAATTATACCATTTTTTGTGACTAATGCCAAGTCTTCTATCCTGACTCCAAACTCGCCAGGCAGGTAAATTCCAGGCTCTATGGACACTACCGAGCCCTCTTTAATTGGCAATTTGTACTCTGGGGAGTACCTAGGGAGCTCATGAATTTCAAGGCCAGTACCGTGCCCTAAGCTATGGCCAAAGTACTTGCCGTAGCCAGCTTTATTTATGATATTTCTTGCGATGGCATCAATCTCTTGCCCTGTCATATCAGCCTTTATACCCTCGCAGGCGGCAAGCTGAGCCTCTAAAACTATGTTATAGACCTCTTTTTGCTTTTCTGTAACGCTTCCAAGGGCAAAAGTTCTGGTCATATCGGAGCAATATCCATTAACTTTACATCCAAAATCGATTGTTACAAAACAATTATTATGTATAACATCTCTATTTGGAACGCCGTGAGGCATAGAAGTTTTTGTTCCTGAAATCAGTATGGTATTAAACGAGCTGCCCTCTGCTCCAAGCATTTTCATCTGATATTCAAGCTCATTTGCACAATCTATCTCTGTTAGACCCGGTTTTATGAAGGTTAACATGTAGTCAAAGGTCTTGCATATTATATCTGCGGCCTTTTTTGTGCATTCTATCTCATATTCATCCTTAACCATCCTAAGCTCTTCAATCAAGCCCTCAATAGGATTAAAGCATTTTCCATGCACTTTTTCCTGTAGATTTAGGTAATCAATAAGCAGGATATGGTCTTTTTCGAGCCCAATACGGGTTTCTTTTTGCCTAGCAACTACATCAAAAAGATTATTTCCGGCCTCTAAAAGCTCGAATTTTAGCCAAGGAATTGACTCGGCCATCTCTTGATAACGAAAATCAGTGATTATAATGGCCTCATCAAAGGATATATACAGATTGCAATCATCACCTGCATGCCCTGTAAAATATGAAACATTTATTGGGCTTGTAATTAGGAATGCATCTACGCCTTCTCTTAGCAAAAGTTTTCTTAAGTTTTGAAGTCTTGTTTCAAATCTATTCAAACTTTAAAGCCTCGCCTAAAATTCCATAAAGGTCTGAAACTATCTGAGAAAGAGCCATTTGCTTTTGCATATAATCTGCAGCGGCTGGATCTGAAAGTACAATCTGATACATCTTC
>JAKSSJ010000044.1 GCA_024403215.1 Clostridia bacterium
GCATATTCTGAATCAACAGTATTTTTTTCGCAACCTAAAGTTTTGAAATAAACTTTAGCCATTAGATTTCCTCCGGAATATCATTACGTTCAAGTGCATTAAATTCTTCTATGCTCATGAGCACTTTACGTTTTCTTGCGCCATCAGATGGTCCAACAACACCGCGCTCTTCCAAGATATCAACAAGCCTTGCTGCATGGTTGTAACCAATTCTAAATCTTCTTTGAAGCATAGATACAGAGCATTCTCCAGCTCTTACTACACATTCCATTGCATCAAAGATTTCAGATTCATCTTCATCATCAGATGCCTGGCCAGAAGTTCCTAAAGAGCTGCTCTTAGATATTGCGGCTGCAATCTCTTCTGAATAAGTATTCTCTGCATTAGCTGCTTTTACGCTGCTAATAACTGCTGAGATTTCAGAATCAGAAACAAAGCAGCCCTGAACTCTTGCAGGTTTACTTGAGCCCTGTGGATAGTAAAGCATATCACCTTTACCAAGCAGATGCTCAGCTCCACCTTCATCAAGTATAGTTCTAGAATCCATCATATTTGAAACTGCAAATGCAATTCTTGATGGGATATTGGCCTTGATAGTACCTGTAAGTACATCAACAGATGGTCTTTGAGTTGCAACTACAAGATGCATGCCAGCAGCTCTTGCCTTTTGAGCCAAACGACAGATAGAATCTTCAACAGAGTTTTTAGCAGCCATCATGAGATCATTAAGCTCATCGATAACTATTACAATCTGAGGAAGAACCTTTTCAGGCTCGCCATTTACTCTCATAAGATCATTGTAGCTTGAAAGATCTCTTACAGACTCATTTGCAAACTTAACATATCTTTCATTCATCTCTGCAACAGCCCAGCTTAATGCTGCACTTGCCTTTGCAGGCTCTGTAACAACTGGTACAAGGAGATGAGGAATTCCGTTATAATCAGAAAGCTCTACAACCTTAGGGTCGATTAAGATAAGCTTAAGCTCTTCTGGGCTTGCTTTATACATTAAGGAAATCAGCATTGAGTTAATGCATACTGATTTACCTGAGCCTGTTGAACCAGCAATAAGAAGGTGCGGCATGTCCTTAAGATTTGCAACAACGGCCTCACCACCTATACCTCTTCCAAGAGCAACAGTAATTTTTGATTTACTTGATTTAAACTCTTTAGAATCAATAATCTCTCTAAGTGAAACTGAAGCTCCTTCTTCATTTGATACTTCAATACCAACTACAGCTTTGCCTGGGATTGGAGCTTCAATTCTAAGGCTCTTTGCTCTTAAATTTAAGGCAAGGTCATCATGAAGCCTTGAAATACTTGCGACCTTAACTCCTAGGCCTGGCTGAACTTCAAATCTTGTTACAGCAGGTCCTTTAGTAACATTAACAACAGTTGCATCAACGCCAAACGATGAAAGTGTGGACTGAAGAACTTCTGCAAGATCTGAGCCAGAGCTTGTTTTAGAAACCTTTGATGTGCCTTTGTTTAAGAGTTCAATTGATGGATAATGATACTTCGATGGCTTTTTGGTAGTTGCCTTTCCAAGCTCTTCTTCCATCTCTGTCATAGCTGTTGCAACGCCTTCTTTAGTAACCTTAGTAGCATCACTAGGATTTAATCCTCTTGAAACCTTGCCATAAGTTTTCTTAGAACCAAACAAGTCATCATCTGTCATAAGGCCTAAGATGTTTTTCTGGTTGTCTGAATAGCCCTCGCCAAATTTGTCTTCTGGTTCTTCTGAATCTTGGCTTGCAGCTTCGTCAATTTCTTCTTCAGCATAGCTTGCATCTATTTCTCTATCAAGCGAAGAAAGATTTAGCTTTGGAAGATTTTCATCCACTTCCTTTGCCTTTTCTGCTTCTTCAAGTTCTTCAACCTTTTTATATGCTGCAGCAACCTCTTCTTCCTTTTTCTTTGCCTCTTCAGCTTCCTTTGCTTCCTTAGCTCTAATCTGTTCTTGATACTTTATAGTAAGCTGCTCTTCAATAACCTTCTTTGCAGCAGCCTTTTTGATTTTGAAATTATCAACAAGCTCAGAGAGTGGAGTATTAAAGATAAATAAGCATGAAATGATGCATCCAACAACTCCAACAATCCAAAGTCCTGTGGTTCCAAGAGCCTTAAGAATAACGTTTCCAAGAAGGCTTCCAACTACACCACCGCCTTTGATGCCAAGCTCAAATGCATTCTTAACATCAAGTGCAAATTCACCTGTCATAAGCTCGCCTTTAATTGGATCTGAATAGCAAGCAAAGATAGTTGAAAGGAGTATAAATAATATTACTGTAAATATTGTGCAGACCCAAGTAAGCCCCGCAGTCTTATTTGCAAATACCAAAACACCAAAGACAATGAGGAAGAATGGCAGCGCATAAGCAACCTTTCCCATAATTCCGCCTAAAATCTTTGCAACCCACTCACCTACAACTCCTGTTGTATGAGTAAATAAACTTAAGGCAAGAAATACTCCCACAGCAAGTATTACTATTGCCCATATTTCATCATGAATAGTTTTCTTTTTAAGAAGCTTTTGCGCTTCTGCTTCTTCGGCAGCCTTTTTAGCTTCTCTTTCTATTCTTCTTTGTTCTTTTTCTTCTTCAGTTAATTTCTTTCTTGGCATTTTACTAACCTTTCAAGTTTAGTTTCTTTACTATTTGTTTTTCTAAGTCTTCTTCTGACCCGTTGTTATTAATGACTATATCAGCCTTTGCATTTCTTTCTTTATCAGTAAGTTGCCTAGCCATCCTATCTTCAATTGACTTTTTATCTAAATTATCTCTTTTGCAAACTCTTTCTAATCTAACAGCTTTGTTTGCTGCAACAGATATTGTTTTATCACAGTATTTATCCCAGCCTGATTCAAACAGAAGTGGAACCTCAAATACTATGTCTTTATCTTTATTCTTCTGAAACTTTTCTTTTGCAAGATCAAGTATTGCTTTTTGAGTAATAGCTACAAGCTTTTTGTACGCCTTATCATTCGAAAAAGCTTTGGCTGCCAAAGCTCTTCTATTTAGCCTTCCGTCCTTTGTTAGAATAACAGCTCCAAAAGCTTTTGTTAGTTTACCAAGAGCACTAGATCCTTTTTTGACCGTTTCTCTTGAGAGCTTATCGGAGTCAATAATTACAAAGCCGTAACTTTTTAAAATTTTGGATACTGTACTTTTTCCAGAGCCAATACCACCAGTAAGTCCAATTATCATTTTAAATCAAACCAGTTATCTGCAGTATTATCTGCTATCTCAAGCTTAACAAGAAGCGCGCAAGCATTCTCCATAGAATCCTTTAAAATTTCTCTAGCCTTATCTGCCTCATCTCGTCTTGCTTGTATAATAAGTTCATCGTGAATCTGAAGAATGAGATGAGAGTCCTTGCACTCTTTCTCAAGAGCATCGTAAACCTTATTCATTGCAATCTTTATAATATCAGCGGCCGTTCCTTGGACAGGAGTATTCATTGCGAGTCTTTCGCCAAGCTGTCTTACCATAAAGGCTGATGCATTAATTTCTGGTATTGCTCTTTTTCTTCCATAAAGAGTTCTTACGTAGCCATCAGTTTTTGCTTTTGCAATCTGCTCGTCCATAAAGCTCTTTACACCAGAAAATTTCTTAAAGTAATCACTTATATATTTTTCAGCTTCTTTTCTTGTAATGGAAATTTCTCCAGCAAGTCCAAAGCTGCTCATTCCGTAAATAACTCCAAAATTAACAGCCTTTGCATTAGATCTCATCTGAGGAGTTACTCTATCTGGCTTTACACCAAAAACCTTAGCAGCTGTTTCCTTATGAATATCTCTTCCGCTATTAAAAGCTTCAATAAGATTTTCGTCCTTTGATAGATGAGCCATAACTCTAAGCTCAATCTGTGAATAGTCTGCACCAATAAGAACGTAGTCAGATGAATCTGATGTAAATACTTTTCTAAGCTGCCTTCCAAGCTCTTGTCTTACAGGGATGTTCTGAAGGTTTGGCTCCGTGCAAGAAATTCTTCCAGTAGCTGTTACTGTCTGCTGGAAATGCGCATGAACCTTCCCATCTGCTCCTATCAAAGGAAGAAGTCCTTCAACGTAGGTGCTATTTAGCTTTGCGTATGTTCTATACTCTAAAACCTTAGCAACTATTGGATAATCGTCAGCAAGCTTTTCTAAAACCTCTGCAGATGTTGAATAACCTTTGGTGGTTTTCTTTGCATAAGGAATCTGAAGTTTATCAAAGAGCACCTCACCAAGCTGCTTTGGTGAGTTAATATTAAACTTCATATTTGCCATGTCATAGATTTCATCTTCTAAGGATGCAATCATGTTCTTAAGCTTTTTTCCGAAAGCAGTAAGCTCTGCTCCGTCAACCTTAAAGCCCATGGCTTCCATCTTTGCAAGAACCTTGCAAAGCGGTAATTCTATATCATAATAAACTTGATTAAGTTCTTCTTTTTCTATTTCTTTTGCTTGATAATCTTTAAGCGCATCAAGCAGCACTAATTTTTTAGCAATGCCTTCTAAATTTTGAGAGGTATCAAATAAGGACATTTGCTCTTGTTTATTCTCCACGCTAACATGGAAGGTTTCAAGAAGTATAGTCTCAAGCTCTTGAGCCTTAATACTTGGAGACAGTACATATCTTGCAATAGAGGAATCAAAGCCAGTTGTAATATTACTTGCATCAATTCCATTTGCGAATAATGCATAATATAATCTTCCAAGTCTAAACCCGTTAAGCTTTAGATGTTTACCATTAAACGCAGCAAGTGCATTTGCATCGCAAACATAACATTTTCCATCTTTATAAATCTGAACAGATGATAAAACAGGCTTTCCGACGTGATTATCATCGCATTCAATATCAATAGTGATCTCTCCATCAAGAAGCTTTGACAGCTCATCTTCTGAGATATTGGAAATACTAAGATTACTAAGATCAGGAGCTTTAAGCTCTTCATCTTTGACTATTGCAGTTTCTTTAGTAACATTACCTGATTTTAATAATCTTGCAAGATGAGTTTTAAATTCAAGCTTGGTGTAAAGATCTATAAGCTCGTCATCGTTTTGTGGTTTAAGCTTTAGATCATCGATAGTAAAATCAACAGGAACGTTTGTAACAATAGTTACAAGCTTTTTGCTCATTGCAAGCTGAGTCTTGCCATCAATGACTTTGTTTCTTAGCTTTTCACTTTTTACCTCATCAACGTGAGCTAAAAGATTATCGATGCTTCCAAACTCATTAACAAGGTTCATGGCGGTTTTCTCGCCAACACCTTCAATACCAGGCACATTATCAGAGGTATCACCTCTTAGTGCTTTGTAATCAATAAACTGAATATGATCAAAGCCATATTCCTCTTTCATTGCAGCATCATCATAAAGCTTAAACTCTGTGATTCCCTTTTTAGTTATTACAACAGAGGTCTTATCAGTAGCAAGCTGAAGAGCATCCTTATCTCCAGTAATAATTACAGCAGAAAGATTTGCATCCTCAGACATCTTTGCAGTAGTACCAATGATATCATCTGCTTCAAAGCCATCAATCTCAAACATGGCAATACCCATTGCTTTAAGCACATCCTTTAAAATAGGAAGCTGCATAGCAAGCTCTGTTGGCATCTTTTTTCTTCCTGCTTTATAATCGGAATATTCAAGATGTCTAAAGGTTGGAGCCTTTCTATCAAAAGCAACCAGCATGTGAGTTGGCTCGTAATCAGTTCTAATTTTAGAAAGCATGCTCAAAAAGCCGTATATACCTTGAGTGTAAATACCGTCTTTGGTCATCATAGGCCTTTGTATTGCGTAGTAGGCTCTATTTATTAAGCTGTTTCCATCAATTATTACTAATCTATCCATAACTAAAAAATTAATCCTAAGATGCCAAAAGCACCTTAGGATTATATAAATTACTCATAAAGGTCAATTGCGCAGTTGGTAAATACCTTCTGTACATCGTCATCATCTTCAAGTGTTTCAATCATCTTCTTAAGGTTGGAGATAGCTGAATTATCAGATGGTGTTGATTCCATTGAAGGAACATTGTTTATATCTGCTTCTAAAGCCTCAAGGTTTGCATCTTTTAAAGCCTTGCTAACAGCATCGAAAGCTTCTGGCGAGCAAGTTACTTCAAAGCTATCATCGTATTCTACGATGTCATCTGCACCTGCTTCAAGTGCAACATCCATAAGCTGTTCTTCTGTAACTCCTGTTTCCTTATCGAAAACAAAAACGCCCTTTCTTGTGAACATGTATGATACGCAACCTGGTGTACCAAGGTTTCCACCAAACTTATCAAATGCATGCTTTACTGAAGAAGTAGTTCTGTTCTTATTATCTGTAAGTGTTTCTACAACTACAGCAACACCGCCAGCACCGTATCCTTCAAAAGTGAGTTCTTCGTAGCTTTCGCCTTCAAGCTCTCCAGTACCTTTTTGGATGGCTCTTTTAATGTTGTCGTTAGGAAGGCCTGCTGCCTTTGCCTTATCTATAGCAGTTCTAAGTGATGGATTGTAATCTGGATCTCCACCAGCTTTTGCTGCAACTGTGATTAATCTTGCGTATTTTGTGAAGCTTGCAGCTCTTTTAGAATCCTGTGCTGCTTTTCTTCCTGCGATTGTTCCGTGTCTACCCATCGGAATCAACTCCCTTCTATAATATGAAATAAAATTTTACACTCAATAATACCATTATTTGTAATGATTTTCAAGGTCCTTGACATATAATAGTATATTATCTATACTAATTAGGTGTATTTTATAAAAAAATCGGAGTAATTTAATGGAAAATAATGTGAATTTTGAGGCCGAAAACGCCTCAGCTGTTAATGGCAATCAGCCAAACAAGGCTGAAAATCCAATGGGTTTTGCCCCTCTCCTGCCATTAATTGCCAAAATGTCGCTACCTTCAATATTCTCCATGCTGATTCAGGCTCTTTATAATATAGTTGACAGCATGTATGTAGCGCAGCTTTCTGAAACTGCCCTCTCGGCAGTATCGCTCGTGTTCCCGGTTCAGCTTTTAATCACTGCTGTAAGCGTAGGAACAGGCGTAGGACTTTCTTCATTTATATCAAGAAAGCTCGGCGAAAAAAGACTTGATCTTGCAGAATCAGGAATCTCACACGGAATACTATTCTGCAATCTAGAATATTTAGTCTTCTTGTTATTTGGAATATTTGGGTCGAGGCTTTTTTCTACTGCCTTTACTGATGACCCTAATCTTGTAAACCCAGTTACAACCTATTGCACAATCATAAGCATTGGCTCGATATTTATTTTCAACGCTCTTGCTGGCGAGAGATGCATGCAGGCTTGCGGAAACATGATTTTCCCTATGTACTGCCAGCTGATTGGTTCTATTACAAATATCATCTTAGACCCAATAATGATTTTTGGTAAGTTTGGATGTCCAGCACTTGGCGTTGCTGGCGCTGCATATGCAACAATCATAGGACAGCTTTTCTCCATGATTGCAACCTACATCTTCCTCTACAAAGGAAACTTCCCTATCAGAATTAATTTTAAGGGATTTAAGTATAATGCAAAGACAGTAAAAGATATTTATGCTGTTGCACTCCCTGCAATGGTAATGCAAGCAATTTCTTCTGTAACAACAGTTCTCATGAACAAAATCTTAATCGGACCTTCTAATACTGACGTTTCTGTACTTCACGCTTACTTTAAGCTTCACTCATTTCTATACATGCCTATCTTTGGCCTTAACCAAGGAATACTCCCTATTATGGGATATAACTTTGGTGCAAGAAAGAAAGATAGACTTATTCAAACCTTAAAAATTTCTTTGATAATTGCAGCAAGCATCATGGTAGTTGGTAAGTTAGTATTCCAATTCATGCCGGAAGCTCTGCTTGGAATATTCGATGCATCAGAAAATATGCTTAAGATAGGAATTCCAGCACTTCAAATTACAAGCTGGTGCTTTATTCCTGCAGCCTTTGGTATTATTCCTGGAGCAATGTTTCAGGCAACAGGTCATGGAACCTATACTATGATCAACTCAATCTTAAGACAGATTGTAGTTATCATGCCAAGTGCAATTATTCTTTCAAAATATATTGGCGAGACTGGTGTTTGGGTTTCATACATCTTAGCTGAAGGTATTTCTCTTGTTTATACCTGGACAATGGTGCGACGCTTGTATAGGCGCGAGATCGTAAATCTATAACCAAAAATTTTAAATATTAATGTTTAATTCCACTGGGCAATGGTCAGAACCTAAGATGTCTGTGCGAATTATGACGTCTTTAATTTGATCCTTGATGCGATCTGAAACAATAAAGTAATCAATTCTCCATCCAACGTTTCTTTCTCTTGCTTTCATTCTGTATGACCACCAAGAATATTCAACCTTATCTGGATATAAATATCTATACGAATCAACAAAGCCTGCCTTAAGCAGCTTATTAAACGCATCACGCTCTTCCATAGAAAAGCCTGCGTTACCTTCATTTGCTTTTGGATTTTTAAGATCTATTTCATTATGCGCAACGTTTAAATCGCCACACATAATTACCGGCTTATTCTTATCTAATTTCTTTAGATACTTTTTTCTTTTATCTTCCCACTCAAGCCTATAATCAATTCTTGCAAGACCGTCCTGGGCATTTGGAACATAATTATCTACCAAGTAAAAGTTTTCATATTCAAGGCAAACAGTTCTTCCTTCATTATCAAAACCTTCTACATCGAATGAAAGAGGCTCATCCTTTGCAAAAATTAAAGTTCCAGAATAGCCCTTCTTTTCTGCACTATTCCAAAACTGTTTATAGCCAGGAATATCAATATCAACTTGATCTTTCTGAGCTTTGGTTTCTTGAATGCAAATAAAATCAGCATCAGATGCTTTAAAGTAATCAAGCATTCCTTTGCCCATGCAAGCTCTTATTCCGTTTACATTCCAACTAATAAATTTCATAACATCTATTCTCTATAAAAAAATGCATGAGCAGTCCGTAAGCCGGGTTATGTCGTGGGCAATCATCTTTCTAGAATTCATGTTACCATGAATCTCAAGCGACCTACCTTCCGAGAAGCTACGAGCCGCAGCCTTTCTGGCATTATCTTGCGAATTACCACTCTACTTGGTCTTGCTCCGGGTGGGGTTTACATTGACGAACTATGTTACCACAGTTCCGGTAGGCTCTTACCCTGCCTTTTCACCCTTACCTTACGGCGGTTGTTTTCTGTTGCACTTTCCCTAGGATTGCTCCCGGCGGCCGTTAGCCGTCACCCTTGCTCTGTGGAGCCCGGACTTTCCTCACGCCTAATATCCCTACTAGGCCCGCGATTGCCAGGACTACTCATACATTTATATTAAGCCATAAAATCAATTGCGTTTTGATTTACCTTTGATTTGATAAGCTTTACTTCTTTTCCTATCTTCTTGTTTAGCATATCATACATGTCATCAACAAAGAACTTTTCTGTTCCCCAGTGAAGAGCATCAATCATGCACATGCCTTCTTCTTTAGCATTCCATGCAAGGTGATGTCTTACATCGCCTGTGATAAATACGTCAGCGCCAGCTTCCATTGCTTCTGTATAAAACTCAGAGCCACCACCACAAACTATGCCAACTTTCTTAACTTCTTTTTTTGGATCTCCAAATACTCTTACCATACCCTCGCAATCTGTAAGCTTAGCAACTTTTTTAGCGAGAGTCTCAAGTTTTGTCTTAGTAGGAAGATTTCCTACTCTAGCAAAATCACTAACCTGCTTGATATTCTTAAGACCCAGCTTTTCAAGGAAGTAATCATTTAGACCACCTGTTACCTTATCATAAGGTGTATGCAGAGAAAAAACTGAGATATTATTTTTGATGAGCTTGATGATATATGCTCCCTTGTGATCACATGGGCAGATGCTCTTAATTGGGTCGAAGAGCATTGGATGGTGAGCAATAATTAGCTCGACCTTATTTTTGATTGCTTCATCAATTACTTCATTATTTATCTCTAGTGCAATAAGTGCTTTCTTAACATTTACATGACCACAGCAAACCTGAACACCAGAGTTATCCCAGTCTTCTTGAGTTGAAAGTGGCGCAATATCATTAAGCACTTCTTTTATCTTACTAAATTCCATTAGAGTTCCTCCTTAATTTTTTGCAGGTCTTCCATTATAGAATAGAACATTCTATTTTGAGCCTCGCCATCACTTCTGGCTGACTTTTTTAATGAATCTAAACCAATTTGAGTTGATTTAATTTTTGTATCAACAAATTCATGAATCAAAGGATCATTTTTTGAAATTAAAAACTTAGCAACAAGATCAA
>JAKSSJ010000045.1 GCA_024403215.1 Clostridia bacterium
ATAACCAGACAGGAAGCACTGATCCTAATATCCATATCGGTATGATTTTAAGCGAGGCTTATTCGGATCTTACAGACCTTGATAAGATTAGATACGTTGATAAAGAAGATCCGCTTAAAACATTTAAGGCTATGGCTGCAGGAGAGAACTCAATTTCTGGCCACATAATTGTTCCTGGCTTTGCTGGTGGAACAGCAAATACAGAATTTAATGTTCTTACTGGTATGCAAACAGAAATGCTTTCTGATTCAAATGCAACTGCATTTAGAATGTTCTCTACAAAGCAAGAGTCTGTGCTTAGCGTTCTTAAAGAAGAAGGCTACAAGACAGACTTTATCCATCCTGGTCTTGATTGGTACTATAACAGAAAGAATGTTTACAAGCGTCTTGGGGCAGATAATATGCTCTTTGCAAAAGACATGGACGATATGTGGACTCATGGCGCTTGGGTTGCAGACGATTACGTTGCAGCACTTATCGAAAGACACTTCGAGGAAGCTGTTGCTAATGGCGAATGGCTGTGCTCTATGAGCGTAACAATCCAAAACCACATGTCATATACAAGGCAAAAGTATTGGAATCAAGATTTTGATGACATGGATATTATGGCAACGCTTAGCAATGATGTCTATGATGCTCTTGGAATTTATTCTGTTGGCGTAAGAGATGCCAACAAGATGCTTAATAGGCTTAAAAAATATTTTGAAAAAACTGACGAGCCAGTGATGCTTGTATTCTTTGGAGATCATATGCCTTATCTTGGCGATGATAGAAAGGGATATAAAGAGCTTGGCATAGATTATGTATCTTCTGACGACCAGGGTAAACAGCTAATGATGTACGAGACACCGTATATCATTTGGTGCAATGAGGCTGGAGCAGAGGCTATTGATTTTGATAATAAGGTTAAGAGCTTAAAGCTTCCTGAGGATGGAATAATTCAGTCGTCATATCTTGGAGGTCTAGTCTTAGAGCTTTCAGGACACAGTCAGTCTAGCCCTTGGTTCTCATATCTTTGTGAAGCAAGAAAGAGCTTGCCTGTTACAAAGTTTGCAAGCGGCACAAATGATATGCTAGATAAGCTCGCTAAATGGACATATTACAAGATTAAGCATTAGAGGAGGAGCTTGGGATGAAATATAAAAAGCTTATGGCTCTTCTGCTTGCAGCATTAATGTGCTTTTCTCTTGTTTCTTGCAATAAAAAAGCTGGGGAAAAGGAAGGATATCTTGTAGAGGATCAGCTCAAAATCATAGAAGAGGTTGCAAATAAGGCGGGCTCTATGTGGGAGCTTATATGCAGGCTCTTTCCAGACTACGTAATCTTTAAAGATTTCAAAGGCAATTTTACGTATGAAAAGATAGATACTAGCCTTAAACAAAATACTTATGATTGGTCTTCTCTTGCTGGCACTTGGAAGGGTATGGACATCTCTTCTTATCAAGGAAAGATAGCGTGGGATAAGGTTAAGGCTTCTGGCATAGAATACGCAATCATAAGAGCTGGATATAGGGGCTATACAGAAGGAGTTCTAAAAGAGGATTCAAAATTTGAGGACAATATTAAAGGCGCTCTTGAAAATGATATAGCTGTTGGAGTCTATTTTGTAACTAAGGCTTTAACAGAGGAAGAGGGCAGAGAAGAAGCAAGGTACCTTATCGATATGATTAAACCGTATAAGATTACCTGGCCTGTAGTAATAGATATAGAGCCTACAGCAAAGGCTGACGATAGGACAAGAGATTTGTCGGCAGAGCAAAGAACTAATAACGTAATAGCCTTTTGCGATGAAGTAAGAGATGCAGGCTATACTCCAATGATATACGGAGGAGTTGGAACCTTTATGAAGTATCTCGAGTTTGACAGACTTGAGGATATAGAAAAATGGTTTGCTCAGTACTTTAGAGAACCTTTCCTAAGATATGAGTTTGGTATTTGGCAGGCAACAGACGAAGGCTTTGTTGAAGGCATAAAAGGCAACGTAGATATAGACTATTCAATCAAAAATTACGGAGAGTAATTAGAAGGTCAAAATGCTTAAGCAAATTGAGGCAAAACTTAATGAGGTTAAAACGAATCTTCCAGACAATGCGCAGTTTAAGGAATGGCTATTAAACAGTAATCTTTGGTCGTGGATATACTCTTGCTTTTTGGCGCAAGGACAAAATGTTTCAAAGCCTTGTATAGTAGATATGACAGAAGGCAAGCTAAGAGACGAAGCACCGCTGTCTTGCTACACCTTTGTTTTGGCTGTAAAGGATATTTACATGGATATGCAAAATGATATATCCATGCTTTCAGATCCATCTTTAAAACTATTTAAACGTTGGGCCAAGCTGTTTGGCTGCGAGGACTATAGACAGTCGAATCCAGTAATCTTTGAGTACGGCTTTGTACCTTGCCACTTTAGAATGATAGATGAGGAATTAGATGAGGCGTTTAGAAAATATGCATCATCAAGAGAAGATGGAATCAAGGCATCAGCAGATTTATTCCTAGATATCATTAAGGCCTTCCCTTACGACGAAGAAACAGTTGATATGGCCTTTGTGGTTCTTATGTATTGTCTCCTTGAGCACGGCTATCCTCTTCCAGAGCTTGGTCTTACTGAAAGAGACTTTAATGCAATGATTTCCGAATGCATGAAAGAAAAAGATTATAGCAATTTTTATTCTCTGCTCGGCAGAAATATTTATAACAGATTAGATGCAATTTTACTTATAGAAAAGCAGGCAAACGAAATATTATGAAGTTAGATGTAAGACACAACGTACCATTAAAGGAACACTGCACATTTAAGATTGGCGGAATGGCAGACAATTTTGTTGTGGTTAATACGGAAGAAGAGCTTTCCTTGGCAAAAGAAATGGATAGGCCATTTATTCTTGGAAATGGTTCTAATATTTTATTTTCCGACCAAGGCTACAGAGGAACAATAATAAAGCTTGGAGCAGGCTTTTCTAAGATTGAAGTTGGAGAAGACTATATAGAAGCAGGAGCAGGCGCTCTTCTTAGCAAGGTGAGTAGTGCTGCAACAGATGCAGGACTTAGCGGACTTGAATTTGCTTATGGAATTCCTGGCAGCGTTGGCGGTGGAGTATATATGAATGCCGGCGCTTATGATCATAGCCTTTCAGAATTATTTGATAACAAGGAAGGCTTTGGCTACAGGATGAGCCCATATAAGGCAAATAATGAAATTGTTACTAAGGCTCGCTTTAATTTAATTCCAGCTGATAAAGAAAAAATTAAAAACCTTGTAAGAGACTACACTCTTAGAAGAACTTCAAAGCAGCCCCTCTCTTATCCATCTGCAGGAAGCTTTTTCAAAAGACCAGAGGGACATTTTGCTGGAAAGCTTATTGAAGATGCAGGCCTAAAAGGATATAAGGTTGGTGGCGCTCAGGTTTCTTTGATGCATGCAGGCTTTATAGTTAATACTGGCAATGCAAGTGCTGAAGATGTCAAAGCACTTATGAGACATGTTCAAATGGTTGTTAAAACAAAATTTGATGTTGACCTTATGCCAGATGTCATCATGATGGCGGAATAGAGATGGAGTTAATGATAATCACGGGAATGTCAGGAGCCGGAAAATCTAATGCAGTCAATTGCATGGAAGACCTTGGCTACTACTGCGTAGATAATATGCCTCCAAAGCTTATTGATGACTTTCTTTTGCTCATCAATAAGACAGATGCGGGTTTTGATAAGTTTGCCTTTGTGGTTGATATTAGAGGCGGATTATTCTTTAACGATTTAAAAGATTGCCTGGGCGCTTTAGAAGCAAACGGTATAAGCTACAAGATAATGTTTCTTGAAGCATCAGATGAAGCCTTGGTTAGAAGATACAAGGAGACAAGAAGAGCTCACCCACTTGCTGCTGATGGTAACTTTGCCGAAGGAATTAGAAAAGAAAAAGAAAAGCTTGCCGCAGTAAGAAAGTCTGCAGACTTTGTTATTGATACCACAGACATAAAGGTTGCAGAGCTTAATAGCGAAATCAAAAGGCTTCTTGGTAATTCCGAAAAAGATAGTTTTGCTTTAACGGTTGAATCCTTTGGATTTAAAAATGGAATGCCTCAAGAAGCGGACTGGGTACTCGATGTGAGGTTTTTAGCAAATCCATACTACGTGCCAAGCCTTAAAAACCTGACAGGCAAGAATAAGAAAATTCAAGATTACGTTCTTGGCTCTCCGCAGGCAAGAAGCTTTGCGGGAAGGGTAACAGGAATGGTATTAGATCTAATACCGTCCTACATAAGAGAAGGTAAATATCATTTAACTCTTGCAATAGGATGCACTGGCGGCAGACATAGATCTGTTGTTATGGCAAATGAAATAGCAAAGCGCCTTGAAGAGACTGGAAGAAAAGTAACAGTTAAACATAGAGATATATAATGTCGTTTACAGCTGATACAAAAAAAGAACTGACCACTTTGCAAGCTGATAAGAAATGCTGTCAGCTTGCTATGATAGCTGGCTTTATCAGATTCGCAGGAATAATAACCTACGGAAGTGATGGCCAGGGCATTAAAGTTCAAACAGATAACCCAGCTGTTGCAAGAGCCTATGTTAGTCTTATTAAAGACTACTTTGGTTCAAAGTCCGCTCTTACTGTTCTTGAGCCAGCAAAGCTTCAAAAATCTAGGCAGTATGAGCTTAGAATAACTCCAGATATGAACTCTGAAGGTATATTAAGAGAGCTTGGCATATTAAGCGTTAAAGAAGGCTTTAATATTATTAATCAGCATTTCTCTTCTGAAATCATAAAAAAGAGATGTTGCAAAAAAGCAATGCTAAGGGGAGTTTTTCTTGGCTGCGGAAGCGTAACAGATCCAAGGAAGGCTTATCATCTTGAAATGAGCTGCGACAGCAGCGAGGCGGCAGCAGATCTTTGCAAGCTAATAAATACCTTTGGTCTTAAGGCTAAGATTGCAACAAGAAGAGAAAAACAAGTTGTTTATATAAAAGACGGTGAACAAATAAAAGATTTCTTAGCTCTTATAGGTGCATCAGGTCAGTATTTTAAATACGATAATGCAATGATGACAAAAGAGATGAGAAATAACGCAAATAGAATCACTAATTGTGATAAAGCTAATGCGGATAGATCTGTTGCTGCAGCGCAAAAGCAGCTCGCAGATATTAAGCTCATTGAAGAAAAAAGAGGGCTTGATTATTTAAACCCAAAGTTAAAAGAAGCCGCAAGGCTTAGATTAGAACATTCAGAAATGACTTTAGATGAGCTCAAAGATTTATTTGAGCCGCCACTTACAAAGTCAGGACTTAATCATAGATTAGCAAAAATATCAGAAATAGCAGCTGTTATACGAAAGGAGGGGTAGCATGCCAGAAAAGGAATTTAACCTCAAAGAAATAATAGAGATGATTCATAACAAGCAATATAAATTGCTCAGAGAATTATTAGATTCTTTAAACCCGGCGGATATTGCTGAAATAATGGAATCCCTTCTTGATGACGAGGAGATTACCAAAGAGCAGCTTCCTAAATTCTTTAGGCTATTGCCGAAAGATCTTGCTGCGGATACCTTTGTAGAACTCAATAGCTCTATGCAAGAGCAACTCATTAGAGATCTTACTGATAAAGAACTTCAGTTTGTCTTAGATGATATGTTTGTCGATGATGCTGTAGACATCATTGAGGAAATGCCTGCAAACGTAGTAACTCGTATGCTTGCTAACGTTGATAGCCAGACGAGAAAGGATATTAACCAAATTTTAAAATATCCTGAAGACTCTGCGGGCTCTATCATGACAGTCGAATATGTTGATCTTCATCCTAATCAAACAGTGCAGGATGCCTTTGATCACATAAGAAAGACTGGCCTTGAAAAGGAAACAATTTATATCTGCTATGTAACAGAGAAAAAGAAGCTCATAGGTATTTGTTCTGTAAGAGAACTGCTGCTTAATCCTTACGAAACTCTTATCAAGGACATAATGGAAGAAGACGTAATATCTGTAACAACAACAGATGATAAGGAGTATGTAGCACAGGTGCTTGCTAAATACGACTTTACTGCTCTTCCTGTTGTAGATACAGATAACAGACTGGTGGGAATTGTAACAGTAGACGATGCTTTAGACGTTTTAACAGAAGAGGCAACAGAGGATATCGAAAAGATGGCAGCTATCACTCCATCTGAACATCCTTATCTTAGATCTACGGTATTTGAGATTTGGAAGCAGAGAATTCCATGGCTACTTCTTCTCATGGTATCAGCAACCTTTACAGGACTTATCATTACTCACTTTGAAAATGCGCTAGCAGCTCAGGTAGCACTTACAGCCTTTATACCAATGATTATGGATACTGGCGGAAACTCAGGCTCTCAGGCAAGCGTAACTATTATTCGTGGTTTGTCTTTAGGAGATATTGAGCTTGATGATGTAATAAAGGTTATCTGGAAAGAATTTAGAGTATCAATTCTTTGCGGAATTGCGCTTGCTATCGTTGCCTTTGGAAAGATTATGCTTGTTGATAATCTTATCATGCACAATAGTGACGTGACGGCATTTGTAGCATTGGTAGTAAGCTTAACACTTGTAATCACCGTGGTGATTGCAAAGTTTGTTGGATGCACACTTCCTTTGCTTGCTAAAAAGCTTGGCTTTGACCCTGCTGTTATGGCATCACCATTTATTACAACAATAGTTGATGCCCTGTCTTTAATGATATACATGACATTAGCATCAATGCTTTTGAATCTATAGAGAAGTAATATGAAGAACAAGATTGAAATTAAAAACAATATAGTGCACAAGACTTATACCTCAAGGCTTGATTATGTTAAAGAGGAGAATCTTTATAAAAAGCTTTCTGGCAGCGGTCTTGCTCCAGAGCTTTTGGCAAGCCAGGATGGCTATCTTGAGCATGAGTATGTTGAGGGCGATAGCTTTTTGGATCTACTTCTTGCATCAAGAGAGGATAAAGCAAAGCTAGAGGAGTATATTAAAAAGTTTTGCATCTGGTACGAGAAGTATAGAGAGCTTACTAAGCTTACTTTAGGCGAAGTAAGATTCGATAAGTTCATACTCTCTGGTGATAGGCTTATCAATATTGACTTTGAACATTCAAAGCCAGGCTATCTAGAAGATGACTTTGCAAGACTTGTTGCGCAGATGCTTATAAACGATCAGGCATTCTCTGAATCAAATATTAACACTGCTAAATTCTGGATTTACGTTGCATCACAAACTGTAAGCTGGATTCCTGAGATTTTTTCAAACAGCCTAAGCAAAGCAATTATTGCGGAATGCAAGAAGCAAAAGGTTCTTGTTAATGAACCAAAGATGGAGATGCTAATCACCTTCCTTACATCCGCAGGTATAGTCTTTGCGGGAAGTGAGGGTACATCAGTAGAGTGCTCAAAGGACATTAACCTTCTTCCGGAAAGATATGTGGTGCTTCATAAAGGAAAATCCGCATCAAATATCTTGCTTAATGATTTTGTAAAGGTGCAAGTTGTGGGCGGAACAGATTCTGTTCTTCAAAGACTTGTGGAGGCTCAGGCAAATGTAACTCAAATGTGGACCATTTGCGTTACTGCTGATATGCCAAGGATACCGCAAATTATGTGGCAGGCTCTTTTATCTGCCGAGAAAAAAGACTACGCAGCTGTTATGGTAGAGGCTGGCGGCAAATTAAGAGAGTTCCCACTTCTTCTTAACACAGCAAAGACAAGGCTCGAGCTAGAACATGCGTATAAAAAAGGAGCTACCTCTCTTACAGAAGTGCTCTCTAGCATGCCTATTAATGTCCTAAAGATTGAAGACATTAGATAATATTAAGGCTTATGAAACTTAATTATTGGTGTGCCTGGCGGGAGTTGAACCCGCGGCCTTAGGAGTCGGAGTCCTACGCTCTATCCGGGCTGAGCTACAGGCACGTTACAGTTCTTAAGTATATCATAAATAATTTGAATAAACTAATTTTTTAATAATCATTTTAAAGGAGGATTCAAATGGCAAAGTTTATTACGGCTGCAGAAGCTGCAAAACTGATTCCAGATGGAGCAACCGTTGGAGTCGGCGGTATGGGACTTTCTGGTTGGCCAGAAGGTATTGCATGTGCAATTCGTGACAGTTTCAAAGAAACTGGACATCCATGCAATCTTAGCTTAAAGCAGGGTAGCGCTATGGGCGACTGGGGCTATGGTAATGGTTTCGTTGGTTGGGATAGAAACCCAAGAGAAAATGGACCAGACACAGAGCACGGCGTTAGAGGCGTTACAAGATTTGGTGAAGCAGGTCCTGGACTTGTAACAAGATGGACATCTGCTCATATCGGAAGTGCATTTACACTTTGCGATCAAGTAAGAGCAAACCAAATCGAAAGCTATTGTCTCCCACAAGGTGTAATCATTAACCTTTGGAGAGAAATTGGTGCAGGTAGACCTGGTCTTATCACAAAGACAGGACTTGGAACCTTTGTAGACCCTCGTGTTGAAGGCGGAAAGATGAACGAGGCTGCAAGAAAATCAGATTACGAACCAGTTAAGCTTATTGAGTTTAATGGTGAAGAGTATCTGTTCTATCCATCATTTAAGTGCGACGTAGCTCTTTTAAGAGGAACTATCGCAGATGAAAACGGAAACATTTCATTTGAACATGAATCTGTTATTAACGAAGGCTTTGCTATTGCAAATGCTGTTAAGCACTGTGGCGGTATTGTTATCGTACAGGCAGAGTACCTTGCAAAGGCTGAATCCTTAAATCCAAAGGACGTTAAGATTCCTTGCAACATGGTTGACTATGTTGTTATTGATAACGATCCAAAGCACTGCTGGCAGGCAGAAGGTGTTTACTGGGAACCATCATACTCAGGACACATCAAGAAGCCTCTTAATGCCATTGACAGACTTCCATTTGATGCAAGAAAGATTATTCTTCGTCGTGCAGCAATGGAACTTAGAGATGGTAACATCGTTAACCTGGGCGTTGGTATGCCTGCAGAAATGGCTAAGGTTGTTAACGAAGAAGGCAAGACAAATGACATCATCATGTCAACAGAGTCTGGTATGGTAGGCGGAGTTCCTAGCCCACTTCCAAGCTTTGGTTCTGCTTACAACCCACAAGCTATCATTACACCAAACGATATGTTTGACTTTATCTCTGGCGGTGGCTTAGATGTTACTTGCCTTGGTATTGGCGAAATCGATAAAGAAGGTAACAACAATGTATCCAGAATGGGTTCAAGACTTACAGGACCTGGCGGATTTGTTGATATCACAGCTACAACAAAGAAGGTTATCTTTGTTGGTACATTCACAGGAACAAAGAAGACAAAGAATCCTGATGGATCTATAACAAAGACAGAATTCCCTAAGTTCTTAGACAAGGTTAGCCAGATCACATTCTCTGGAAAGTTTGCTCCAAAGGATCAGAAGGTTATGTACGTAACAGAACGTGCTGTATTTGAACTTAGAAACAATGTTCTTACACTTACAGAAATCGCTCCAGGACTTGATCTACAGAAAGATATTTGCGACCATATGGAATTTAAGCCAATCGTTGCAGAAGATCTTAAGGAAATGCCAAAGGAAATCTTCCAGGAGACATGGGGCGGACTTGCTAAGTACATGGAACAGAAATAGGTTTATTCTATAACTCGAGTTATTTAAAGAATAGGAGAAAAACAAAATGGGAATTTATTTTAACGAAGACCATGAAGGCATTAGAGATATGGTCGCTGAATTCGTTGAAAAGGAGCTTGCTCCAATCAGACACGAAGTAGACGAAACAGAAAAGATGCCAGAAGAAGTCGTTGCACAGATGAAGGAAATGGGACTTATGTCACTCCTTATTCCTGAAGAGTACGGCGGAGCAGGAATGGATCTCAGAGCTTATACACTCGTAACAGAAGAGCTCTGCAAGGAATGCCCTGCAGCTTCTATCTACATTTCTGCACTCTCCTGCGAACCAATTCTTTATGGTGGAACAGAAGAACAGAAGCAGGAATATCTCCCAAGACTTGCATCCGGAGAAATTACAATTGCATTCGGTCTTACAGAACCAGGCGCAGGTTCTGACGCTGCATCAATTTCCACAAAGGCTGTAAAGAATGGAGATGAGTACATCCTCAACGGAACAAAGACATTCATTTCTATGGCTCCTCTTGCAGACTACACAATCGTTTATGCAAAGACAAATCCAGAAGCAGGAGCAAAGGGAATCTCCGCATTCATCGTTGACATGAAGCTTCCAGGCGTATCCACAGGTAA
>JAKSSJ010000046.1 GCA_024403215.1 Clostridia bacterium
TTACAAGAGACGAAGTATTAGAGCTTCTTGAAATCATGCGCTGCAAGGTTATGAAGATTAACCGTGTATCTGGTAAGGCAAATAGAGCTAAGAATTCCGGTATGGCTAAGTGGTACAACTGGACTATTGGCGGACAAAAACCAGATGGATCAGATGCAACAAATGATCTTTCTTATCTGCTTTTGGAAGCAGCACAAGAAACTCATCTTCCACACCACACAGTTACAATTAGAGTTCATAAGGGCACTCCAGAAAAGTTCCTCATCAAAGGACTTGAGTGCGTAAGATCTGGAGTTGGTATGCCAGCCTTTGTAGGCGACGAATCCTACATGAACTTCTTTACTAGCATGAGCGATAATAATAAGCTTCCTGTTGAAGCCGCTCGCGATTGGGTCTGCACCGGTTGTGTAGATGGAAACGTTCAGGCTAAGACAAGAACACAGGTAGTAACATTCTTTATCATTGCTCAAGCAATGGATATTGCTCTTCATAATGGTTTCTGCCGTTTCACAAACGAGATGGTTGGTAAAGAAGTTGGAGACGTTAAGACAATGAAGAGCTTTGATGAGGTAAAGGACGCCGTTTATGACGAAGTTAGATACCTCATGAGAATGGCTAATGAAAGAGTTAACGTAGAGCTTATTGCGCAAAGAGATCTCTTCCCAGATGTATTCCGTTCTGCTCTTATGGAAGACGGAGTTAAGATTGGTAAGGATATGTACACAAGACATTTCGATTTTGAAAATGGTTCTGTGCTTGGTGCAGTTGGTGGTGTTAATACAGGTAACGCTCTTTACGCAATCAAAAAACTTGTATTTGAAAAGAAGAAATATACAATGGAACAACTCATGACAGCACTCGATGCTGACTGGGTTGGCTATGAAGATATGCAAAAAGACTTCCTCGCTGAGCCAAAGTACGGCAATGATATTGAAGAAGTTGATGATATGGTTGCAGATATCTACAAGCTCTTTGCAGATACTTGCTACAGCTTGCCAAGTGTATACGGCGACAGCTTAAAGCCAAACGCAATTTCTGTTTCTGCTCACCAGCCAGGTGGCGCTTGCACAGGTGCTACAGCTGATGGAAGAAAGGGTGGAGCAATTCTTGCAGACGCATCACTTTCTCCAGAGCACGGTACAGATGTAAACGGACCTTTAGCAGTATTTAATTCTGCAATGAGAGTTAAGCAGGACGCATATCAGGGAACACTTATGAACATGAAGTTTGCTCCTGATAATATGAAGACTGATGAAGATCTTGCTAAGCTTGCATCAATGATTAAGACTTATCTTACTCATGGTGGAAAGCACATTCAGTTTACAGTTGCAAACAGAGAAGAAATGGTTGACGCAAAGGTTCATCCAGATGACCACCCAGAGCTTGTTGTTCGTGTTGCTGGTTACTCTGCATACTTTACAAGACTTTCTTCTGGAATTCAGCAAGAAATTATTGATAGAACATCTCAGACACTGTAATAACTATGAAGGATCAATTAACATTTTATGCTGTAGGTGATATAGGACTTTATAGTGATGATTACTATCATTACTTTGAAGATGTAAAGCCAGTGCTTTCAAAAGGTGATTTGGTTTTTGGACAGCTTGAGTCAGTGCTTTCAGAGAATCTTTCTCTTTCGTCCTGCACTAGGATGGGCTGCTCGTCCGAGCCAAGATGCCTTGAGGCGATTAAGGATGCCGGCTTTGATGTCTTATCATTTGCATCTAACCATGCTTTAGATTATGGCAGAGCTGCATTTATTGATACTCTAAACAATATCAGAAATGCTGGACTGTATTTAACTGGTGCAGGTGAGAATGAAGAGGCTGCAAGAAAGTATCCTATCATTGATGTTGATGGAACTAAGATTGCAATTTTAGGATTTGGTTCTGTTCTTCCTCAGGGCTTTTGGGCTGAAGAGGCAAGGCCTGGAGTAAATCCGGCAAGAGGTATTACTGCTTACGTTCCAGTAGAGCATGATCAACCTGGAACTCCTTGCAGAGTTTATACCTTCCCGCATCCAGATGATTTAAAGAGAATGCAAAAGGATATAAAAGAAGCAAAGCAAAAAGCGGATTTAGTTTTTTGTTCCTTCCACTGGGGCATTCATTTTAAAGAAGCTGTTATTACAGATTACGAAAGATATTATGCGCACTTTGCAATTGATGCAGGTGCAGATATGGTGCTTGGACATCATCAGCACATCCTAAAGCCTGTAGAGGTTTACAATGGAAAAGCAATTTTCTATGGGCTTGGAAACTTCTGCATGGAAGATGTGCTCAACTTTAAAAAGGATCAAGAGCTAAAAGGGCAGGATATGAAGAGTTCTAAATCTCACAAAGAGATGATGGAAATCTCAGATGCCTTTAAGACAACAACTAGATCCTTCCCAATGGATTGCTACTTAACTATGATAGTTAAAGCGGTAATAAAGGATAAAAAGGTTGCAAGGGTAAGCTATCTTCCGGCCTATCTTCCAGTAAGTGCAAAGACTTACATCTGCAAGACTGATGATCCAAGATTTAATGAAGTAATCGAATACGAAAAGAAAATTACCAAGGAGATGGAATTAGATCCTGATATTTTCAAAGTAGTAGATGATGAAGTTGTTATTGTTGAATAGCAATATATGTATTAGTTAACCGTTATTTTTAGTCATATTATTATCGGAGATTATCATTATGAATGGTAAAAGTAAAAAGGATGTAGTTGCTGGTATTATAGCAATTATCTGTGCCGGAATAATTACTTGGCTTTCACTTCAGATGAAGGCGAGTGCATATTCTGGAGATCCAGGTCCAAAAATGTTCCCAATGATTGGAGCAGCACTTATGTTTATTTGTGGTCTTCTTCTAATCATTAAACCGGGCCCAGAGGATAAGAAGTTCCTCACAGGAACACAGTGGAAGGATGCAGGAATCATCTTCCTCTGCTACATTGCTTTTGTTGTATTACTTCACTTCTTCGGATTTGGAGTTGCAGCACCAGTTGTACTTTTTGTTCTGACATATCTTATGTCAGCACTCTCAATGCCTGACGCAACAAAGAAAAAAAGAGTAATTACTTCTCTTATCTATGCTATATTAGCAGGCGCAGCAGTTTATGTTTGCTATGTATTACTCTTAAAGGCAAGACTGCCTAAGGGAGTATTCTGGAAGTTATTTTAGGAGGTAAGCTTATGGACATGAGTATACTTGCTGAATCCTTTAAAAACCTTTGTACAGTACAAGGATTCGTTTTCGTAGTATTAGGTTCTCTTGCTGGCGTACTTCTTGGAGCAATTCCAGGACTTGGCTCAAGTACTCTTCTTGTAGTACTTCTTCCACTAGCATACAAGATGGAACCTGCAATGTGCATGGCACTTTTCATTTCCGTAGTAATTGGCGGTATGAGCGGTGGATGCATTGGATCAATTCTTCTTGGTATTCCAGGAACATCTTCATCACTGTGCACAGTATGGGATGGTTATGAATTTACAAAACAAGGTAACCCAGTAAGAGCACTTTCTGCTGCTGTTACTGCAAACTTCCTTGGAACAGTACCATCACTTATTCTTGCAATTTTTGCAGTTAAATATCTTGCAAGATGGGCTGTAACACTTGGACCATGGGAATATGCAGGACTTTGCTTCATGGCAGTTCTTATGGTAGTAGGTCTTTCTAAAGGAAATGTTGTAAAGAGCATGATAGGCGTAGGCCTTGCAATCTTCCTTTCATCAATTGGTACAGACCCAATTAACGCAACAGGTAGATTCGTACTCTTTGGAAACCTTAACTTCCTTAAAGGACTTAACCTTATCAGCGTAATGCTTGGACTTTTCGCAGCAAAGATTATTATGCTTGAATATGCAAGACATGAAAAGCAGAATAATCAGATTACTGTAAAGGTCGATGGATACAAGATTCCACTTAAGGACTTTATTGAAAATAAGTGGTGCTTCATTAGATCTTGGATTACAGGTGTATTTATTGGATTCCTCCCAGGACTTGGTGGACCAGTTGCAGCTGTAATGGCTTATTCAAATGAAAAGACACTTGACAAGAAGCATAAGGAAACATGGGGACACGGCAACATTGCTGGTGTTATCTCCTGTGAAACAGCTAACAACGCTGGTATCGGCGGAGCTTTAATTCCTCTTATCGCTCTTGGTATTCCAGGAGATGCTGCTTGCGTACAATTTATTTCAGCGCTTAATGTAAAGGGTATTCAGGTTGGACCACTGCTCATTCAAGAGCACCCAGAAATTGTTTACATGATTTTCATTGGAGCAATTCTTTCTGGTATTGTAGTTCTTCTTTATGAGACACTTGGAATGAAGACCTTCCCATCACTTTTAAAGATTCCATATCACTATCTTTACAGTATGGTAATCATTCTTGCATTAACAGGTGCTTACATGTCAACAAATAACCTCTTCGGTTTATATGTTGCACTCGGAAGCTGCATTCTTGGTGTAATTATGGATGTACTTGAAATCCCAAGCCTTCCATTCCTTATGACATTTATTCTTTCACCAATGCTTGAAGAGAACTTAAGAAAGGGCTTCTCCTATGCTGAAAACGGCTGGGTACAGTTCTTCACAAGACCAATTTCTCTCGCTTGCATTATCATCGGTATTGGCGTTTTAGTATATGGTATTATTTCTCCAGTACTCGAGAGAAAGAAAGCAGCAAAAAAGGCTGCAGAGGCAAATTAGTTTGATGTGCATCGCATGATGCATTTTAAAAGGTTTTTTATATTATTGTTTTTATACATTTTTTAAGGAGGATTAAAAACAATGAAAAAAGTATTAGCACTCCTTCTTGCACTTGCAATGGTATTCTCATTTGCAGCATGCGGCAAGAAAGAAGACGACAAGCAGGAAGCTGCAAAGTGGCCTACAGACAACGTACAGTTCCTTTGCCCAAACGGCGTTGGTACACTTAACGATGTAAACGTACACACAATCGCAGACTACCTCAAGGAAAAGAACGGAATCACAATGGAAGTTGTAAACAACGACGTTGGTGGTGGTGCAGAACTTATTCAGCAGCTCGTAGCTTCTGAAGGTGATGGACTCACAATGATGCTCATTGGTTCAAACAACCTTTACAACTACTACACAGGAACATGGCCAATTAACCCAACAGACTGGTCAAAGATTAAGATCGTTTGCGGATTTATTCAGCCACTTCCAGAATCAGGTTGCGTAATTCAGACACAGGCTGATTCCCCATACAGCACATGGGATGAACTCGTTACTTATGCTAAGGCAAACCCTGGCAAGGTAACAATCGCTTCTACACCAGGTAAGGTTATGGACCCTAAGATGAAGTCTCTTATGCTTCAGACAGGTCTCTCTGAATACCTCCACTGGGTTCCAACAGATTCTAAGGGAGCTACAACAGGACTTCAGAATGGTGATATCAACCTCGTAATTAACGACGAAGCTACATATGCTAAGAACATTAAGGCTGCTGCTGCAGACAAGAGCGTATATCTCCACGGTGTAAAGGGAATCATCAACTGCAGACCAGATGACGATTTCTCATACTACACAGCAGACATTATGCCAGCTGACGAACTCGAAATCGTAAAGAAGTGCCCAACATTCGTTCAGGTATTTGGTAAGGATAAGGCTGTATCATACAACGTTCCTAACAGATCAGTTGTTATCGTTCCAGCTTCTACACCAGATGACATTTGCGCTCAGATCGCTGCTGCTATCGACGCAATCGGAACAGAAAAGACAGGTGCATGGTGGGATAGAGTTCACGCTAACGGCGGATCAACAATGTACTACACATGGCCAGGTGCTGAAATTCAGGAAGAATGGACAAGACTTGACAAGATCTTTAAAGATGCTGCAGCTATGAAGTTCTAATTTGAAAATTAGCTAACACACTAGGAAGCCTCGGCAATTGCCGAGGCTTCTTCAAAGGAGACATTATGGATATTTCAAAAAAGCTTGCAAAATTTGTTTATGAAACTAAATTTGAAGATATACCAAGAGAAGTAGTTGACGTAGAAAAGAAATCTATTCTTGATAACATCGGAATTATTTCTGGTGGTGCAGATGGAGATGGATGCAGAGAGTTTGTTGAATATGCAATTGAATCTGCTGCATCTGGAAAAGAAGAGGCAACAGTTTTAGGCTATGATATAAAGCTTCCTGCTATTTGGGCTGCTTTTGCAAATGCATCTATGACTATGGCTCTTGATTTTTCTGATACTTCTGCAACTGCAACAATTCATCCAAACACTTCAACCTTTGCAGTAAGCCTTGCGCTTTCGGAAAAGCTTGGAAATGTTTCAGGTAAAGATTTTCTTACAGCAATGATAGTTGGTTCTGAAGTTGCTTGCCGTTTAGCAAGAGCCGCAGTATCCTCTAGATTTTCTGCTAAGGGATTTTACATGCCTCCTATTTTTACATCCTTTGGAGCAACGGCTGCTGCCGCAAAGCTTTTAGGACTTACAGAAGAGGAGATTATTAATGCATGGAGCATCAATCTTTCTTCTTACACCTGCAGCAGCGAGCTCACGCAAAATAAACAATCATCCATACGTTCCATTAGAGAAGCCTTTGGCGCTCAGTCTGCATTATCTGCAGCTGTTCTTGCTGGCAAGGGCATTAAGGGATTTAAAGATCCGTTTGAAGGTAAGCAGGGATTTTATACAGCTTACTTTGATAATGACTATGATCCAGTTCCAGTTCTTGAAGGACTTGGAACAGACTATGAAGCAGCCAAGCTGATTTTTAAACCTTGGCCATGCTGCATGGGAAATCACGGTTGCATCAATGCTGCTTTAAATATTTTAAAAGAAAATCAAATTAATCTTGATGATATTGAAAGCATCTTAGCAGAGGTTCCAACTGTTGCTATGGCAGTTTGCGAGCCACTTGAAGATAAGAAGCATCCGCAAAATGCTATTAACGGAAAATATTCAATTCCGTTTACTGTATCTTCTGCATTAGTGCACGGAAATGTTACGCTCGACAGCTTTTCTGACGAGAGATTAAAAGAAGAGAAGGTATTAAGGCTCGCAGAAAAATTTAGCTACAAGCTTAATGACGAGTGGGATAAGAATTTGGAATATAAAACTGGTGGAAAGATTACTATCACAACTAAGGATGGTAAGACTTATGAGAATTGGGTAATTAAAACTTTAGGTAATCCTGAAAACCCAATGAGTGCAGATCAGTTTAAAGATAAATTTGTCTCTTGTATGGGAAAGGCTTCCCACCCAAGAGACGAAAAGAAGGCAAATGAAATTTTTGCGCATGTTATGGATTTAGATCTTATTAATAATATGTCAGACTTTGCAAAGATGCTTTAGTTTAAAGCGGCAGTTGCGCTTGGCGCCAATGCTAGTCTGTAATTGAATTCTTTTGAATTTCAAAAGCAATATCAATGCCTTTGTTTTTTAAATCAATAATGTGATTGTAGAGAGCTTTTAATGTATTTAAAGAATATGTTGAAAGCTCTCCTTTTTGATAGGTTTCAATTGAGGCATAGTCGTTTTCATCCTCGGATCTTAACGGGCGTCCGCCTTCATTAATCTCTGGGAACCTCTCTCTGATTCTAATTGTCTGAGGAAGAAGTTCGTCCCAAATTTTTGATATCAAATCCTTGGCTTCATCCGAAATTGGTGAAAGCTCTTTTTTTAGAATTTCATAGTCTGCTGGATTTGTATGCTCCATCATCCTAATGTACTTTTCTCTAAGAAGAGATCTGCCTTCTTCCTTTGCTTTTCTTAAATCTAAAAGGTAAGAGGAGAGAACTTCTTCTGACCAAGCATCAAACTGAGCTCTTCTCATTTTTTCAAATGTTGCTCTGTTTTCTTGACAGGAAACTTTGTTTTCCCCATGTACATTAACAAACATTTCCCATTCGATTTCTACGATTTCGTTTATTGTATCAAGTTTATTAATCATAATTTAATTAGCCGCCGATCTTGCACGGCTGGCCAACACCCTCAACGATTTCTTTTAAGTGTTCCATGTGTTCGGCAGATGGAACTTCAACTGCTAGTTTTGTTTCTACTCCAAGACTTTCATTTTTTGATTCACCAAGCTTGTGGCCTGGAAGGAGATTTACAAGAACGTTTTCTCCAAGACTTCTTGCAAACAAAGCGCTTGCTTTTATATTCTCGTCAGAATCATTATATCCTGGAATTACAGGAACTCTGATGATTACATCAACATGAAGGTCTTTATAAACATGGGTTATATTCTCTAAGATCTGCTTGTTGGAAACGCCGGTGAATTTTTTGTGGAGCTCGTCATCTATGTGTTTAACATCAAGAAGGGCAAGATCTACAAATTGAAAAACTTTATCTATTACTTCTCTTGGTGCAAAGGATGAGCTTTCAACGCAGGTGTGAATTTCAAGTTCTTTTGCTGCTGCAAGAAGATTTGCTGAAAAATCTGCGTGAGCTAAAACCTCGCCACCAGAAATGGTAAGACCGCCGCCAGATTCAGTAAAGAAGAGCTTGTCTCTTTTTACTTTGTCTATGCATTCTCTTACGCTCATGTCTTTTCCTGAGATTTCTCTTGCGTTGTGACTGCAATTTTGTACGCACTCGCCGCAGTCGGTGCACTTTGTTCTATCTGTAAGTGCAATGTATTTTCCTTCGGCGTTTTGACCAATGCTAATTGCTTTGTTTGGGCAAGCGTCTATACACTCGCCGCAGCCCGTGCACTTTGATGAATAAGTCATAAGCTGTGGTTTTGCAAGATTTGATTCCGGGTTTGAGCACCAGATACATCTTAAAGGACAGCCTTTTACAAAGACTGTGTCGCGAATGCCTGGGCCATCATGTATGCAGTATGTTTGTATATTAAAGACAGGTGCTTTAATATCATAATTTATTTCAAACGCCATGTTTTTACCTCTTTTTTACTACTATAGTATATCATATATAAAAAAAATAGCCTATAATATACTTATAGGTTAATTCGGTAATGGAAAATATTATGAACGGTTTAGAATTATCAAGAAAATATTTTGAAGAAGTTGGAAGGCCTGCATTTGAAAAGGCTTGTCCTTTGGCTTTAGAAAGGGGAGCTGTTGGCCTTGTTGGCGAGGGCTCGGAGTGCTTTGGCTTTGATGATGAAATTTCTAGAGATCACGATTGGGGTCCGGGCTTTTGCATTTGGCTCGCAGAAGAGGATTATAAAGCATTTGGAGAAGAGGCTGCCAAGCTTTATGATTCGCTGCCAAAGAATTTTATGGGCTATGAAAGGCAGAGGGTTATTAAGCTTACGTCTGATAGGGTTGGGGTTCATTGCATACCTGAGTTTTATTCAAAGTATATTGGGCTTGGCAGGGCGCCTGAAACTTTTGAGGAGTGGTTTAATCTTCCGGAAAGATTTATTTCTAAAGTGACCAACGGGGAAGTTTGGCAGGATCCGCTCGGCGAGTTTTCCAAAATTAGAAATGCTTTGATTGCTTATTATCCAGAGCCTGTAAGAAAGCGCAAGATTGCGATGCATGCGGAGCTTGCTGCTCAGGCAGGTCAGTACAATTATTATAGATGCATGCAGAGGGGAAATGTTGTTGCAGCGAGCCACGCACTCGACGTGTTCCTAACAAATGTTGAAGACCTTGTCTTTCTTCTGAATCTTAAATATTGTCCGTATTATAAATGGGCGCACAGAGCTTTAAAGGCTTTGCCTATATTAGGTGCTGAGGTAGGCGCGCTGATGAAGGAGATTGTGCTTGCGGACACTACGGATTCTAAAAAGCGCGGCGAGGCAATTGAGAAGATTAGCGCTCTGATTATTGCAGAGCTTAAGCGGCAGGGGCTTTCAAATTCAAACAGCGATTTTATGCTGCACCACGCGAACGAAATGTTTAATGAATAGAATAAAAGACGATGTTGTGACAATGGGTTAAGGAGACAATCTGGGGTCCCGGTTCACGGCGATTGGCAAGCCGAAGGCGCCGACAGAGCCGATGAACCGCTGGGGGGACCCAGTTAGCGAGAGCGTGTCGACGTACCCATTGTT
>JAKSSJ010000047.1 GCA_024403215.1 Clostridia bacterium
ATTCGTAATGAACTTGAAGGCGGGGTATTCTCGCGTGAATTTAAATAAAAATCCCTGCGGGATTCCGCAGGGATTTAACATCTTAATTAGCAGCGCCAAGCTAACGCATTTAGCGTAGCACTTTAATGATACTAAACAAGTTCAAGGAATACTGCTTCTGCAACATCGCCCTGACGTGGACCAAGCTTAAGGATACGTGTGTATCCGCCGTGTCTTTCTTCGTACTTAGGTGCGATTTCATTGAAGAGCTTAGAAACAACGTCTTCATCTTTAATGTAAGCCATTGCTTGTCTTCTTGCTGCAAGTGTATTCTTCTTTGCAAGAGTAATCATCTTCTCAGCTTCTCTTCTAGCTTCCTTAGCTCTGCAATCAGTTGTCTGAATGCGGCCGTAGCGGAAGAGATCTGTAACGAGATTTCTCAGCATGGACTGTCTGTGTGCTGACTTAACGCCAAGCTTTCTATATCCATTCATTTGAAAGTCCTCCTTTGGATCTATTCATCGCTCGGCTCAAAGCCGAGACCCATATCGTTGAGTTTATTCTTGACTTCGTCAAGAGATTTTCTGCCAAGGTTTCTAATTCTCATCATATCATCTTCAGATCTTTGAGTGAGTTCAGAAACTGTATTGATACCAGCTCTCTTTAAGCAGTTGTAACTTCTAACTGAAAGTTCGAGTTCATCAATGCTCATTTCAAGAGCCTTATCCTTTTGGTCTTCTTCCTTATCCACCATGACATCGTATTCATCTGCGCGAGCAGAAAGACCAGTAAAGAGCTTTAAGTGCTCTTCCATAATCTTAGCTCCAATGGATACGCCTTCAACTGGTGAAATGCTTCCATCTGTCCAGATCTCAAGGATGAGTCTTTCGTAGTCAGTAATCTGACCAACACGAGTGTTCTCAATTGTGTAGTTAACCTTTCTAACAGGTGTATAAATGCTGTCGATAGGAATAACTGCGATTGGAGTGTTCTCATCTTTGTTTTGATCTGCTGGAACATATCCTCTGCCTGTTGAAATATTTAATTCCATAACTAGGCTTGCATTTTCTTCTAGAGTTGCAATGTGAAGATCTTTGTTGTAAATCTCAAGGTCTGCATCTGCAATGATGTCAGCTGCAGTAACTTCCTTAGGACCAACTACGTTAATAATTGCACGCTTTTTATCTTCACCGTGGAGTGTGATTGCGAGCTTCTTAAGGTTAAGAATAATCTCTGCAACATCTTCCTTTACTCCAGGAATAGTAGAAAACTCATGAAGAATTCCATCAATCTTGATGGATGTAACAGCAGCTCCAGGAAGGCTGGAAAGAAGAATTCTTCTTAAGCTGTTACCAAGGGTATTTCCATAACCTCTTTCAAGAGGCTCTACGACAAATTTGCCGTAACAAGGGTCGTCATCAAGTGCAAAGCTTTCAATGCTTGGTCTTTCAATTTCGATCACTTTTATTCCCTCCTATATAAAATTCAAAAACTAGTTACTACTTGGAGTAGAGTTCGACAATCAGGTGCTCTGCAACTGGAGTATCAATCTGATCTCTTGTAGGAATGGAAAGAACCTTTCCTTCAAGCTTATTCTGATCGAGGCTAACCCATGCAGGTGTACTAATAGTCATTTCCTTAATTTCTTTGAACTTTGGAGAATCTTGACTCTTTGCCTTAACTGCTACAACGTCGCCAGCCTTTACTGCAAGACTAGGGATGTCAACCTTCTTACCGTTAAGTGTAAAGTGACCATGTGTAACAAGCTGTCTAGCTTCTTTTCTTGAAGATGCAAATCCCATACGGAATACAACATTATCAAGTCTTGTTTCGAGCATGATGAGCAGGTTTTCACCTGTCATACCCTTCTTAGATGCAGCCTTCTTGAAAAGGTTGAGGAACTGAGCTTCTTGGAGTCCATAGAATCTCTTAGCCTTCTGCTTTTCTCTGAGCTGTAATCCATAGTTGGATAATTTCTTTCTGTCCATACCGTGCTGGCCTGGAGCATATGATCTTCTTTCAAGAGCGCACTTTGTGCCGTAGCATCTTTCGCCCTTGAGGAAAAGTTTTTGTCCTTCTCTTCTGCAAAGTCTGCAGGAAGGTCCTGTATATCTTGCCATATTCTTTCCCTCCCCTTAATTAGACTCTTCTCTTCTTTGGTGGACGGCAACCATTGTGAGGAATTGGTGTAATATCCTTAATCATGGTTACATTAAGTCCTGCTGTTTGAAGTGCTCTGATAGCAGATTCTCTGCCGGAGCCTGGACCCTTTACATAAACTTCTACGTTCTTGAGTCCAAGAGCTACTGCAGGCTTTGCTGCTTCTTCTGCAACCATCTGAGCTGCAAAAGGTGTTGACTTTCTTGATCCCTTAAATCCGAGTGTACCGGATGAGCACCAAGAAATTGCGTTACCACTCATATCAGAAATAGTAACAATTGTATTGTTGAAAGAAGCCTGAATATGAGCCTGACCACTATCAACACTTAAACGCTCTCTCTTCTTCTTGCGAGCTGTTGTTGCTTTCTTTGCTGTTGCCATATTAGTCCTCCTTCCTATTTATTTGCCTTATGAGATCTACCAACTGTCTTCTTTGGACCCTTGCGAGTTCTAGAATTGTTCTTTGTGTTCTGACCACGAACTGGCAGATTTCTTCTATGTCTGATTCCTCTGTAGCATCCGATTTCCATGAGTCTCTTAATGTTAAGAGAAACTTCACGTCTTAAATCACCTTCTACTACGAGTTGTGTATCAATAATTTTTCTGATAGCACCGACTTCATCTTCAGAAAGATCCTTAACTCTTGTATCAGGATTTACTCCTGCTTCTTTAAGAATCTTCTTGGATGTTGGGAGTCCAATGCCATAAATGTAGGTAAGTCCGATTTCTACCCTTTTTTCTCTAGGCAGATCGACACCGGCAATACGAGCCATTAATTATACCTCCTAATTTACTACGGGATTAACCCTGAACCTGCTTATGCTTTGGATTTTCACAAATGACCATTACTTTGCCATTTCTTTTAATAACCTTGCATTTTTCGCAGATAGGTTTTACTGAGCTTCTTACTTTCATTGTTTTTCCTCCTGATGGACTATTTATCTCTCCATGTGATTCTGCCGCGGGTCAAGTCATAGGGACTAAGCTCTATCTTGACTTTGTCACCTGGAAGAATGCGGATATAGTTCATACGCATCTTACCTGAAATATGTGCCATAACTTCAAAATCGTTTTCAAGTTTTACTTTAAACATTGCGTTTGGCAGTGCTTCAAGCACGGTGCCCATAACTTCTATACTATCGTTCTTAGCCATAAAGGCCGATCCTCCTTTTCACAAATTAACGATCAAAGCATGTGAGAACAAGTGGTTCTCCATCGGTAATTGCTATTGTGTTTTCGTAGTGGGCTGAGTTAGAACCGTCGCACATAACGACTGTCCACTCGTTATCCAAAACCTCGACATCATAGTCTCCTGCCGCAATCATAGGCTCTATTGCTATGACCATTCCTGGAACAAGCTTAGGTCCATGACCGGCTTTGCCGTAGTTTGGAACTGGTGGGTCTTCATGCATATCAAGTCCGACCCCATGACCGACGTAATCTCTGACTACTGAAAAGCCAGCCGCCTCGACCGTTTCTTGTATCGCGTGCGATACATCACCAAGTCGATTTCCCTCTCTGCAAAACTTAAGTCCTGCAAAGAAGCTCTCTTCAGCAACCTTGATTAGGCGCTCATTTTCTTGATTGACCTTTCCTACCGGATAAGTCCTTGCCGCATCTGAATAATAGTCCTTGTATATGGTACCAAGATCTACACTTACGATATCGCCATCATGAATAATTTTTTTCTTTGATGGAATACCATGAATGAGCTCTTCGTTTACCGAGATACAGGCTGCAGCGGGAAACCCGCCGTAGCCTTTGAATGCGGGTATTTGACCGTTCTTAAGGATTTCATTTTCGATCCATTGATCGAGCTCCCAAGTTGACATTCCAGCTGTAATTACATTTGGAAGTTCTTTGAGAATTTGTCCAGCAAGTTCGCAAGCCTTTGCAATCTTTTGGACCTCTTCCTTAGATTTAATTACGATCATATTTTATTCTCCCAGAAGGGCGCATATATCATTGAATACTTTGTCTACGTCTTGTGCGCCGTTAATCTCGCCAAGCACGCCAGATTTTTTATAGTACTCAATAAGAGGACTAGTTTGATCTTTGTAAACCTTAAAGCGATTTAAAACTGTTTCTTCACAGTCATCTGCTCTTTGGTAAACCTCTCCACCGCAGACATCGCACACACCTTCTTTTTTAGGTGGCATTGTATCTACGTGATAAGGTTTTCCGCAGCTTCTGCAAACTCTTCTACCAATCATTCTTGGGAGAAGAATCTTCTCATCAACTTCAATGTCTACAACACAGCTTAGGCTTTGTCCATTCTTCTTTAAGAATGCATCAAAGTGTTCTGCCTGGAAAACCGTTCTTGGGAAACCATCTAAAAGATAACCGTTTTTGCAATCATCTTTTGTAACTCTGTCTTCCACAAGATCGCACACAAGTTCATCTGGAACTAAAAGACCTTTGTCCATGTACTCTTTAGCCTTAATGCCAAGAGGAGTTCCCTCTTTAACATTTGCTCTAAAGATATCACCAGTTGAAATGTGCAGGATGTGATACTTTTCGGCAATTCCTGTTGCCTGGGTACCCTTACCGGCTCCCGGTGGTCCCAATAATACTACGCTCTTCATAATTATATACTCCTGTTACTTAAGAAATCCGCTATAGTTGCGCATTACAAGCTGGGTTTCAAGAGCTCTGCTTGTTTCAAGAGCAACACCAACAGCGATGATTAAGGATGTTCCGCCGAATCCAATCTGCAGAGCAGTCCAGTGCTGAAGCAGTGTTGGCAATGATGCAACTATTGCCAGGAAGATAGCACTTACAATAGTAAGTCTATTTGTAACCTTTACTATGTAATCAACAGTTGGCTTACCAGGTCTAATTCCTGGAATGAAGCCGCCGTTGTTTTTCATATTATCTGCGATTTCAACTGGGTTAACTGTAATTGAACCGTAGAAATAGGTAAATGCAATTATAAAGATGATATCAAGTACGAAGTAAATCCAGAAACCTGGATCTCCGTTTGTTGATAAGTACTTCTGTACGAATGCTGCAAATCCTGAATTTGGTGCCATGTAAGCGATTGTTGCTGGAACCTGCAGAATGGATACTGCAAAGATTACTGGCATTACGCTTGCTTGGTTAACCTTCATAGGAATGAAAGTATTCTGTCCACCGTACATTTTTCTTCCAACAACTCTCTTTGCATATTGTACTGGAATCTTTCTTGTACCTTCAGATACGAGGATGATACCAACTACTACAACAAGACCAAAGATGAGGAACAGAAGAACGGATAAGATACCAATTGACTTTGTTCCATCTTCTGCAGTCTGTCCAAGGAACTGCCAACCAGCAGCCTTGAGCTGACCAAATGTTGTTGTGATAGCTGTAGGAATTCTAGAAACAATACCTGCAAAAATCAGAAGTGATGTTCCGTTTCCTACTCCCTTATCATTAATCTTTTCGCTAAGCCACATAAGGAAGCATGAGCTTGCTACGAGTACGAGTACGATTACTATCTTATAGAATACATTCTCTGTTGTAAGTACATTTGTGAAAAGACCAAATGTATAACCAACAGCTTGGATTACAGCAAGACCAACAGCAACATATTTTGTGATGTTGTTAATCTTTCTTCTTCCTTCTTCACCTTGCTTTGCAAGTTCTTCCAATGCAGGAATAGCTACTGTTAATAACTGAACTACAATGGATGATGTAATGTAAGGTGATATACCCAGAGCAAAGATCGTAAAGTTACTAAACGATCCGCCTGAGAACATGTCGAACAAACCAAGAAGTCCTGCGCTGTTTGCGTCGAACATAGTTCTTAAAAGTTCGGCGTTAACAAATGGAACTGGAATGTTCGAACCAAGTCTGAAGATTACAAGCATGAGAAGAGTATAGAGTAATTTCTTTCTCATCTCAGGAATTCTCCAGGCTTGATTGAATGTCTGGATCATTCCCATTAGATAACCTCTGCCTTTCCTCCTGCATTAGCAATCTTTTCAAGAGCGCTATTGCTGAATTTGTTTGCTTGTACTGTTAAGTTCTTTTCGAGCTTTCCGCTACCAAGCACTTTGATTCCATCAGCGTTTCCTTTTACAAGACCAGCTTCAATCATCATGCAAGGTGTTACTGTTGTGCCATCTTCAAAGATGTTGAGAGCTTCAACGTTAACTGGAAGATAGCTTGTTCCAAAGTGATTTGTAAATCCTCTCTTTGGAGTTCTTCTGTATAAAGGCATCTGGCCACCTTCAAATCCAAGGCGAACACCGCCACCGGATCTGGAGTTTTGACCGTTCATACCACGACCAGAGGTTGTACCATTACCTGTACCTGTTCCTCTGCCTTTTCTTTTTCCAACAAATGTGGAACCAGCTGGTTTCTTTAATGATTCTAATTTCATGTCAGATACCTCCTACAGCTCTTCAACTTTCAGAAGGTGAGGAACCTTAGCAACACTGCCTCTTACAGCAGGGCTATCAACAAGTTCTACACTCTGACGGATCTTTCTAAGACCCATTGCTTCTACTACTTTCTTCTGATAAGGTGTAGAACCAATTGTGCTTTTTACAAGTGTTACTTTAACCATTTTAGCCATTGTATTCTACCTCCTATCCTAAGATCTCTTCTTTTGAAAGGCCGCGAAGTTTTGCAACCTGTTCTACTGTCTTTAATGATTTAAGTCCTTCAAGTGTAGCAGCTGCTACGTTACCAGCATTGCTGCTTCCAAGAGACTTAGCTCTTACGTCCTTAATTCCTGCGAACTCTAAGATAGTTCTTGCGCTACCACCGGCAATTACTCCAGTACCAGGTGCAGCAGGCATAAGAAGTACTTTGCCAGCACCAAATACGCCAAGTGTCTTATGAGGAATGGTTGTACCAACCATAGAAACTGTAACGAGAGATTTCTTTGCATCATCAGATGCCTTTCTTACAGCTTCAGGAATTTCTACGGACTTACCAAGACCCAGACCTACGTGGCCGTTGGAATCTCCAACTACTACTGTAACACTGAATCTGGAATTCTTACCGCCCTTAACTACCTTTGTAACACGTCTAATGTTTACAATCTGTTCTTTTAAGTCAAGTTTGGAGATATCAATATTTCTTGCCATATTCATTCCTCCTACTAGAACTTCAGTCCGGCTTCTCTAGCGCCTTCTGCAAGTTCTTTTACTCTGCCGTGATAAATGTATCCACCTCTATCAAAGCATACTTCTGTGATACCAGCCTTCTTTGCTGCTTCTGCAACCATCTGACCAACCTTCTTAGCTGCGTCTTTGTTTCCGCCGTAGCCTTCAAAAGCCTTATCGAGTGAGCTTGCAGCTGCAAGTGTCTTTCCATTAACATCGTCAATAATCTGAGCGTAAATGTTCTTGGAGCTTCTGTAGACACAAAGTCTTGGCACGCTTGGAGTTCCTGATATGTCTTTTCTAACTCTTTCGTGTCTTGCAACACGAGCTTCGTTTTTATTAAATTTAGCCATTCTACTTCCTCCTTACTTGCCTGTCTTACCTTCTTTGCGGCGAACATATTCACCAACATAGCGAATACCTTTTCCCTTGTATGGTTCTGGTTTTCTCCATGCTCTAATGTTTGCTGCATAGTTTCCAACAAGCTCCTTAGAAGCACCACTTACAGTAATCTCTGTTGGGGATGTAACTGTTGTTGTGATTCCTTCTGGATCTGGCATCTCTACAGGATGGGAGTATCCGAGCTGCATTACGAGAGTGTTGCCCTTCTTCTCAGCCTTGTAACCAACGCCAAGCATTTCAAGCTTCTTCTCATAACCGTTTGTTACACCGTTAACCATGTTGTTAACAAGTGATCTTGCAAGACCCCACTGTGCATTAGCTTCTTTATCATCAGATGCAAGTGCTAATACAACCTGGCCGTCTTTAACTTCTACTTTAATCATTGGACTGATCTGCTCAGAAAGAGTTCCCTTTGGACCCTTTACAGTAACAAGGTTAGAAGCGCTAACGCTTACTTCTACACCGGCAGGAACAGTCACAGGCAGTTTTCCTATTCTGGACATTTGTTTACCTCCTCCTCATTACCAAACGTAGCAGATAACTTCTCCGCCAACTCCAAGCTTTCTTGCTTCCCTATCTGTGATAAGGCCGTTAGAAGTGGAGATAATAGCGATTCCAAGTCCATCGAGTACTTTAGGAAGTTGTTCCTTGTTAGCGTAAATCTTAAGACCTGGCTTAGAAATTCTCTTAATTCCAGTGATAACTTTTTCTTTTCCAGGACCATACTTCATCTCAATATGAAGCACACCCTGAGGCTCTTTTTCTTCTACAGAATAGCCCTTAATGTATCCTTCTTTCAGAAGGATTTCAGCTATATTCTTTTTAAGCTTAGATACTGGAATGTCTACAGTAGAATGTCCAGCAATGTTAGCATTTCTGATTCTTGTGAGCATATCTGCTACAGGATCTGTCATTG